>DATIPC010000087.1:0-30770 GCA_035472395.1 Solirubrobacterales bacterium
GCCAACCACCCTCACTCGGCCCTTGGCATGATGTCGCCTGATCGATTCGCTGCCAGCTGGCAGCGAATCGGCAACACGAACGTCCCAGTCAGCCCCGGACTCTCACTCGGGGTGGACCGATGAACGGGGTCCGGTCACCCCAATCCTCGGCCTGTCTACCCTTCTCCGGATCTGGCTCAGCGTCCTCGATTATGAGTTCCAGAACCTCTCTTGGACGGAACATCTGAAGGGACGTTCCATTTTCTTTCTGAGCTTTCCTGACGGCGCACATGGACTCGCCGATCGCGGGCTCAACGATTGGCCGTCGTGCCGCCCATTCATGCTCCACACTCAGCGCCGGACCGACCACCTCAATCGATTCCGCATCGACCCGCCATGACTCGGGGCGCCGATCGTCACGCGGCCTTTGGACCTTCGCCCGGATCGGCTGGTACTTCCGAAACTGCTGCGCATCTTCGAGCGTCCTAAACGGGACCGGATAGAGCCGAATCCACTCGCTCGTTTTCATGTCCAGCCCAGCAATGCAAGAGACCTCGCCGTAGCGACGACTCAGCGCCGGATATGCCTTGACCAGCGGCAGGAAGTCGATCTCATGTGGCTCAGACAAAGCGATCAAGCGATGCTAAGCACTGCACCGGCGCGTTGCTTATAAGACACCTACCGACCCGCTACTAGGGCGATCTCGGAGGGCCGGGCAGTTCTCCTGACCGCCTCTTATGGCAAGTTCTTTGAGGTGAACGTGTTCGACAGGTTTAAAGAACTTCCGCCTCGGCGGCTCTTCGGGCCACCCGCCCTATTGATCGCATTGGGCCTTTGCGTCTGGGCGACGTTGGCGCGTGGCCTGTTCGATGGAGTGACGCTTCTGGCGGGTATGTGCGGCGTCCTCTCGCTCGGATTGCTGCTGTTGCCGTCGCGCCCGCGCTTGCAGGTTCTCGTTCGAGATACACCTGATCCAACCCGGCTGGATCTCGTGCCGACTTGGTCAGTGCGCCCACTCGACAAGCAGGCGATTCTCCAAGAGCAGGTTGACCTCGCGCTGGCGACGATGCCAGAGCGGCCAGAACCCCAGCTAGGACCAGACGACGCGGTTGGCCGAATACTGGCCAAAACCGCTGTCGCTGGCATTCAAGCCTCACTCTCAGGGGCAACCGACGAGGCGTTGAAGGAGTTTGAAAGCAAGGTCTCCTCGTATGAGCACAAGCTCGTCCGCTGGCTAGAGCAGCTAGAGAAGTCGCGCGGCGAGCATCTGAAAGTCTTCGAGGGTGAGCTACGGATTCGGGAGCTGGGACACGCGCCAGCGGATCATGTTCACCTACGGCTGCGCTTCCCGAATGGCTTCCTACTAGCCGGAAAGCTACCTCGCGCTGGCTCGCCTCCAACCAGACCCCATTTCAGTCCTGGAATAGGGAGTCTCCTGCCGCGAAGTGCTCTCGAGAGGGCTATGCCGGAGATCGAGCCGATCTACCTTCCGGGAACCGACAAGGCCCGCTACTCGATAGAAGAAGACGCGCCGGTCATCGACTACGAGCTCGGCCGAGTCAATCAACATGATCATCGGGACGTGCCTGCTTTCTCGCTGCGAGTTCCCGGACCCGGCTCATATGCCGTTCAGTGGAAGGCCAGCGCTACCGGGCTCGGTAAGCCCGCCCGAGGGAAGCTGACTATCGAGTTTTCAGAGCCAGACCAGGGCGAGCCGATCATCACGCTCACAGAAGCTGACGCTGAGCGCGAAAAACTCGACCTGACCTGAACTTTCACGGTTGTCTCATCTCGGGTCGCTGTGCGCGAAATCAAGGGGCGGTGCCTCGTCTCCGGGCAGTAGGTGCGTATAGCGGGTCAGCGTGAAGGCGGGTGAGTGGTGGCCGAGGGCGCGGCTCAGTTGGAGGAGGTTGGTGCCCTGGCTGAGATGGAGCGAGGCGAAGGTGTGGCGGAAAGTGTGGAAGCCCGCCCAAGGAGTGCCGACCGCCTCTACGAGAGGCTTGAGGACGCGGCGGCGGAGGTTGCCGGGGGCGAGCGGGCCGCCCACTTCGCTGGGGAAAGCAAGGGCGGTCGAGTCTTGATCTCGTTGGGTGGCGAGATGGGCGCGCAGCCTTACGACGAGCGGTGCCGGTAGACGGACCTCGCGGCGGCCGTACTTGCTCTTGGGCGGCGCGGTCCGATCGCGGACGATGGCACGGCGGACGCAGACCTCGGGCTGCTCGGCGTCAATCTGGAGGTGCAGGCGCTGGAGGGCGATCGCCTCGCTGATCCGCAGGCCGCAGGTCGCCAGGAGCTCGAAAAGCGGCCGGTGACGCTCGGGCGCCATTGCCAGGATCGCGGCGAGCTGCTCACGGCTGAAAACTTTGATCTCTTCCTCGTCGCCCGCGACTCGCTCGCGTTGGGGCAGTGCGAGGCCCTGAGCCGGGTTGTGGCGGATTAGACCCTCGCGCTTGGCGGTCGCCAAGGCGGCGCGGATCGGCATCAAGATGTTGGAGATCGTGCGATTGCCGAGGCGCTTGCCCTGCTCCTCCTCGTCGGCCAGCCAGTCTTGGAAGCGCGCAAGCTCGTAGGTGGTCAGCTCGGTCAGCTCGAGCCTCCCGGAGAAGTAGGGGCGAACGTAAGCGCCGATCAAGCGGCGGTATTCGTCGCGAGTGTTCTCGCGGAAGCCGCGGCGGCCCTGGCCGCGGTAACGCTCGACCCATTCGTCCAGGTAGCGCAGGAAGGTGATCGTCATGCGCTCCTGCAGCTCGCCGCGATCGCGGTCGGTCTCGCTCTCGCGCTTGATCCGCTTTGCCTCCTCGTAGGTGCGGGCGCTGCGCTTGCGCTGCCTGCCGGCGCTGCGGAAGACGCAGACGTAGCCGAGCACGTCGCCGTCGGCGCCGAGCCGCTTAAAGACGCCCGGCGTCCTGGTCTTGACGAGCCGCCGCTTGTCGCCGCAGCCTGGACCGGCCACAGGGGCCGACGTATCCTGGGAAACGCTCATGAGCTTGTACCTCGTGAGCCGGGGGCGGGCCGTGTCAGCGGCGCCGCCCCGTTTTGACGTTGACGGACAAAACATTATAAGGACCAGCGCGCCGAGGGAAACGAGGCGCGGTGGTCTCCACAGGCGAAGGTCAGCAGAGCCAGGCGAGGTTGACGGCGGCGGGGTGTCCCGCAAGGCCTGGCGACAACTGAGCGATCAAAGAAATCTCGACTCTGCGGAAACTAACCTCTTACGACTAATAGAAGTCAGCGAGCCGCAGCCGTCGCAAAGCCAGTCCACAAGCAGCCTGGAGCGTCACTCGTCCGGCGGCGGTGCGAAGTGCAGTGCGAACCGCAGAACGAACCCCAGGGCGAACCGCAGTGCGAACCGCAGTGCGAACCGCAGTGCGAACCGAACGGCCTGCTCGCTTTACTCGCCTGAATCGGGTCCGAGATGACCACGCCAGCGCTCGGCGACTGCCAGACTCGCGGAGCCGTAGCGCGCTACTTGAGGCCTGCGTGCTCTTCGGAGCCAGCAAGAATCGTGAACGCTCCGACCTCGATAGTGGCTGGCGTCCAGGTGATGCCGTCGAGAAGGGCGCAGTCGATCCGGATGCCCAGGCCGCTGGCGATCTTGATCAGCGTGTCGATACGAGGGGTCCGTTCCCCTCTCTCCAGCAGGCCAATCTCGGTCCGATGGAGCGAGCAGAGCAGTCCCAACCCTTCCTGGGATATGTCGGCCGCTTTGCGGTGTCGGCGCAAGTTCTCGCCGAAGCGCCTCGCGACCTCCATCACTCCATCTCCAGGCCGAAGAAGTAGAGGGCGGCTCGCGTCGGCAGGACGAAGGGGCCGTGGCAGTGCAGGAGCCCTCCGCCGACGAGATCGCGGATCGCCCGCTCTACTTCATCGCTCTTGGCAAAGTCGCCAGGATGGGCGTAGAGCGCCTGGGCAACCTCTGGGATCGTCAACTGGGCTGGATGCTGTTCAAGCAGGAAGCCGAGGACGACGTGCTGGTTTCGGGCCTCCTGGGCGGCGTAGCTGGGAAGACCGCACTCGGCGCAATCCGTGGCGATGGGCATGTCGGGCACGGCGGCCCTCCTTTCGGTAGGGGCACCGAAAGAGCCACCGGCAATGCCGCCGTCAAAACGTCACGGCGGTACCGTCTCTCCCGCATCGAAGGGCTTACTACTTCGGTGCCGGCCCCGGGGCGTTAGCGCGCCGCCGGGGCACTTCTTATTCGCGTTTGCCGCACGAACGTAGGTGGACCGGCGACCCGGCGCAAGGCCTAGGATCGAACCTCTCCCCGACCTCACATTGCCCCAGGCGTTGCCCCACCGACTCCCGCGCACTATTCGAGTGACCCCCGAAATGCCGGAATTCCGCTCCACAAGCCGGATTCCGCCAACGCGCCCGACAGGATTCGAACCTGTGACCTTCGGTTTCGTAGACCGACGCTCTATCCAACTGAGCTACGGGCGCGGGTCGAGGCTTGGTGGCCTCTGCTGGGGGATTCTATGGGCCTGGGCTTGGAGCCGTGCCGCGATCAGCGGCCTTGAAACTCGGCGTGGCCGGGGCCCCTGTCGAGGAAGGTCTTGACGGCGCGCTGGAGGTCCTCGGTTGCGAAGAGGTCGCCGGCGTCCTCGCGGACCGCCCGATCGGCTGCCGGGATGCCGCCCTCGCGATAGCGGCGCAGGATGTGTTTGGTCATCGCGTGGGCCTTGGTCGGGCCGGCCGCAAGCTCCGCTGCGTAGACGCGGGCGCGATCGTCGAAGCCCTCATCATCGAAGAGGACGTTGACAACACCCCAACGCTCCATCTCCTCGGCATCGAAGAGCTCGCCGCTGATCACGAAGTGGCGAGCGCGACCGCTGCCGGCCCGCTCGGCAAGGCGTTGAGTGCCGCCCATCGACGGGGTCAGGCCAACGACTTTCTCGACCAGGCCGAACTTGGCCGAGCGCGCGGCGAGGATCAGGTCGCAGCCCAGGGCCAGCTCGAAGGCAGCGGTCAGGGTGAGAGCGTGGGCAGCAAAGACGACCGGCAGCGGCAGGGCTTCGACCCGTTCGACCGTCCCGATCAGCTCGTCCCAGAGCCGGCTCGCGCTCTCGGGCGTGAGCCCGTCGAACTCGTGCACATCCACCCCGCCGGAGACGGCGCGTCCCTCGGCGCGGAAGAGCAGGGCTCGAGGCGGATCCGCCTCGACCGCCGCGACAGCGGCCTGCAGATCCTCGAACAGCCGCCGGTTAAAGAGGTTGAGCGGCGGGCTGTCGAAGCTGGCCACGGCCAAGCCCGAGCCGTCGCGGTCGAGCCGGACGAGGGTCATGCCTCGGCTGCGGCCGGCTTGTCCAGCCGCACATGCCAGTGCACCGTCGCGGTGGCGACCCGCACGCCGGAGCTGTCAGCCAGCTCGACCTCGCAGGGAAACTCGACCTTGCCCTCGGCGTCGAGAGTTGCCAGCGCATCAGCCGCCGGCACGCCCAGCTTGGCGCTCGCCTCGATCTGCCCCTTGGCGATCTTCTCGTAGGAGATCTCGGCGCTGCGAGCGAGCGGCGTCACCTCGGCGAGCCGCTCGGCGAAAGCGCCGACGAAGGCCGCGCCGGAAGCCGTCTCGGCCACCGTGAAGAGGGCGCCCGCGTGCTGGGAGCCGACGTGGTTGGTCAGCTCCGGGCGCTCCGGCAGGAGCACGATCGCCTCGCCCTCGGTGATGCTGGTTATCTCCAGCCCGAGGTGCCCGGCGAAGGGCACCGCCTGCGTCATTCCCTGCGCGATCGCGTTGAAATCGGTCACTGAGGCGGCAGCCTACCTGTCAGGGAACACGGTGGACCTCGAACAGGTTGGTGCCCAGCTCCTGATTGGGGAGACCCGCCGTGATCGCGATCAGATCGCCCGACTTGGCGACGCCGTGGCGGAGCGCTAGGGCGGCGCAGTCGTCGAGCAGGCCGCGAACCTCGGTCTCGTACTCGTTGAGGACGGCGGTGACGCCGAAGAGCAGGCCGAGGCGACGAACCGTCTCGATCCGCGGCGAGATCGCCAGAACCGGCACCTTCGGGCGGTGGGCTGAGACGAGGCGGGCGGTGCGACCGCTCGAGGTCGGCACCACCATCGCCGCCAGGTTGAGCCGGTAGACCGCGCCGACGGCGCTCTGGGCGACCGAGTCGGCGACGTCCTGGGTCGTCTGGTCGGTGCGGGTGAAGAGCCAATCGCCGTAGGGAAGGTCGGGCTCGGTGGCACGGGCGATCTGGTCCATCACCCGCACCGCCTCGACCGGGTGCTGGCCGACCGCGGTCTCCTCGGAAAGCATCACCGCGTCGGTGCCGTCGAAGATCGCGTTGGCGACGTCGGTCACCTCGGCCCGGGTCGGCCGGCGCTCGGTCACCATCGAGGCGAGCATCTGCGTCG
Organism: Solirubrobacterales bacterium; assembly: GCA_035472395.1. GTDB lineage: Bacteria > Actinomycetota > Thermoleophilia > Solirubrobacterales > 70-9 > VRUE01. The sequence continues at coordinate 6,337 of DATIPC010000087.1, forward strand.
CCGTGATCGCCGGCTTGGAGCGCTGGCCGGCGCCCCGGATCAGTCGCTTCTGCACGACCGGCACCTGTGCCAGCGGCAGCTCGATGCCAAGGTCGCCCCGCGCCACCATGATCCCGCCACTTGCCGCGCGCACGATCTCCTCGGCGTTCTCGGCCGCCTGCTGCTTCTCGATCTTGGCGATCAGCGGAATGTCGGAGCCGAGCGCCTGCAGCCGCTCGGTAACGGGCTCGAGATCTGCCGCCGAAGAGACAAAGGACATCGCGAGCAGATCGATCCCCTGCTCGACCGCGAACTCGACCCAGCCAAGATCGCCGTCGGTGGCGGCGCGCGCGGTGGCGCCCGGGATGTTCATCCCCTTGTGGGAGGAGAGCGTCCCTCCCACCTCGACCTCGCAATCGACGCCACCGTCATCCGGTTGGCCCACCCGCAGACGGATTGCCCCGTCGGCCAGGTAGACCAGCTCGTCCTCGCGCAGCGAGGTGACGCCGGGCCAGTCGACCGGGATCGTCTCCCGGTCGCCCTCGACCTGCTCCGGGGTCAGCTGCACGTGCATCCCCGTCTCCAGCTCGGCGACGTCGTCACGCAGCTGGCCTATCCGCAGCTTCGGCCCCGGCAGGTCGCCGAGCACGGCGACCTCACGCCCCACCCGCTCAGCCGCGGCCCTGATCGACTCGATCGTGCGAGCGTGGCGGTCGCGATCGGCGTGGGAGAAGTTGAGGCGGAAGACGTCGGCGCCGGCCTCGATCAGTTGGCCCAGAACGTCGTCATCCCAGCTCGCGGGGCCGACGGTTGCGATGATCTTGGTCCGCCTGCCGTACATACGTCACAGGACTGTAGAGGCTGCTCGATGTGACATCGATCTGTGTAACACTGAGGGGGTGACCGAGCTGGCAGAGCCCACTGCTTCGCCACCGATCCCGGCCGCCAACGACCTGATCGGCGAGGCCCCTCCTTCACCCGCCGGGCCGCTCGAGCCAAGCGAGGCAGCCGGCCTTCCCGAGCCGCCGGCGAGCCCGTTGCCGCGGGCGCTGCAGACGTTGCGCTTCAACCAGCGCCAGATCGAGTTCGTCTTCCGCGGTCGCCGCGAGCTGGGCGAGGTCTTCTACCTGCGCAACATCCTCCCCGGCCCCGACCTGGCCATCACCAGCCACCCCGACCATGTGCGCTCGCTGTTCACAGCCAAGCCCGAGCAGGCACCCTCCCTTACCGGGGAATCGCCGCTGCGGCCGATCGTCGGCCCGAGCTCGGTCCTGACCGCGGTCGGCCCCCGCCATATGCGCCAGCGCAAACTGCTGCTGCCGCCCTTCCACGGCGAGGCAATCGAGCAGTACACGCAGATGATCGGCGACGCCGCCGAGCGCGAGATAGACCGCTGGCCGGTCGGCCGTCCCTTCGCCCTCGCCCCGCGCATGCAGGCGATCACCCTCGACGTGATCATGGCGGGGATCTTCGGCGTCGAGGGCAAGCCGGAGCGCGGCACGCCCGAGCACTGGCTGCGCTTCGCCACCAAGCGCCTCGTCGCCGCCTCGACCTGGCCGGTTCTGGCGCAGGTCGGCGAGCTGATGAACCTGAGCCGCGAGGAGCCGGTCGGCCTCACCCGGATCGGCCTGGAGCTGCTCGACCGCCCGACCTACGCCGTGATCGAGCAGCGCCGCCGCGCCGAAGACCTTGGCGAGCGGCGAGACATCCTCTCGCTGCTGCTGCAGGCGACGACGGAGGACGGCGAGGCGCTGAGCGACAAAGAAGTGCGCGACGAGCTGCTCACCCTGGTCCTCGCCGGACACGAGACGACCGCCAACTCGCTGGCCTGGATCTGGGAGCGGCTGGTCCGCGCTCCGGCCGCCCACGACGCCCTGCTCGACGCCGTTCGCGGCGCGGGGGACGCGGCGGAACAGGTCGAGGCGACGATCGTCGAGGGGATGCGCTCGCGGCCGGTGATACCGATGATCGGCCGGCGGGTGAAGGTCCCCTGGCGCCTCGGCTCCTACGCGGTTCCGGCGGGGACGCCGCTGGCGATGAGCATCCTGCTCGTCCACCACCGCGAGGACCTCTACCCAGAGCCCTTCGAGTTCCGCCCCGAGCGTTGGCTCGACGGCCGCAAGCCTGGAACGTATGAGTGGATCCCCTTCGGCGGCGGCATCCGCCGCTGCCTCGGGGCGGCGCTGGCGATGGCCGAGCAGCGGGTCGTTCTGGAGGCGATGGCCCGCCGTCTCGACATCGAGGCCGACGACCCCACGCCCGAGCACGCCGTGCACCGCAACGTGACGATGATTCCCGCCCGGGGCGCCCGCGTCGTCATCCGCCAGCGGCTCGGCTGAGCAGCGGCCTCAGTCGCGGAAGAACTGCCCGTGGAAGCTGTGCGGGATGTGGTGAGGCGCTTCGGCGCTGGCGATCTCCTCGAGACTGCCCGCGTCGAGGACGAGCAGGAGGGAGCGTTCGCGCTCGCTGTCGAGGACGACGGAGAGGAGGACGCCGTCGTCCTCGCCTTCGGCGCCGGGCCGGGAGACGAAGACGGGCTCGCTCGGCGAGCAGCCCGGCCTCGACCACGAGATCGCGTTGCCGTCGTCGGTGTCGACCTTGACGATCCGCTCGACCCAGCCGCTGTCGCCGGTATCGACCCCCCAGACGTAGCGGTGCGGTCGCTCGCTGCAGAGCCCGTAGTTGATCCGCGGCAGCTCGAGTCCCTGCTCGCTGAGCGTCGTGCGAGTGACCGTCTTGCGGTCCAGGTCCAACCGGAAGCGGACCAACTCGCCGGTTGAGATCGGCTTGCCGGCCCGCAGTCGGTCGAGATAGAGATCCTCGATCACGGTCGCGTCGGGAAAGGTGCATATATCGACGACCACCTCATCGGAGCCGTCGTAGGCATTGACATGGTGGAAGCCGAAGCACGCATCCGTCTCGAATCCACCCGTGGCCTCACCGCTGTGGCGATCGACCAGGGTGAAGCGGGTGCCCCGCTCCGGCTGCCAGCGGTAGTTCTCGATGTAGGGGCGGTTGAGCCGCGCCAGGTGCAGCGGATTGACGATGAGCGGGAACTCGGCCAACACGAACCAGCGCTCGCTGAGGCCGAAGGAGTGCATATATGAGGGTTCGCGGACCGGAACCGAGCCGATGACGGTCGGCTTGGTCGCATCCGGTCCCACTTCGAAGAATCGGTAGGAGCTGCGGGGCCCGAGCTTCGCCGCGTAGTTCAGCATCGCGCCGCTGCTGCGGTCGCGGTGCGGGTGGGCGGTCGTCAGCTGGCCGGGAACCTCGTACGGGCTGACCCCGGCGGCGGCGAGGGTCTCCGGGTCGAACTGGACCGGGAGCGGCGTCTCGGTCATCGCGATGAAACGGTCGCCGAGCTTGGTCACGTTGATGTTGGCGTTGTCGGAGAAAGCCGTCCCCGGGGCAAAGAACGCCTGCGCCCGCTTGAACAGCGAGCGACAGGGATCGGTCGCGAACTCGCCGTAGGCGATCTCGCCCTTCTCCTGCGCAGCTCGATAGGCACGGCCTTCGAGGAAGCGATTCGCGTAGCCGATCTTGCCGCCCGCGACGGTGAAGCGGTGGAGCATCGCCTGGCCATCGAACCAGTGCCTCATCTTCTGCTCGCCCACCTCGAAACGGGCAGGACCGGTGCGCAGCAGCGACCCGTTCAGCCATGCCGGCAGCTCCCCGCTCTGCGGGAGCTCGTCCAGCGCGCGCTCGTCGTTCAGGGAGCTGAAGCCGAGGCTGTAATCGGTCTGCCGTCTTACGCTGGTCGCCATAATTCCTCCCGAATCGTTCAAGTCGAATGATTCGAACCTTAAGCTACCCTCCGCCCGATGTCAAACCCCCGCATGACGGAGACCTCCTACATCGTGCTCGGACTGCTCGAGCAGTCCGAGCCGGCAACGCCGTATGACCTCAAACGGGTTGCCCAACTCAGCGTCTTCAACTTCTGGTCGGTGCCGCACACCCAGATCTACACCGAATGCAAGCGCCTGACCGAGGCCGGCCTGCTCGAGGAACAGCGCGAGGACAACGGGCGGCGGCGGCGCTTCTACTCCCTCACCGCGCCCGGTCGCGACGCGCTCGACGCCTGGCGAGATGAGTCGACCAGCCGACTCTCCGAGATCCGCGACCCGGCCCTGCTCAAGCTGTTCTTCGGCGGCGACCCCAAGGGCCTGGCCACAGACCAGGCGGAGGCCCACCGCCAGAAGCTGGCCGAGCTCGAGCAGATTCACGCCGGGGCCTTGGAGCTGCCTCTGGGGATGCGCCTCGCGCTGGAACTCGGAATCAGCCACGAGCGCGAGTTCATCGATTTCTGGTCACGGCTCGCCGGCGACGATCTGCCCTGAATCTTGCAGGCTTCGCGGCGGAGGCCGCCGATACTGCCTGAGTTCGTGAAGGGTCGGGGGCAGACGACAGATTGGACGGGAGCGGGTGACGGACGACGCATCTGAGAAGACGCCGTTCCACACGGGGCCGGTTCGGTGGTTGGCGGGACCGATCGACGGCGGCCTGGAGGAGTTTGCCGTCGTCACCTGGGCGGACCTGCGCAGCGGCTGGATCGACGCCGCCAAGGGCATGGGAATGCACCGCTCCTCGCTCGACAGCGTGGCTCAGCCGTGGTTCAACTGGCTCGACGAAGTCGACAGGCTGGCGGTGGTCGGGGTCGACCTCGACGGGCCAGCTGCCCTTGCCGACCTGCTCGGCTTCGTGGTAGAGCCGGCGACCCGGCGCGGTATCGAGTTGGTCGTCGAGGCCCAGCAGGACGTCGAACACCTCGACGACGCGGCCTTCGTCGAGCCCGAGTTCGGCTATCCCTACACGCTGGAGCGCCTGCGCTGGCGCCTGCGCGGAGCGCCCCAACCTCGTCAGGCGGCGGCGCAGCTGCCGGAGACGGGCTTCGAGCCCGACCCCACCCAGGCCAGCGCAGTCGGAGCGGGCGAAGGGGTGGTGCAGATCATCGCTCCCGCCGGCAGCGGCAAGACGACGGTGCTGGTCGAGCGCGTCAGGGAGCTGCGGCGACGCGGAGTTCCGGCGGAAGCGATCGCCTGCGTCACCTTCAACCGGGCGGCAAAAGAGGAGATGGGAGCACGGCTGGAGAGGGACGGGGTCGGAAGGGTGGAGGCGTTCACCTTCCACGGCCTGGGCCGTCGCATTCTCATCGACGCGGGCAAGATCGCCAAGAGGCCGAAGCTCGGCGGGCCGAGCCTGGGTGAGTGGAGGTTCCTGGCCGCCAAGGCCAAGGGGGAGGTCGAGGACGGTGTCTGGCTGAAGCCGTCCGAGGCCGCCGAGCTGTTGAGCCAGATCAAGCTGGGCGAGCTCCTCACCCCGGAAGAGCACGCCGCCAAAGTCGCCGGGAACGAAGACCCCAAGGCGGAGACGATGGCGGCGCTCTACGAGGCTTATGAAGAGCTTCAGCGCAAGCGCGGCCGCATCGACTTCGACGACCTGATCTTCAAGGCGGTGCTGCTACTACGCGAAAACGAGCAGGTCCGCGGCCAGTGGCAGGCGCGTTACCAGCACTTGCTCGTCGACGAGTACCAGGACATCGAGCCGGCCCAGGAGCTGATCGTCCGCATCGTCGCCGCTCCCCACGACCAGCTCTTCTGCGTCGGCGACGAGGACCAGACGCTCTACGCCTTCCGCCGGGCAAGCGTCGAGCGCATCATCTGCCTGGACGAGCACTACCCCAGCCTGCAGCGAGTCTCGCTCGGCATCAACTACCGCTGCCCCGCCAGGGTGGTCTTGGCGTCGCGGGACCTGATCGACCTCAACCGCGTCCGCTTCCCGAAGACGATCGAACCGAACCGGAGCCGCGCCGAGGAGGGGACGATCAGCCTGCATCCGGTGGAGCGCGTGGCCGAGGACGCGGCCGAGATCGCCAAGCTGCTCGGCAGCAAGCGGCGCGGCGAGATCGCCGTGCTGGCCCGCACGACGAACGCCCTGCGACCGGTGGCTCTGGCCTGCGCCGACCTCGGGGTCCCAATCGATGGGAACGACAAGCTCTTCACGCCACTGGGCGCGCTGGAGGCCCTGCAGCAGCATCTCCGCCTCGCCCTGTATCCCGAAGAGGCAACGCCGAAGCTCGTCTCCCGCGTCTGCCAGACGCCGGCGCGCAGCCTCAACCGTGGCGCCGAGGGGGCGGTCGCCGAGCACCTCCGCGCCGGGCAACCGTTCGAGATCGCCTTCAAAGACGTGCCGCCGCCTCGCCGCGATGGCGGCCGACTGCTCGCGCCGGGAGAGCTCTTCGAGCTCCTCGCCTCCAGCGAAGACGCGGCAGAAGCGGTGATGGCGCTGCGCACGGAAGGAGGGCTCGACTCGTGGTTCGAGGAATCCGACGGCATGGAGGGCCTGGACCAGTTCGAGGCCGAGGTTCTGGAACGGGCCGAGCAGGAAGCCGCTGGCCGCACCCCGGATCAGTTCCTCAGCGACCTCGAGCACCAGGCCGAAGCGCTGCAGGCAGTTCGCGACGAGGAGGAGGGGATCGAGCTGCTGACGATCCACGGCTCCAAGGGGCGCCAGTGGCCGCACGTCGTCCTGGTCGCCTGCGAGGAGGGCATCCTGCCCAACGCCCGCGCGCTCAAAGTCGAGCCCAGCGAGGAAGCTCGCGGCGAGGGCATCGAGGGGGAGCGTCGGCTGGCCTACGTCGCCTTCACGCGTGCCCAGCAGTGCCTGGACGCCCACTACGACGAGGAGAGCCCCAGCCGCTTCCTCGAAGAGGCCGGGGTGCTGCCGGCGAAAAAGCGCGCGGCCCGTGTGCCGCCGCCAGCGCCTCCGGCTCCGGCCAAGGGCGGGCTGGGCGGCCTGCTGCGCCGCCGTGACTAGGGCTTCACAGCGGAGAGGGAGGGATTCGAACCCTCGAGAGAGCTTGCGCCCCCTACTCGCTTAGCAGGCGAGTGCCTTCAGCCACTCGGCCACCTCTCCGGGGACGAAAACCATAGCGCCGCCTCCCGGGGACGGCGCGGCTAGGCTCGGGTACGGTGAATCCCGCCCTCGACCAGTCCCACGAGCGCTACGAGGCGATCTTCGCTGAGGTCGAGGCGCCGTTTGCCTTCGTCGATCTCGACGCGATGGAGGCCAACGCCGAGGAGATGCTGGGACGAGCCGCCGGTAAGCCGATCCGGGTGGCGAGCAAGTCGGTGCGCTGCCGGGCGCTGCTGGAGCGCATCCTGCGCAGCAACGCGCGCTTCGACGGCCTGCTGACCTTCACCCTGCCGGAGACCCTGTGGCTGGCCGAGCAGGGATCCGAGAACCTGCTGCTCGCCTACCCGACCGCCGACACGGGGGCGCTCGGCGAGCTGGCCCTGCGCTCGGCCGCCAACCCGGAGGGCGCCCCGATCGTGATGGTCGATTGCGTCGAGCACCTCGACGCAATCGAGTCGGTCTTGGGTGCGGCCGCGGCTCCGGTAAGGGTCTGCATCGACGTCGACGCGAGCTGGTGGGTCCTCGGCGGCAGGGCGAAGGTCGGGCCGAAACGCTCTCCCGTGCACACGGCCGAGCAGGCCGTCTTCCTGGCCCGCGAGATCGAGCGGCGGCCGCAGCTCGTGCTGGCGGCGCTGATGGCCTACGAGGGCCAGATCGCTGGAGTCGGCGACCGGCCGCGCGGACGGCGGCTGCGCGGCGCCGCGATCCGTTTCATGCAGCGCCGCTCGGCGGCTGAGCTGGCCAGGCGGCGAGCCGCGATCGTGGCCGCGATCAGGGAGATCACGGAGCTGAAAATCGTGAACGGCGGCGGCACCGGCAGCCTCGAGCTGACCGCCGCCGAGGAGGCCGTTACCGAGGTCACCGCCGGCTCCGGCTTCTACGCACCGGCCCTCTTCGACCACTACAGCCGCTTCTCGCTGACCCCGGCCGCGGGCTTCGTGCTGCCGATCGTGCGCAAGCCATCGCCCGCCGTGGCGACCGCGCTCGGCGGCGGCTACGTCGCCTCTGGCGGTGGCGATCCGGCGCGCCTGCCCGCACCCTGGCTGCCGGCAGGCCTTCGACTCGATCCGGAGGAGGGCGCCGGAGAGGTGCAGACGCCCTTGCTTGGCCCAGCCTCGGCCCAGCTCTCGATCGGCGACCGGGTCTACCTCCGCCACGCCAAGGCGGGTGAGCTCTGCGAGCACTTCGATGCCCTCCACCTGGTCGAGGGGGGCGAGGTCGTCGACGTCGTACCGACCTACCGCGGTGAGGGGAAAGCCTTCCTCTAGGTCGCCGGCCCCGCCGGCGCTTCAGACGCCGCGCATCAGCTCCATCGCCGGCACGTCCAAGCCGTGCGCCAGCTTTACGACGGTCGAGACCCGCATGTCGCGGGTACCGCGCTCCGCCCTTCCCACCTCCACCGGATGAATCCCGGCGCGCTGCGCCAGTTCCTCCTGGGTCAGCTCGCGGCGCTTCCGCTGCGCCCTGATGTTTCGACCGACCGCGACCTTCGGCTCCACCCGTCGATCATCCGCAGTAGAGCCGATAGCGTCCAGAGCCAATAGCTCATGTTTCCCCCTTTGGAAGGCTTAATCGGGAACGCTGTGCAGGTAGGCACAAGGTGCCATCCAGAGCAGAAAATCCGACTCAAGATACAGCCAATAACGTACTATGATCAGTAGTGAACCCACCACTCAGCTTGCGGAGATAGATGCGCATGAACGGGAGGGACGCGATCGAGCGAAGAGCACTGAGCCACTCTGTGCGGGTCGCGATCCTCGACCTTCTCACAGAGGACGGCCGCGAGCTGACCGCGTCCCAGATTCAAGCCGAGCTGCCCGGCGGCCCCACGCTCGGCAGCGTCAACTACCACCTGAGGATTCTCAGATACAGCCGCTTGGTAGTGGCGGAGGAAGGCTGCTTCAAGCTTGTCCTGGAGCCACCGCAGTGACTCAGGGCCCGAGCACCGTGGCGGCGTATCCGTTCGTGAAAACGCGGTCGGGATCGAGCCGATCGCGCGCCGCCTGGAATTTCGCCCACTCCGGATAAAGCGGCGCCAGCGTCTGCGCCGTCTGGAAGTGCCGCTTGCCCCAGTGGGGCCGCCCGCCGTAGTCACCCATGATCTCCTCGACAGCCTCGAAGTAGGGTCGCCACTCCATTCCCCGGTACTGATGGACGGCGATGTAGGCCGTGTCGCGCTCATGTGAGGGGCTCAACAGCGCGTCGTCCCCTGCCGCGACCCTCATCTCGATCGGAAAGAAGACCGGGTAACGATTGGCCCGCACCCACTCGATCACTCGCCGCGCCGCCCCCGGGCCGTGCTCACGCGGTACCGCGTACTCCATCTCGGTGAAGCGGACGCGACGCTCGCTGGCAAACACGCGGTCGCTGCGGTCGATCGTCTTGCCGCCTGAGGCGAGGGCCGCGGCAAGGCGGGAGAGGCCGGGGATCGCGGCGGGAAGCACCCGACCGGCGACTGAGAGCGCCTCCAGCGCCCAGTTCTCGAGCACGATGTCGTTGAGGTAGGCGCCGACCCGGCCACGGGGGCGGGGTGGCCCATCGACCCGGTTGCGCTCGAGCACCAGGGCCGAGTCGGCGTAGGGGAAGGTGAAGAGCTCAAAATGGTCGTTGGCCTCGGCCCGCGCCGCAAAGCCGTCGAAGACCTCCTCGCGCGGCTGCGGCGCGTCGACGCGGAGGAGGGTGAAGGCGGGGACGCAGCGCAGCGTCACCGCGGAGATCGCGCCGAGGGCACCGACGCCGACCCGCGCCGCGCGCAGCAGATCGGGATTGGAGCCGTCCAGCTCGCGGACGCTCCCGTCGCCCGTCACCAACTCCACCGCCTCGACCTGGGCAGAGATGCTGCGCAGCTTCGCGCCGGTACCGTGGGTGCCGGTGGAGATCGCTCCGGCAACGGTCTGGCGGTCGATGTCGCCGAGGTTCTCCATCGCCAGGCCGAGCCCGTGCAGCTCCTCGTTGAGGTCGGCGAGCACGGTGCCGGCCCCGACCTTGACCAGGCCCGTGGCGGGGTCGGCGTCGATCGTGCCGCTCAGGGCGCCGACGTCGATCATCGTGCCGTCGGTCAGCGCCGCCTCGGTGAAGGAGTGACCGGCGCCGGCGACGCTTACCTCACGACCCGCCTCGGCCGCCGCCACGACCGCGGCCGCCAGCTCGGCGCGGTCGCGCGGCCGGACGAGCTGCGCCGGCCGGCACCGCTGGTCCCTGGTCCAGTTGCGCCAAGTCTCACCCACGCGCGTAACGCTAGACCGTTCCACTCTCGGCCGGCTGAACCAGCGGCGGCCCCAGGGAGCGGTAGGCATAGGCGGAGGTGAAGATGAGCAGCGCCGCAATGGCCAGGCTCGGAACCGCGTAGCCAGCGGCGCCCGCCGCGCCCCCGCCGATCAGCGCTCCGGCCGTCTGCCCGGCAGCCCAAGCCATGTTGGAGAGGCCTGCCGCGAAGCCCTGTTGAAGACCGCTCGTGTCGGCCGCCTCCGAGAGTGTGGTCAGGGCCGGTGCGAAACAGATCCCAGCGCCAAGCGAGCCGAGGATCAGCGCCGCGAGCACCGGGCCCAGCGTCTGCGCGGCCGCGATCCCGACCATCGCGCAGGCGCAGATGCCGACACCGATCACGAATGGCGTGCGACGCCCGGCCCGGTCCGAGTAGCGGCCGACGATCGGGGCCAGCCCAGCCTCGAGAGCGGCGCCGGCGATGAAGCCGCCGGCGATCGCCACATGCCCGCCCCCCAGGTCATCGATGCGCAATGGAACCAGCACCTCGACGGCGCCGAACATCAGCGAGGGGACGGCGACGAATGCCGTCGCGGTGAGGATCGGCCGGGTGACGATCGTCGCCGCCACCTCTCTCAGCGGCTGCCGCTGCGGCGGCCCGGCTTCCGGCAGACGGGCCGCGACAGCGGCGAGCAGCAGGGCGATGCCCAGCACCGCGCCGAAGACGGCCCCGGTCCCAACTTCGGCCGCGAGCGCACCGATGATCGGGCCGACCAGCGCGCCGGCAACGGCGGTGCCCAGCGCGGTCCCGATAACCGAGCCGCGGCGCTCCGGCGGGGCCGTGGTGATCAGCCAGGTCAGTGCCCCGGACCAGATCAGCGCCCCGGAGACGCCCTGGGCAAAACGCGCCGCGTCGAGCAGCGCGATCTCCTTGGCGAGGCCGAAGACGAGGCTGGAGACACCGAGTAGGAGCAGGCCGCCGATCACCGTTCGACGCGGACCCGCCCGAGTCGCCACGAGCCCAGCGGGCATCGAGGCAAGCAGCGTCCCGGCGGCGTAGGCGGCGGCCAGAGCCCCGGCCTCGGCCTTGCTCAGCCCGAACTCGGAGACGTAGTCGGGTAGGAGCGGGGCGATCGCCGCGTAGAAGGCGACGTCGAAGAAGACCATCGTCGAGGCGAGGATGAGCAGGCGGCGCACAACCAGTATCCAATCACCGTCAGACCCCTTTTACTCCGTGCCTTTCTGTCCATACATTGCAGCTAGCATCGACATCCGGTCCCACCTGGAGGGGTGGCAGAGCGGTTGAATGCGGCGGCCTTGAAAGCCGTTAGGCGTCGCAAGGCGTCTCGTGGGTTCGAATCCCACCCCCTCCGCTGCGAGCGTTTATTCGAACCCGTGGGTTCGAATAGCGTCTCATCGCCCTGCTTCCCACTCGGGACCCTCTATTGGAAGGCGCGGTCACGCATCCGACATTGACCACACCAGAGCGGGGTCAATGTCGGATGCGCCAACACCGACCGGTCTAGAGGCGGGCAGGAAAGGTCGCACCGCGGCCGAACGTGCGGGGATGAACCGTGAGCGGTGGCGACAGCGTGCGCAGCGCGCCAGCGACGCCTTCGGGCTGGTGCTGTTGCTGGTGATGACGACCTACGTGCTGGCCTCCGTGTTCTCGAACCGAGGCTGGTCGGCCGTGCTGCTGACGATCGCCACCAGCGCGACGTCGGTTGTCGCCCTCGTCAGCTCGCATGCGCGGCCCCTCTTTGTCAGGCGGACTCTTGTCTTCGCGCTCCTGGCCATCGTCCTGGCAGCGATCGAGGCAATCACCGGCGGCCGACCCTGGCTCAGCGCCGCCAACTTCATCGAGATCGTCCTCCTGGCGGTGGCGATGGCGGCGGTCCTACGACGCGTGGTCACGTCCGGTGATGTCTCCTCCCGCACGATCTTGGGAGCGATCAGCGTTTACGCCTCCCTCGGCCTCCTCTTCACCTGGGCCTACAACCTGATCGACCGGATCGAAGGCGGTGGCTTCTTCGAAGGCGTAGCCGCGCCGAGCGGCAGCGACTTCCTCTTCTTCAGCTACACCACCCTGACCACCACTGGCTACGGCAACCTCGTTCCGGCCGGGCAGGTGGGCCGCATGGTCTCCGGACTGGAGATGATGCTCGGTCAGATCTTCCTGGTGACGCTGGTTGCCGGCCTGGTCAGCCTCTGGCGGCCAGGCGAGGGACTGCAGCGGCGGCGCGAGCGGCGGCACGGAGGGGAAGCTCCGGCCGACACGCCCCCTGGCAGCTGAGACTAATCCGAGAGCTCGACGCGCTCGATCTTCCGCTCGTCGACCGGGCGGTCAGAGCCGTCCGTCTCGATCGACTCGATCGCGTCGACCACGTCCATTCCCTCGACGACGCGGCCGAAGACCGTGTGCTTGCCGTCCAGCCACGACGCCGCCTCGGTGGTGACGATGAAGAACTGCGAGCCATTCGTGTTCGGTCCGGCGTTGGCCATCGCCAGCGCCCCACGGACGATCTTGTGCTCGTTGATCTCGTCCTCGAAGGTGTAGCCGGGACCACCGCGCCCGGTCCCCTCCGGGCAGCCGCCCTGGACCATGAAGTCCTTGATGACCCGGTGGAAGATCAGGTCGTCGTAGAAGCCGTCGGCGGCGAGCTTGCGGAAGTTCTCGACCGTCTTCGGGGCGTCGGAGTCGTGCAACTCGAACACGATCTCCCCGGCATTGGTGTGGAGCGTCGCCTGTGACATGGCCGCGAGCATATCTTCAAAGCCAGGCAGGCTTACCGTCGCGGTCTGGAAACAGATGGCGCGTGACCACGAGGACAATGCCGACGACTTGAACAACCGTCGCGGCAAGCCAGACATCGATAACCGCAGTCGGTAGGTCCCAATGCTCGCCGGCCCAGGCGAAGGCTACGAAACCGCGTTTGCGAGCAAGAGTTGCACCCCAAGAAGGACGATGATCCACCGCGCGTAAGTTCGCCTGAGGTCGTATTCCTGTCCGGCGAACCTCCGCTTCAACTCGATTTCCTGTGCCTGGTGCTTCTCCTCAAGGAATCGCAGATCCTCAGGCAGATCCTCGGTCTCACTTACCGCCCCCGCCTGCAAAACCTCCTGTGCATCCTCGGCGGCTTTTACGACCATCTCGAGGTCGGGTGATCCTCCATCCTCCCGCATCTAGCGACCCCTTCAGTTTGCTGCCGGCACCAGGTCGAGATTGTCCAGTCGATGCTGCATCGCTTCGCGGGACACCTTGAAGCGAATGGCCATCTCGAGGTCGTCCAGCCCCGCTTCAACGAGGCTCTTCACCTTGTCCTCCGGCATCAAGAGGGAGGCCGCAAACTCGTTGGCGTAGATCTCCTCGGAATCCAGACCCGTTGCTGAGACAGGATCCCGGAGGTCAACCGTCGTGTATTCATCGGTTTCCTCCGAACGCCTGACGAAGTGTCCGAGCTCGTGGGCGCAGGTGAATCGCCTTCGATTGGGACTATCGCTCTGATTGAGCAGGATGACGGGATCCTGTCCGGGATTCTTCACGAGGGCCCCAAGCGTTTTTTCGTCCAGCTCAGCGTCAAGCACCCGAAGCCCTGCGGTGCGCGCGATTCTCACTGGATCGACTGGGATCGCACCACTCCAGGCAACACGCAGCAGCTTGGCTGCGTCCTCAGCGGCCTCCAACTTGATCTCACTCCTCATTCATCAATCTATACACCATTGATTGGGACGGTCACCGCCTCTTAGGTAGTCATCGCGAGCGGTCGCTCACACGGATCACGACCGGACGAGAAACGCCGGGAGCGTAGGGCCAGCGCTCCTCGGCGAGGGCGACGGCGCGCAGCCGGATCATCGCAGTGCCGGTGATGTAGCGAAAGCGGTAGCGAGCACGGAAACGGCCACTGTGGTCGCTGCGGGTAACGAGAACGGGCCGCCAACAGCGCGCCTCCGACTCGTAGTACTGAATCGCAACCAGCTTGCCGCGCCGTGGCAGCGGCGCCCCGCGGGCGCGCACCCGCCCCCAGAGCCGCACCGCCTGGCCGGTGTGAAGTGCGCGTGGAGCCGCGTGGAGAATCGCTGCGCCTCGCACCCGCAGCGCCAGGGCCGGACGTCGCGCGGCGGCCAGGCCGGACTCACCGTCGTAGCTGACGGTGATGCGGCGCGAGGGGCCGGCCACAAGCGCGAGCTTGAAGCCGCCATGGGGGCCGGTCTCGACCGCATCGACCCGACTGGGCGCAAGGGCGCCACGCGAGGGCCTCGAGACGACGCGCAACCGTCGTCCGGCCAAACCGGCTCCGTCGGCGCTGAGCAGGCGGCCGGAAAGTGCCGCCCCTGCACCGAAGGGGACGGTCACCTGGGAGCCATGGCGGTGGTGCCAGCGCAGCTTGGCGAAGAGGCGGGTCTTCGCCCGCGGCGCCGGCGGCGCCACCTCGCTCGCCGCTGCCGGCCGGCTGGGGGCGACCGGCGGTGGCGTCTTGCGCAGCGCCATCTCTGTCCCGTCGACACGGCGGGTCGTCGATGTGGTGTTGCCGGCGACATCCACCGCTTCGGCTTGAAAGACATAGGTGCCGGGGCTGAGGCCCTCGGGAACCGCGGCGACCAGGCGCGCCGAGCCCGGCCCCTCGCCGGGCTGCAGCTTGGTCGGCAGCTCATCCCAGCGCTCGCCGTTGAGCCGCCGGTACTGGATCTCGCCCCCAGCCAGGCCGGAGTTCCCGTCGCTGACCTCGGCGCTGACCGTCTGCGGGAGGTCCGGGCCGGTCGTCTCCGGGAGCGCCTCGAAGGCCACGCCCGGGGGGACGTCGTCAAGGCGCATCGGCATTTCGATCGCCGACGCCGCGTTCGCATTGCCGGCTTCGTCGCGCAGCCAGATCTGAAAGGCGTAGACACCCACCCTGGGCAGGGTGCGATCGGCTATCGCCACGATGTCGCGCCCCGGCGCCAAGTTGACACCGGTGTCATAGCCCGCTGGACCGGTGATGCGCCAGTAGGCACCCCAGATGGGACTGGCGGGGCCCTGGTCCGGATTCGCCCAGGAGAAATCGAAGTTGTCGACGCGGCGCCAGCCATCGCCACCGGCCAGGGTGAGGTTGCGCGCGTGCGCGGGTGGGTTGTTGTCGATGCCGACTGCCTGGTCGCCGGTACAGCCGACGTTGCCGGCGAAGTCGGTCGTGCAGTGCCGCAGGCTGTGGTTGCCATCGCTGAAGCGGGTCGTGTCGATCGTCGCGCCGCCCGAGACGCCGGTCAGGCAGGGCTGCATCTTGGCGCCCCGCCATTCGCCGCTGATATTCGCCATGGCGCAGGGATACTCGGCCAGGGCGACGCGGTTGCCGTCAAGCAGGGTTTCGCCGAAACGCACGCCGCCGCCATCGTCGTTACCTGAGAAGGCGACACCCTGGGAGCCGTGGCGCCAACCACCCGCGGTCAGCTCGCCGCCGATCCAAGCCCCTGGTCCGCCGTCGTCCTCAACCGTGATCGTCAGCGCCCGCACCGCGGACCACGAGTCCGATTCGACGCTGCACCAACTGCTCTCCGCCCGCGCACAGAGCAGGCGGTCCTCCAAAGCCGGCTGTGGCGTGGAGAAGCCGGCGACGAAGTCGTGCGGCGTCACATCTGTGCCTCCAGCGCTGAGGAACGGGTCGAAGCCACCGCTCGCGGTGCCGACCCCGATCCTCTGCTCCATTCCATCGTGCAGGGTGTGCCACCAGGTGCCGCTGACCCGGGTGATGCCGGTCCCGGGGGGCGCCACCCAGCGCCAGCGGGCAAAACGGGTGCCGGAAACAGTCGAGCCGCCCTTGGTGAAGCTCTTCATGTGGGCGCCGTCGAAGGGGTCGGCTCCGGCGGGCGTCGCGCACCACGCGTCGGGGCGGAACTTGGCGCCTCCGGTGGTGTCGGCCCAGCTGGCGTCGGCATCCAGGTGCCAGCCGCACTGGGCGACCGAGTACTTGCCGGCCGTCGCCTCGCGCGCTGCCAGAAGCAGCAATGCCAGCGCCAGCGCGATCCCCATCGCGACGATCCGTCCCAGCCCGCCTCTCGTCCCCGACATCAGCCCTCCTCTCGTTGCCTGTGCATGGGAGGACAAGGGCGCAGTGCCGGCTTCTCTCCCCCTCGTGGACGGATGTCCAGGAATGAGGGCGGGGCAGTGCCGGTCGGGTGGCTCTGCGAAAATGGCCGCGATGTCGCTCCCGACCGAAGATCAGATCACCGAGAAGCTGCGCGCCGTCATCGATCCCGAGCTGCGCCGCTCGATCGTCGAGCTGGGGATGGTCCGCTCGATCGTGGTCAAGGACGACGGCCGGGTAGAGGTGATCGTCTCGCTGACCACCGCCGGCTGCCCGATCCGCGCCCACTTCGAACAGGCGGTCGCACAGCAGATCTCCGAGCTCGACGGGGTGACCGGCGTCGGGGTCGGCTTCGACGTCCTCTCCGACGAGGAGAAAGGCAGCCTGCAGAAGACGCTCGGCCGCGGCAAGCTGCCGGAGGGCGCGCTGGCCCAGGTCAAGAACGTGATCTGCGTCGCCTCCGGCAAGGGCGGCGTCGGCAAGTCGACGATGACCGCGAACCTGGCCGCGGCGCTGAGCGCCGAAGGCCACTCCGCCGGTGTCCTCGACTGCGACGTCTACGGCTACTCGATTCCGCGCATGCTCGGCGTCAACCGCAAACCGGAGGTCAACGGCGAGCGCAAGATCCTGCCGCTGGAGGCAGCGGGCGGCGTCAAGGTGATGTCGATCGGCTTCTTCGTCGAGGAGAACTCGGCCGTCGTCTGGCGCGGACCGATGCTCCACAAGGCGATCCAGCAGTTCCTCGAGGACGTCGCCTGGGGTGAGCTCGAGTACCTGCTGCTCGACCTGCCGCCCGGCACCGGAGACGTCTCGATGACCCTCTCCCAGCTCCTCCCGCAGGCCAAGTTCGCGATCGTCACCACGCCCCAACCGGCGGCCCAGACCGTGGCGAAACGGGCCGCGGACATGGCGGTCAAGTTCGACCTCGAGCTGCTCGGAGTGATCGAGAACATGTCGGGCTTCACCACGCCGGACGGGGAGCGCTTCACGATCTTCGGCGAGGGCGGCGGTCAGCTGCTGGCCGACGAGCTCGACATCCCGCTGCTCGGCAAGGTGCCGCTCTCCGAGCCCTTGCGCGAGCATGCCGACAACGGCTCGCCCCTCGCCACCGCCGAGCCCGACTCACCCGCCTCGCAGGCGATCCGGCAGGCCGCTCGCGGCATCGTCGCCGCCACCCCGCAGGAGCTGCCCGTCCTGCAGGCGGTGCCCGCCGCCGCCGAGCCGCCGCCGGTCAGCGGCATCCCGCTCCCCGTGGTCCAGAGCGGCGCCTAGAGCCGGCCTGGGCCACCCGGCCTCGCCGAGAGCCGACGGCTACGGAGCGGTTGCCGGCAGCACCTCGACCAGCGCGAGGTCCCATCGATCGGCGGTCGGCGCGGTGTCGTTGATGACGACCGTCGTGCCGGCAGCCGGCGTCGGTGCCGTTTGGCGTTGCGTCCAGAACGTGTCGCCGCTGGGGCTGGGGAACTGGTCCACCAGCGTCTGGCCCGGTCCGACCGTCCGCGAGCTTGCCTTGTCCCAATCCTCGCCCACGGCCCATACCCAGCTGCCCGCGCGGGTCGTTACAAGCGACGCCGATGGTGCGCCCGTTGCCGCGGCGCCCGAGCCGACGGCCCCGTTCACGGCGGTGTCGGCGCCCACGAACGCAGCCACGGTGATCGCGCCCTGGTAGCTGCCGCTTGCGCGGGTGGCCGTGACCACCGCGTTCGTCAGCGTCGCGGGCGCGACGGTCTGCCATATCTCGGCCGTGCCGGCTTGGGCGTTCGTCCGCCGGCGCAGGGTCCAGGTGAGGCCGCCGCCGCTGACGCCGACGATCGACTGGCTCGAGGCGCTGCTGGGACCGTCCGAGGAGACGAAGGCCAGCAGCAGCTCATCCGGCTGAGCGGTCGTCAAGGGAGGCGCGGAGATCGTCGGGCCCGCCGTGCTCTGACGGGTGGTGACGGTCTTGTCGAGCGCGAAGCTCGGCGCCGCTGACGTCGTCACGGCAATCGGCGCAGACGGCACGCTTTCGTTGCCAGCGGCGTCGTATGCAGCGACGGCATACGTGTAAGCGGTGCTCGGCGTGAGGCCGGTGTCGGTGAAGCCCGTGGACGGCGCCGTCCCGATCGGCGCTCCGTTGCGAAGGACCCGGTACCCGGCCACGCCGACGTTGTCGGTCGACGCGCTCCAAGCGAGCAGCGCCGACGTGTTGCCGGCGCTGCCTTTGAGGCCGGCGGGAACGCTCGGAGGCGCAGTGTCGAGGGTCACCGTTGCCGGGGCCTCAGCCGATGCCGGTCCAACGTTTCCGGCAGCGTCCTCCGCGGTCACCTTGTAGTACCAGGCACCGGCTGGGACGCCGACCTCCGAAAACGAGGTCGAGCTGGTCTGGCCGACGCGGTTGGCAGCGGTCGGCGTGAAGTTGGGCGTGCTCGAACGGTGGATGTTGTAGCGCGTGACCGCCGTGTCGTCGGTGGCGGCGGTCCAGCTGAGAGATGCGGACCCCACACCGCCCGTCGCCGACAGGCTCGTCGGGGCGGTGGGCGCGGTCGCATCCTCATACGGAGCGGGAAAACGGACGAACGACGCCACCGACGGCACCCCTTCGCCGTTGACGAGGAAGAGCATGTAGTAGCCGGGCGGTACGTCGTTGCGGTTCGCCGGCAGATCGACGTTGAGACCACCCACGGTCTGGGAGAAGGTCAGCGCCGTCGCGCGGGCGTTCTGGTCGAAGGCATGGGTGACCGAGCCGGTTCGAATCAGCGAGACCCGCGAGATCGAGGCGGCATCGGGGGTGCCGACGAAGGCGGTCGAGCCGTATTTGACGGTTGCCGGCGCCGAGCTGATCGTCGGGCGCGCACCCTTGAAGAGATACGGCGGGGAGAAGATCTGGGCGCTGCGCTGGTCGGAGACCCCCGGATCGCCGCCGCCGCCGGCCACATAGACCCGGCCGTCGGGAAGGAGCACCGCCACGGAGTGGTAGAGGCGTGGCGTCGTCATCGCCGCGTAGGTCGTCCAGGCGCCGGTCGAGGGGTTCCAATCCTCCGCGGGCAGCACCGCGTTCGCATCGACGAACCCGGATTTGTCGGTCCCCCCACCGCTCGCAAGCACGCTGCCGTCGGGCAGGTTCGTGAGGTTGAGGAAGCTGCGGGGGAACGCCATGCTCCCGGTCGGCTGCCAGATCGCCCCGGGTGCGTTCATGTTCAGCGTGTAGGCCGTTTTCAGCGAGTTCCCGGAGAAGCCGTCGTCGGCCGCCGAGCCGGCCTTGATGAAGCGACCGGGAGCGTAGTTCGCGATGCTGCCCCCCTCGATCACCCGGCTGTCGATGGTCGTCCATTTGTTCGTGGAGAGGTCGAGCACCTCGCTCGCGGTCGGTTCCTCGGAGCCGCCGAGGTGCGCGATCCGCCCGTCCGGCAACTGGTAGATGAAGGGATAGATCGGCATCGAGTGACTTGCCGCCGTGAGGGTCTGCCAGGTGTTTGAGCCCGGCGAGTAGAGCTCAGGCGCCGTCACGATGTCGCTGGAGTCCCGGTTGTAGCCCGAGGTCGCGAGGACCTTGCCATCGGAGAGCGTCGTTCCGGTCGCATACCAGCGCGGAAATTGCATCGGGGCGAGCGCGCTCCACGTCTCGCTGTGCCAGTCGAAAGCGGTGATGTCGGGGACACCGAGCCCCTCGTCCGTCGCCGTACCGCCGACGACCAGCACCCGGCCATCGGCGAGAACCGCCTGGCCGGCGCAGAACAGATCGGCGGCAGCATCGGGGACGTGGGTTACGGCTCCGGTCTGCGGATCGAGGACGTACTGCTGGCCCCCGGCGGCAAAGTCCCCTTGGAACAGCACGATGCGACCGCTGGGCAGGAGCGCCGAGTGGATCGCGACCGCGGGCAGCGAGATCAGCGGCCCCCACTGGCCGACCTGCGCAGGCCCGGTTCCACCGTTCGCGACCGTAACCGCGGCCGCGGTAGAGGTCGCAGTGTTGCCGGCGCCGTCCCTCGCGCGGGCCGCCAGCGTGTGCGATCCGTTCGCGACCGTGGTCGAGTCCCAGGCCAGGGCGTAGGGCGCCGAGGTGTCCTCGGCCCCGAGCGGGCTTCCGTCGAGCAGGAACTGGACGCCCGCGACGCCGCTTGCGTCCGACGCGGTGGCGGTGAGATTCGCCGTACCCGACACGGTGGCACCGCCGGCGGGGGCGGTAAGCGAGACGGTCGGGGGAGTGGCGTCGACGCCCGCGGGCGTCGTCACGCTCACCGGTTCCGAGGCCGCGGAGACGTTGCCGGCGGCATCGTAGGCCTTGACCGTGTAGGTGTAGGCGGTCGAGGCCGCGACGGTCGTGTCGGTGAAGCTCGTGCCGGGGACTTCTCCGACCTGGCTGGCGCCGCGAAGGATCCGATAGCCGGCCACACCCTGGTCATCGGTGCTCGCCGACCAGGAGAGCGGGACCTGTTTCGCCGTGACCAGGCCCGCCGCGAGGTTCGTGGGCGCCGTCGGCGCCTGGGTATCGGTCACAGCCGGGAGAACCTCGATCGCCGCCAGGTTCCAGCGGTCGGCCGTGGGGGCCGTGTCGTTCAGCGTCACCTGCGTCCCGCTGAACGGGGTGGCCGCAGTCTGCCGCTGCACCCACATCGTGTCGCCGAAGGGCGCCAGAAACTCGTCGACCTTCGTCTGGTTCGCGCCAACGGTGCGCGCGGTTGCCCGGTCCCAGTCGTTGCCGACGCCCCAGACCCACGATCCAGCGCGGGTCGTCGCCAGCGCTACCGACGGAGCCCCGGTGGAGCCGCTTGCCGCCGCGGTGGACCCGTCGACGACCTGGTCGGCCCCGGTGAAGGTCACCACGGTGATCGATCCGGAATAGGAGCCGCTGCCTCGAGTTGCCGTGACGGTGGCACTGGCCAGCGTCGCCGGCGCATTGGCCGCCCAGATCTCGGCGGTGCCGGCCTGGGTGTTGGCGCGGCGGCGCAGGCGCCAGGTGAGTCCGCCGCCGGTTACTTTCGAGAACGTCTGCGACCCACCGGTCGACGGCCCGTCGGAGGTGATGAACGCGAGCAAGAGCTCGCCCGGAGCCGCGGTGGAGAACGCGGGCGACGCGATGGTCCCCGAAGCGCTCGCCTGGTGGGTCGTGACGGTCTTGTCGACGGCGACACCGGCTGCCGAAGCCGAGCCAGCACCGAACGCGAGCAAGATGCCAATGAGAAGCCCGGCAAGCCCCATGCTCCGCGAGCGGCAATCGCCACGGGCCACGGTCAGCTCAGCTCCTCATCTCGAGTGGGTGTCTACACCCAGCTCCTCACAGCGTCAACAGCGCATGCCGACCCGGTACGAATTTACGCCGCGTCCTTGCGTTTGCATCAATTGTTCGGCCCAATCCCTGTGGCCAGGCCCCGATACCTGTGTCTATCGGGCTGGAAAGCGTTGGAGATAAGCCGAGTAACAAATGGGACCAACGCGAGTACGTGCGATCGATGCAGACGAGAGCGCGCGTGATCCTGACGGTCGCCTTGGGGATTGCCTTGGGCGTCTGGTTTTGGCTCGACCGACACGAACCCAACCCCTGGGCACTGGTCCACTCGACGCCGTTCCAAGCGTTCTTCCTGGCGATCATCTTTTTCGTCCCGTTGGTCGTAGGACGCTGGTGGGTCGTCTCAGCGCTCGCCGGCCCGCTTGCCTTCCTCGCGTTTTGGCAAGCAACAGGTCATCACGTGTATGCGGATGGCGTAGCCCCGCCGCTCAACGCTGAGAGCATCGGCAGCCTCATCTGGCTCGCACTATGGCTCTGGCTCCTAGTCGCCGTCCGGGTCGCCTGGGACAAGCTGCGACGACGCTGGCACGGCAGAGCACAGCGCTCCCCGGGCCTGTAGATCACTCGCAACGAGACAATAGGCCTCAGGCTGCGCTCTTGCTCTTGTATCAATTGTTTGGGCCGATTCCAGTGCACCCGGAGGCCTTGTACTGTGATGGCCATGAAAACAGCTAAGCGAGTCGGAAACTGGACGCCCGACGGCAAAGCTGAGCGCGCCGCGTTGCGGCGCGACTATAAGGAGCTCACCCCGGCCCAGCGCACTCAACAGGTTTTCGATCTATCCCGCTTCATGTCCCGAGTCGCCGAGGCGGGGCATCGCCAGCGCAGTGCCTGAGCTCGATATCCGCGGAATCCTCGCGGAGCTCAATCGCGAAGGAGTTGAGTTCCTTCTGATCGGCGGGGTGGCAGTGGGCTTCCACGGCTACGTTCGCGCGACGAAGGACGTCGACATCGTGCCGGCGCCGGATCCGGCCAATCTCGAAAGGCTGGCCCGTCTTCTCCAGAGACTGGATGCCGAGATCGAGGGTGCCGAGGAGTTCGCGGACGCCGAGCTTCCCGATCCTCTGGATCCTGAGGCGCTCGGGTTGGGAGGCAACTGGGTGTTGCGCACCCGACTTGGGCGCTTCGACATCATGCAGTGGATCGGCGAGGAGGCCCTCTGGGAGAAGCTAGCCCCCTCCGCAATCGATGCCGACGTAGACGGCCTCCTGATCAGGATTGTGAGCTACGAGGATTTGGTCGTGCTCAAGGAGCTCGCAGGTCGGCCAGAAGACCTGACCGACCTGCAGCGGCTGCGTCAAGCGAGAGGCGAAGAGTAGTAGCCACAGCCTCCGAGGGCTGCTTTCAGGCGGCAGATTTGCTCTTGTAGTAGTCGGCGTTGATCTCGGCATATTTGGCCCACTCGGCCGGGAGCTGGTCCTCGGCGAAGCAGGCGTCGACCGGGCAGGCCTGGACGCAGGCGTCGCAGTCGATGCACTCGTCGGGATCGATGTAGAGCATCTCGACCGAGTCGTAGTCGGGCTCGTCCGGGGTTGGGTGGATGCAGTCCACCGGACAGACCTCGACACACGAGTTGTCCTTGGTCCCAATGCACGGCTCGGCGATGACGTAGGTCATTCGGGGCTTGTCTCCTGAGTCGTCTTTTCGATCGGCGGAGGCTCCGTGCCCCCGCCAGGAAGCGCGGGCGCACATTTTAGGGATATTCGAATCGGAGTGTTTGCGGCGATACCAGCCAAAAATGGCCCAATCCGGTTGGCGATCACAGATATGGTGGGTTGCTTGCGGCGTCCACGATTCCAAATCGCGTGCATCCTGCTTGCAATGGCGCTGACCGCTCCGGCAGCGCTTGCCGCGCAGGAGCAGCCGGCCGCGCCAGCAGTGCCGCCCACGCCACCAACCGTTTTCTCCAGCAACCGCGTGATCGTCGAGTGGGCGCCCGGAGCCAGCCATGCCGACCGGGTCGATGCTCGCAACGACGCCGAAGTCGACTTCACGAGCGATCTAGGCAACCGAGGCTTTCAGCTGGTTGAGGTTGAATCGGGGCAAACGGCAAGCGATGCCATCCAGGCACTCAAGGCGGGCCCCGCGGTGGCGGTGGCCGAACGCGACAGCTACAGCGCCCCCAATGCCATCCCCAACGACCCGCTGTTCGGGCAGCTCTGGGGACTGCGGAACACCAGCGTCGGGATCAACGGCTTCGCGGGCGCAGTGGCAGGTGCCGACATAAGCGCACCGGCAGCCTGGGATCGCACCGTGGGTACCGCGACGACCGTGGTCGCCGACATCGACACCGGCTACCGCTTCGAACATCCGGATCTCGAAAACGTCGCCTGGACCAACACCGTCGAGGCCAGTGGTACGACTGGCGTTGATGACGACGGCAACGGCATCGTCGACGACATTCACGGCGCCGACTTCGTCGGCAACAACGGCGAAGCGCCGACCATCGACGGCAACCCGACCGACGAAGATCTGCTCTCGGGCGGGCACGGAGTCCATACCGCCGGCACGATGGGCGCCCAGGGCAACAACGGCATCGGCATCACCGGCGTCGCCCAGAACGCGCGCATCATGCCGCTGCGGGTCTGCTCCCGCTTTCCCTCGCTCGAAGACAGCCGCTGCCCCGTCTCGTCCCAGGTCGCGGCGATCAACTATGCCGCCGCGAAGGGAGCCAGCGTCGCCAACATGTCGCTTGGAGGGACCTCGTTCTCGCAAGCCACCGTCAACGCGATCGCCGCCGCAAAGGAAACGCTTTTCGTGATTTCGGCCGGGAATGACAACGAGGACAACGACTCCATCCACCACTACCCCTGCGACTACACGCCCCAGACCCAGGCATCTCCATCGGTGCCAGGAGCGATCGACAACATCGTCTGCGTCGCCGCGACGGACCAGGCCGACGGGCGGGCGAGCTTCTCCGACTGGGGAGCAACGTCGGTCGACCTCGGCGCCCCCGGAACCGAGACGCTCAGCACCTACCCGTACGCGACGCCTTTCGAAGACACCTTCAC
>DATIPC010000088.1:0-15578 GCA_035472395.1 Solirubrobacterales bacterium
CGGTCATCGGGGCAGGTTACTCACGTGTTACTCACCCGTTCGCGGCTTTGCCCCAGGGCAAGCCCTGGTTCGTCGCACCACTTGCATGTGTTAAGCACGCCGCCAGCGTTCGTCCTGAGCCAGGATCAAACTCTCCGTGAAGAGTACTTCTACAGAGAGATGCCATGCCTGGCTGGCCGCCGGGTACACAAACTCGACGGCCGGCATGACGGGTAAATCAGACCACTCGACACGCTGACGAGTCGAGTGGATCGGGCTCAAACAACCCACGGACACGAATGTCCGCGGGGTGCACGCTGCTCAGTTTTCAAAGACCGCTGCGCCTCTACGGCGGGACTCGCCGTCGTTTGCGCATGGGACGGCACAGGGCCAATCCCAGAAGGACGCGGGAGTATAGCGCCGCCGCGGCGGTTTGCCTAGAGCCGGCTCAGGCGCCAGCGCGCATGCGGCGGAAGCGGCGCTTGCCTATCTGCAGAACGCGGCCGTCGAGATCTGCCGGCTCGATGTCGAGTCTGCCGGGTGGGATCGGCTCTCCATCGAGCTTTACGCCCCCCTGCTCGAGCAGGCGGCGTGCCTCGCTGGAGCTGATCTCGAAGGCCCCGGCCATCAGGCGGGGCATGTGGACCGCGTCGTCGTCAACGCCGAGGTAGGCACCAAGTCGGACCTCCTCCACCTCCTCCGGCGCCTCGTGGCGCACGAAAAGGCGATCGAAATGCTCCTCCGCGCTCCGTGCCGCATCCTCGCCGTGGAAGCGGGCGACGATCCGCCTGCCGAGCTCGCGCTTTGCCTCGTTGGGTGGCCCCGCCGGCACCTCCTCGCCGAGCAGCAGGCGGAAGTACTCGGGCATCGCCTCGTCGGGGACCCGCATCAGCTTGCCGAACATCTCCTCCGGCGCCTCGGCGACGCCGACGTAGTTGCCCAGGGACTTGCTCATCTTCTGAACGCCGTCGGTCCCGACCAGGATCGGCAGCGTCAGGATCGACTGCGGCTTGCGCCCGTAGGCGACCTGGATGTCGCGGGCGAAGAGCAGGTTGAACTTCTGGTCGGTCCCCCCCAGCTCGACGTCGGCCTCGACCGCAACCGAGTCGTAGCCCTGCAGCAACGGGTAGAGCAGCTCGAGGGCGGCGACCGGCGCACCCGCGGCCATCCGCTTCTGGAAGTCGTCGCGCTCGAGCAGCCGCGCCACCGTCGTGCGAGCGAGCAGGCCCAGCAGCTCCTCCGGCGGCATCCGCAGCCACTCGCTGTTGAAGCGGACCTCGGTGCGCTCGCGATCCAGCACCTTGAAGGCCTGCTCCTGGTAGGTGGCGGCGTTGGCCTCGATCTCCTCGGCCGTGGGAACCGGGCGCTGGGCCGAGCGACCGCTGGGATCGCCGACCTGGGCGGTGAAGTCGCCGACGATCAGAACCACCGTATGGCCCGCCTGCTGGAACTCTCGCAACTTCCCGAGGACGACCGTGTGGCCGAGGTGGATGTCCGCCGTGGTCGGATCGATGCCGAGCTTGACCCGCAGCTGCCGGCCGGCAGCGAGCTGCTCGGAGAGCATCCCCTCCGGCAGCACGTCGACCGCGTTACGCGTCAGATCCGCCACGGGGGCAATGCTAGACTGCCGCCTCCGCTCGGCGGGCCGAGCCACGCCGAGCTCGGAACTTGATGGCGGCCCTAGGAATAAAGCCCCGCCGGCCGGGCGGCGCAGTTCCGCCGCCCCCGCCGACGGCACCTCCAACCAAGCCCGCGCGACCGCGGTTGAAGAAGCTGCGCATTCTCTTCGTCCTGCTCGGGCTGGCAGTGCTGGCGGTCGTATCGATGGTCTTCGGGATGATGATGGCGGTCTCCCAGGATCTGCCGGCGATCTACGACTTCGCTCAGTTCAAAGCCGCCAAGAACAGCGAGGTCTTCGACGCATCGGGGGAGCCGATCGGCACCCTGACCAGCAACCAGAACAAGATCCTGCTCACCTCGGGCCAGATCTCCCCCAACATCAAGAACGCGGTGGTCTCGATCGAGGACTCGCGCTTCTATGAACACAACGGCGTTGACTTCCAGGGCATCGGTCGTGCCCTGGTCAAAGACATCCTCAGCCAGAGCGCCGAACAGGGCGCCTCGACGATCACCGAGCAGTTCATCAAGAACGCTCTCGCGGCACAGGGCGACCGCACGGTCTTCGAGAAATTCCGCGAGGCGGCGCTCGCCTACCGGCTGGAGCGCCACTGGAGCAAGGACAAAATCCTCACCGAGTACCTCAACACGATCTACTTCGGCGAGGGTGCCTATGGGATCGAGGCCGCGGCCCGCACCTACTTCGGCAAGGCGCACCCTGGCTGCGGCACCTCGACCGAGCCCTGCGCCTCCGTGCTGGAGCCGTGGGAGGCGGCGACCCTGGCCGGGATCATCGCCTCGCCCTCCGCCTACGACCCGAAGATCTATCCCGAAAACGCATTGGGGCGCCGCAACATCGTGCTGGAAAAGATGTACGAACAGGGCTACATAACGCAGACCCAGTACGAGGAAGGGATCCAGCAGGCACTGCCGGCTCCCAGCGACGTCGAGCCGCCGAAGCTCGACTCCAGGGCCCCGTACTTCACCTCCTGGCTGCGTCAGCAGCTGGTCGAACGCTACGGAGCCGCGAAGACCTTTTTCGGTGGCCTCAAGGTCAAGACCACGCTGGATCTGCGCCTGCAGGAAGCGGCAGAAGAATCGGTCAACTCCTATCTCGGCTATCTGCCCCCCACCGCCTCGGTCGTCGTGCTCGACAACAAGAACGCCGGCGTCAAGGCGATGGTCGGCGGCCCGAATTTCGAAACCAAGCCGTTCAACCTGGCGACCCTGGGCCATCGGCAGCCCGGTTCCTCGATCAAGCCGTTCACGCTGATCACGGCGCTCGAAGAGGGGATCTCGCCGGAAACGGTCTACGAATCAGCCCCGCAGGAATTCCACTTCGGCAAGAACGGCCAGGAAACGTTCGTCGTCCACAACGACGAGGACTCATACCTCGGCTCCTGCAGCATCATCTGCGCGACCACCTACTCCGACAACTCGATCTACGCCCAGCTCGCGCTGGAAGGCCTGGAAGGCAAGACGATCGAGGATCGCACCCGGTCGATCGCGGCGACGATCCACAAAATGGGCTACCGCGATCCGATCTCGACCAACCCGGCGATGGTCCTCGGCGGGCTCAAAGAAGGGGTGACCCCGCTCGGCTGGGCCTACGCCTACATGACGATCGCCAATGACGGCGATCGGGTCAGCGGCACCCTGGCCCCCGAGCCCGGCGACAGCCCGGTCGCCTACACCCAGGTGGAAGACCAGGACGGCCACACGATCAAGGACGGCGACAACGACTCGACCCACGAACAGGTGCTGACGGAAAGCACCGCGACGGAGGCCAAGAGCATCCTCGAAACCGTGGTCTCCAGCGGCACCGGGACGCACGCCAACATCGGTGCGGCCGGCCAGTGGGGGAAGACCGGGACGACCGAGGAAAACGGCGACGCGTGGTTCTGCGGCGCGACCGAAGAAGTCACCGCCTGCGTCTGGGTCGGCTACGCCGACACGGTGACCCCGATGACGACTCTCTACGACGGCGGCCCGGTGATGGGCGGGACCTTCCCGGCGCTGATCTGGGCCAGCGTGGTCTCGGCCTGGGAAAACATCAAGGCCGACCGAGCCGCGGAAAACGCCAGCGAGAAGGCGACGAAGTCGAAGGGCTCGGGCGACAGCTCCTCGGGGGAAGAAAGCTACGTCCCTTCCGAACCCTCGAGCGAACCCACTCCCGCCCCGGAACCGAACGAATCTGCGCCTGCTCCGGAAGCCGCGCCCGAAGGAGAAGCCGCGCCCGCAACGCCAGAAGCGGCCCCCGAAGCCGCGCCTGAATCGAGCGGCGGCGGTGGCGGCATCACCGCCGGCTAGGGGCGCGGCCTCGAGACGAAGCGGCTGCTGGCGAGGCTGAAGCGCCAGGGTCGCTCGACCGCTTTTGTGATTCCCACTCGCGGGCTGGTAACCACCTGGCCGTCCCAACCTGGCTCGGGTGGCAGGAGGAGGAAAGGGTCGGCGGTCAGGTCGGCGCCGTTGGCGTCGAGCCCGATGCCGAGCGCCTCGGTCAGCTTGCCCGGCCCAGAGCAGAGGTCGGCGTCAGGACGCTGACCGCGCCTGGCTCGCATCTCCTCCAGCCCAGCGCTCGGCTCGAGCGCCCGGATCAGCACCGCCGCCGCCTCCCCGTCTGGTTCGGAGACGAAGTTGAGCAGGCTGTGGATTCCGTAGGAGAGGTAGACGTAGGCCCGTCCCGGCGGGCCGAAGAGGACCTCGGTGCGCTTGGTCAGACCGACGTAGGCATGACAGGCGGGATCGTCGCGGTCGTAGCTCTCGGTCTCGACGATCGTGCCGCCGCAGCCGGCGTAGAAGAGGCGGCAACCGACGAGTTCGCGGGCGGCGGTGTGCACCGAGCGGGCGAAGAACTCGACGCCGAGCCGCTCTCGGGCGACGGCCTTCACGAACGCTCGTCGAGCACCCGCGCCTTGACCGCCGCCAGGGCCTCGTGGGCCTGCGCGATCTGCGCGGCCAGGGGGACGGACCCGGTCCCTCCCTCGATCCGCTTCGACTCGAGCCAGCTCTCGCGCTGCAGCACCTCGTAAAAGGACTCGTCGAGCTGCCCGGAGCGCTCGTGCAGCTCCTCCAGGGTCAGCTCGGACAGCGACTTTCCCCGCTCGACCGCGTCGCGGACCAGCCCACCGACGATCCCGTGCGCCTCGCGGAACGGCACTCCCTTGCGGACGAGCAGGTCGGCGATCTCGGTCGCCGCCAGCATCTCGTCCCCGGACGCGGCCTCGAGCCGCTCGCGGTCGAAGGCGATTCCGTCCAGCATCCCCTCGGCGGCATCGAGGCAGGACTCGACCGTGTCGATCGCGTCGAACAGCGGCTCCTTGTCCTCCTGCATGTCCTTGCCGTAGGTAAGCGGCAGGGCGTGCATCGTGCCCAGCAGCGCGAGGTAGTCCGCGGCGACCCGCGCGCTCTTGGCACGCAGCAGCTCGGCCGAGTCCGGGTTCACCTTCTGCGGCATGATGCTCGACCCCGAGGAGAAGGACTCGTCGAGCTGGCAGAAGCCGAACTCGCTGCTCGACCAGATCACAATCTCCGAGCCGAGCCGCGAGAGGTGCATCGCGCAGATCGAGGCGGCGCTGAGATAGTCGAGGACGAAGTCGCGGTTGGAGGCACCGTCGATCGAGTTGTGGCTGACGTGTTCGAAGCCGAGGTCGTCGGCGACCGCGTTCCGGTCCATCTCCCAGTTGACCCCTGCCAGAGCACCGGAGCCGAGCGGCATCACGGAGGCGCTGTCGAGGGCGAACTGGAAGCGCAGCACGTCGCGGGCGAGCATCCAGAAGTAGGCGAGCAGGTGGTGGCCGAGGTAGACCGGCTGGGCCCGCTGCAGGTGCGTGTAGCCGGGCATCGGCCAGTCCCGGTGGCGCTCGGCCTGCTCGAGCAGCCGCTCCATCGCGTTTCCGGCCAGCTCGATCGCCTGCAGCGAGTGCACCTGCACGACCATCGCCACGTCGGTCGCGACCTGGTCGTTGCGGGAGCGACCGGTGTGCAGCTTGCCGGCCAGGCCCCCGATCTCCTCGCCGAGCAATCGCTCGATCGCCATATGGATGTCCTCGTCGGCATCCTCGAACTTGAAGCCGTGCGCGCCGATCCGCTCGCGAACCCGGTCGAGGCCGGAGACGATCTCCTCCAGCTCCCGCTCGTCGAGGACGCCGATCCTGCGCAGGGCCCGAGCGTGCGCCTGCGACTGGTCGAGGTCGTAGGGGGCCAGCGCCCAGTCGAACTCGAGCGAGCGGTTGAGGCGCCAGAAGCGCGGATCGGGGTCTTTGCGGAAGCGCGACATCAGTGGAGGGATTCGGCGAGAGCCTCGCACACCCGCGCCACCTGCGACTCCGTCATCGAGGGGAAGAAGGGCAGCGCCAGCGAGTGCGCCGAGGCGGCTTCGGCGACCGGGAATTGGCCCTCGCGGTAGCCGAGCTCCCGCAGGTGCGGGAAGAGGTGGATGCAGGGCAGGTAGGCCTTGCTGGCGACCCCCCGTTCGGCGAGGCGGGCGACGGTCGCGTCGCGGTCGGCGCCGACGGGCAGCCGCACGGTGTAGACGAACCAGCTGCGCCGCTCGGCGCCGCGCGAGGCGATCGGCGTTGCCAGGCCCTCGACCCCCGCCAGGCCCTGCTCGTACAGGGACGCCACGGCGTCCCGCCGTGCCAGCGACTGGTCGAGCCGCTCGAGCTGGGCGACGCCCAGAGCCGCGGCGAGGTCGGAGAGCCGGTAGTTGAAGCCGAGCCCGCCGTGGTCGAGCCAGCCCATGTCCGGCGCTCGTCCCTGGTTGCGCTCCGAGCGCAGCCGCACCGCGAGCTCCGGGCCCGGCGGCACGATCATCCCCCCCTCGCCCGTGGTCAGCTGCTTGTTGGCGTAGAAGGCGAAGGTGGCGAGGTTGCCGCGGGTACCCACCCTGCGTCCCTCCGAATCGACCGCTCCGAGCGCCTCGCAGGCGTCCTCGAGGATGCCGAGCCCAGGACCCGCGGCGATCGCCTCCAGCTCGGGCATCGCCGCCGGGAAGCCGAAGATGTGGATCGGCAGGATGCCAGCGCTGCTCTCCCCCACCGCCGCCTCGACCGCGGCCGGGTCGAGGTTGAGCGTTACCGGGTCGACGTCGCAGAAGACCGGGCGGGCGCCCTCGTAGAGCAGGCAGTTGGCCGAGGCGACGAAGCTGAAGGGGCTGGTCAGAATCTCGTCGCCCGACCCCCAGCCGAGTGCTCGCACCCCGAGGTGGAGCGCCGTGGTGCCGCTGGAGACCGCCACCGCTTCGCCGCTGCCCAGCCAGGCGGCGAAGTCGCCCTCGAAGCGCTCCCCCATCGGGCCCAGCGAGAGCCGGCCCGAGCGCAGCACCTCGAGCGCGAGCTCCTCCTCGCGGTCGCCGACTTCCGGCTTTGCGAGCGGGATCGGATCGGTGCTCGAGGGGGCGGCCATGGCGCCGGCCAGCCTACTTTGCGGAGTCGTCGTTCCGGGGCTGAAAGGCGTACTCGAGCGAGTCGACGAGCGCCTCCCAGGAGGCCTCGATGATGTTCTCCGAGACGCCGATCGTCCCCCACTCCCGCTCGCCATCGAAGGAGTCGAGCAGGACCCGGGTGACGGCGCCGGTGCCGTGGCTCTCGTCGAGGATCCGCACCTTGTAGTTGGTCAGCTCGATCTCGGCGAGGTGCGGGTAGCGGTCGGCGATCGCGCCACGCAGGGCGCGATCGAGCGCGTTGACGGGTCCGTTGCCCTCGGCGACCCTGAGGTAGCGCTTGCCGTCGACCTTGACCTTGATGGTCGCCTCGGTCTCCACGCCGCCGTCGGCGCGTTTCTCGGTGACGACGCGGAAGCTCTCCAGCTCGAACAGCGGCTGGTAGCTGTCCGACTCGCGCCGCAGCAGCAGCTCGAAGGAGGCCGGGGCCGCCTCGTAGTGGTAGCCGCGGTGCTCCTGCTCCTTGAGGCGCTCGACCGCGCGCACGGCCGCCGCGTCGTCGAGGTCGAGGCCGGCCTGCGCCGCCTGGCTGCGGATCGTCGCCTTGCCCGAGAGCTCGGATGCGAGGATCTCGCGCTGGTTGCCCAGCAGGGCCGGATCGAGGTGCTCGAAGGTGCGCGCGTCGGCCTCGACCCCGGCGGCGTGCATGCCCGCCTTGTGGGCGAAGGCGTTGCGGCCGACGTATGGCTGGTCGGGGTTCGGCGCCATATTGCAGAGCTCGTCGAGGTAGTGGCTTGCCTGGGTCAGGGACATCAGCTGCTCGGGGCCGACCACGTCGAAGCCCATCTTCAGCTGCAGCGCCGGCAGGATCGTGGCCAGGTTGGCGTTGCCGCAGCGCTCGCCGTAGCCGTTGACCGTGCCCTGGACGAGGCGGGCGCCTGCCTCGACCGCCGCCAGTGAGTTGGCGACCGCGCAGCCGGCGTCGTCGTGGGTGTGGATGCCGACCTCCACCTCCCCACCGAGCCCCTCCACGACCGCAGCGGTGGCCGTGGCGACGAAGCCGGGCAGGCTGCCGCCGTTGGTGTCGCAGAGGGTGACGTTCTCGGCGCCTCCCTCCGCCGCGGCGCGAACGCATTCGAGGGCGTAGCCGGCGTCGTCGCGGTAGCCGTCGAAGAAGTGCTCGGCGTCGAAGACGGCCCGCTTGCCCCGCTCGCGGCAGAAGCCGATCGAGTCGGCGATCATCGCCAGGTTCTCCTCGGGCGAGACCTTGATCACCTTCTCCAGGTGCAGGCCCCAGCTCTTGCCGACCAAGCAGACGACCGGGGCGAAGCTGTCGACCAGCACCCCCAGTGCCTCGTCGTCCTCGGCTTTGCGATCGCGGCGTCGGGTCATGCCGAAGGCGGCGATCGTCGCCTGCCCCAGCTCCAGCTCGGCCAGCTCCTCGAACAACTCCCTTTCCTTCGGGTTGGAGCTGGGAAAACCGGCCTCGATCAGCTGGATCCCGAGCTGGTCCAGCGAGCGCACCACTTTGAGCTTCTCGCCAACCGAGAGCGACATGCCGGAACCGCCCATGCCGTCGCGCAAGGTCGTGTCGTAGAGCTTCACCTGTTCCATCTGATGCCTTTCGATGCGAGGGAATTCGGGGAGTGGGCCAAGCCGAGGGCCCGCATTGCGCGCAGCACCGCGCCAGCCGCTAGGCGGCTGCGGTAATTCGCCCGATTGCCTCGAAGAGCGTTTGCATCAGGAACTCACCTTACTCGGTTCATCCGCGCCGGCCGGGACCTCGACGAAGTCGAGCCACTCCAGGTACTCCTCGGCGCGGCCATGCAGCGCGTCCTGGAACTTCGTCTGGATCACCCGCGTGATCTCGCCCGGCTCACCGAGGGGATGGTCGTCCACCTCGCGCACTGGCACCAGCTCGGCCGCGGTCCCGGTGAGGAAGACCTCCTCGGCCAGGTAGAGCTCCGAGCGGGCGACGTCGCGCTCGACCACGGTGTAGCCGAGGTCGCGGGCGATCTGGATCACCGACTTGCGGTTGATCCCATCGAGGATCGCGGCGACGTGCGGCGGGGTGACGATCTGGCCCTCGCGGACCAGGAAGATGTTCTCGCCCGATCCCTCGCAGACGAAGCCACGCTCGTCGAGCAGCAGAGCCTCCTCGTAGCCGGCGTTCTGCGACTCGGTCTTGGCGAGGATCGAGTTCAGATACTGGCCCGATGCCTTGGCGTGGGGGATCAGCCCGCCGGAGCCGATCCGCCTCCAGCTCGAGACCTTGGCGCGGATGCCGTGTTTCTGGCCCTCCTCGCCGAGGTAAGCGCCCCAGGGAAAGGCGGCGATGACGACCTCGATCGGAGCGTCGGTGGCGTAGAGGCCCAGGTTGCCGTAGCCGCGGAAGGCGAGCGGCCTGATGTAGCAGGAGCGCAGATCGTTGCGGCGGATCAGCTCGCGCGTCGCCTCGGCGATCTGCTCGCCGGAGAAGGGCAGCTCGAAGTAGTAGAGCTCAGCCGACTTGGCGAGGCGGTCGAGATGATCCTGGTGGCGGAATATCGCCGGCCCGCGCTCGGTCTCATAGCAGC
This sequence comes from Solirubrobacterales bacterium, assembly GCA_035472395.1. Taxonomy (GTDB): domain Bacteria; phylum Actinomycetota; class Thermoleophilia; order Solirubrobacterales; family 70-9; genus VRUE01. The sequence continues at coordinate 9,556 of DATIPC010000088.1, forward strand.
GGACCCCCTCGAAGACCCCGGTCCCGTAATGCAAGCCGTGGCTGAGCACGTGCGTCTTCGCCTCGTGCCAGGGCACGAACTCGCCGTTCTGCCAGATCAGCTCCGCGGTTTCCATCCCGCGAAAGTATGCCCGATGTTCCGCGACCGGTCGAGCCGGGCGCCTAGAGCTGGGCCAGCACGGCCTCGGTCATCTCGGCCGTGCCGACCTGGTCCTCGCCGTCTCCCGCGAGATCGGGGGTCCGGAGACCGCGCTCCAGTACGGCATCGACCGCAATCTCGATCCTCTCCGCCTCGCCCGGGCGGTCGAGCCCATGGCGGAGCATCATCGCGGTACTGAGAAAGGTCGCGAGCGGGTTGGCGATCCCCTGGCCGGCGATATCGGGTGCCGAGCCGTGCACCGGCTCGAACAGCCCCGGCTCGCCGGCCTCGCCGAGGCTGGCCGAGGGCAGCATCCCGAGCGATCCGGTCAGCATCGCCGACTCGTCGCTGAGGATGTCGCCAAAGAGGTTCTCGGTGACGATCACGTCGAACTCGGCCGGCCGCGAGACGAGCTGCATCGCGGCGTTGTCGACCAGCAGGTGGTCGAGCTCGACGCCCGCGTACTCGTCGGCGACGCGGCTGACGACCTCACGCCACAGCCGGGAAGTCTCGAGCACGTTGGCCTTGTCGACGGAGGTGACGCGGGGGGAGCGGTCCGAGCCCTCGGCACGCCGCAGCGCCGCCTCGAACCCGGCGCGCGCGATCCGCTCGATCTCGACAACCGAGTACTCGCAGGTGTCGTGCGCGACATCGCCGACGCGGCCGCTGTCGCCGAAGTAGATGCCGCCGGTGAGCTCGCGCACGACCAGCAGGTCGGTGCCGGCAATCCGCTCCTCGCGCAGGGGGCTGGCGCCGACCAGCGCCGGGCTTGGCCGCACCGGCCGCAGGTTTGCGTAGAGCCCCATCCCCTTGCGCAACCCGAGCAGCCCTTGCTCGGGGCGGGGTGCGTCGGGGTCGGTGGTGTCCCATTTCGGGCCGCCGACCGCTCCCAGCAGGACCGCGTCGGCGGCCTTGCAGGCAGCGAGCACCTCGTCGGTGAGGGCGATGCCGTGAGCGTCGATCGAGCAGCCGCCCATCAGGCGCTCGTCGAACTTGAACTCGCCCAGCGCTTCGAGCAGGCGCCGTGCAGCAGCCACGATCTCAGGCCCGATCCCGTCGCCGGGCAGCAGGACTATGCGCGGTGCGTCGCTCACGGGCGCCGCACTCTAGACGTGCCGCAAGTTAGAGGCCCATATAGGTACTCAACTACCGGCACGTCGGGCCTCGATGTTGAGGCGGACGTAGTCGAGGGTCAGCGGCTGCTCGGACTCTTCGAGTATTACCTCGGCGAACGGCCGGCGCAGGTCCTTGGGGAGCTGCGCCAAGAGCGGCCCGAGCGTCACGGTGGAGGTGAACTCGAGCGGCCGTGCAGGCGTGACCGGCTTCGGCTCCAGCCAGCAGCGTGCGCTGGAGAATCCGGCCGCCAGGAGCCTCTCCTCGGTCTTCTCGGGAGCTGCGAAGTTCCACATCCCGGTCATCTGCTCCAGGTGGGTGGCAAACTCGGGCCGCGCCGCCACCGTCGCGATCATCCTCGCGTGCTCGGCGACGTTTCCCTCTCCACCGCACTGCGCAACCAAGCGCCCGTCCGGCGCCAATGCCGCGTACAGGCGTCCGAAGAGCCGCTCGTGATCGAGGATCCAGTGGAAGGTCGCGGTCGAGAAGATCAGGTCGACCGGCTGGTCGACCTGAAGCTCGGAGAGATCTGCGACGAGGTAGGTGACCCGCCCGCCCAGCCGCTCCTTTGCCTTGTCGATCATCGCCTCCGAGCCGTCCACGGCCAGCAGCTCCCCGCCTGGCAGGCGGTCGAGGAGCTTCTCGGTGACTTTGCCGGAGCCGCAGCCCGCGTCGATCGCCGACTCGTTCCCCTCCAGCTCGAGCCGCGCGAGCACCTCTGACCCCCATTCGAACTGCGGGTCGGAGACCTCGTCGTAGGTCTTCGCGTCCCACTCGCGCGGCCCGGTGTTCATCGCCCTAGTGGGCTCTGCGGCGCTCACAGCGAAGTGGTCACCGGCCCGCGATCGGCAGCGCCGGTGTGCTCGAACGCGTCGATCGTCGCGGCGCTCTCCAGGGTGATCCCGATGTCGTCGAGGCCGTTCAGCAGGCGGTGCTTCACATCCGGCTCGACCTCGAACTCGAAGACGCCGGCGGCGCAGGTGACCGTCTGATCGTCGACGTCGATCCGCGCCCCGCCAGCCTCGGCCACTGCCCGGCAGTGCTCCTCGTCGAGCACCACCGGCAGCAGGCCGACCTTGGTGCAGTTGACGTAGAAGATGTCGGCGAAGGACGGGGCGACGATCGCCTCGAAGCCGAAGTCCTCCAGCGCCCAGGGCGCGTGCTCGCGCGAGGAGCCGCAGCCGAAGTTACGGCCTGCGACGAGAATCGGGTTCGGCTCCAGCTCGATCTCGCCGTCGCGCAGCCAGTCGTAGAAGAGGAACTCGCCGAAGCCGGTGCGCTCGACTCGCTTCAGGAACTGCTTGGGGATGATCTGGTCGGTGTCGACGTCGGCCCTGTCCAGGAACGACACCTTGCCCTCTATGACGTCAATCGGCCTCACCTCTAGCTCCAATCCCTGATGTCGACGAAGTGCCCCTCGATCGCGGCGGCCGCGGCCATCTTCGGGCTGACCAGGTGCGTCCTGCCGCCCTTGCCCTGGCGCCCCTCGGAATTGCGGTTCGAGGTCGAGGCACAGCGCTCGCCCTCGATCAGGATGTCGGGGTTCATCCCCAGGCACATCGAGCAGCCCGCCTCGCGCCATTCGAAGCCGGCAGCTCGGAAGACGTCGTGCAGTCCCTCTTCCTCCGCGGTGACCTTGACCTGCTGGGAGCCGGGGACGACCATCGCCCGCACCGTGTCGGCTACCCGCCGCCCATCGACTACCGCCGCGGCCTCGCGCAGATCCTCGACCCGCGAGTTCGTGCAGGAGCCGATGAAAACCCGTTCGGGCTTGACCTCGGTCATCGGGGTGCCCGGTTCTAGCGCCATGTAGTTGAGCGCCCGTTCCGCCGACTCGCGGTCGGCTGGCGAATCCATCGTCGCGGGATCCGGGACCGCGTCGGTGACCTCGATCACCATCCCCGGATTGGTGCCCCAGGTGACCATCGGCGCGATGCCGGAGGCGTCGATCTCGACCTCGGTATCGAAGCTTGCCCCGGAGTCGCTGGGAAGCCCACGCCAGCGCTCGACCGCGGCGTCGAAGTCCTGCGGTGCCGCAGCGCGGCCCCGCACCCACTCGAAGGTGGCCTCGTCGGGAGCGATCATCCCGGCCCGGCCACCGCCCTCGATCGTCATGTTGCAGACCGTCATCCGCCCCGGCATCGAGAGCGACTCGATCGCCGGGCCGGCGTACTCGACCGCATGCCCGACCATGCCTCCGGTGCCGAGCCGGCCGATAGTGGCCAGGATCAGATCCTTGGGCGTGACTCCCGCCCCCAGCGCGCCGTCGTAGAGGATGCGCATCGTCTTCGGCCGCTTCTGAACCATGCACTGGGTCGCGAGGACGTGCTCGACCTCGGAGGTGCCGATGCCGAAGGCGAGCGCCCCGAAGGCGCCGTGGGTCGAGGTATGGCTGTCGCCGCAGACGATCGTCATGCCCGGCTGGGTGACGCCGAGCTCGGGGCCGATCACATGGACGATGCCCTGCCGCTCGGAGCCCAGCGAGTAGAGCGGTATCCCGAACTCCTCGCAGTTGCGCTCCAAGGTTTCCACCTGGACCCGCGAGAGCTGATCGGCGATCAGGCTCGCCGCTTTGGTGCCGTCGGTCGGCACGTTGTGGTCGGCGGTCGCCAGCGTCTTGTCGGGCCGGCGCACCGGGCGGCCGGCCATGCGCAGGCCGTCGAAGGCCTGGGGCGAGGTGACCTCGTGGACCAGGTGCAGGTCGATGTAGAGCAGGCCGTCGGAGACCTCGTGCTCACTCCAGATCTTGTCGAACATCGTTCGTGACATCGCTAACTCCTCCTCAGCCCGGCGGCTATCACGGCGAGGAACCGGGCCTGCTCCTCGGCGTCGTTCTCGAAGTGATGGGGCAGATCAGCATCGAAAGTGACGCTGTCTCCGCTGGCAAGATCGTGGCGAACGCCCTCGACGAAGAGGGCCAAGCCGCCCTCGAGGACGACGGCGGTCTCGCGGCTGCCCGGCTCGTGCATCGGCGGGTCGCCGGGGCCGCCGGTCGTCGCGCCGGGCTCGAGCGTGTGTAGCGATACATCAGCCCGCTGCCCTGGCAACGGCGGGGTCAGCTCCTCGAAACGGTGCCCCCTGCGCTCGTAGTGGCGGCGCCCCGCGGCGCGGCTGACCGCGACGTGCTCGCCCTCGTCGAGTCGCAGCAGTTGCGAGAGGGTCAGCTCCAGCCCAGCGGCGATCTTCTCGGCGACAGCCAGGGTCGGGCTGGTCTCTCCCCGCTCGACCTGAGAGAGCATCGGCGCGCTGACTCCACTGCGCTCAGCCAGGTCGCGCAGCGACAGGCCCATCGCATCGCGCAGGGCCCGGATGCGCGAACCAACGGCGGCGGGCGCAGAGGCGGTTTCGGGAGCGACCGCGATCGCCGAGCCTGACTTGGAGCGCGTCATTACACTTGTACGTTATCACGTACGCCCCCCACGCGCACGAATCTGCATTTGCGCGCGTGGGGGACGCAGAGATGCAGACTCGTCCCCATTCGCGTGGTCCAACAGGGTGCGGATGTCGCGCGCCAGAGCCGCTTCGCCGTCGAGTTGGCGCCAGGTGGCTCGCGCCACCGTCCATCCCGCCGCCTGCAGCCGGCGATCCCGCTCCCGGTCGCCCTCGAAGGCCGCCCGAGTGCCATGGGCCTCGTATCCGTCGAGCTCGATGATCAACCGCTGCTCGCGCCAGATGCAGTCCGCCTCGTACTTCCTGTCGCCCAGCGACAAGATTACGTTGGTCTCGGGCATTGGCAGGCCGGCGCGAGCGGCAAACCGCAGGAAGCGATCCTCGAGGCGACTCCGGGTGACGCCGATCGGCAGGCGGGAGAGCCGTTCGAGGGTCGTTCTCACGGCCCGAGCGCCGCGCCGTCTTGGGTGGCGAGCAAGCAGCTCGGAGAGTGGTGGTCGCTCCGGCAGACGAAGGACTTCGGCCTCTCGCACGGCCCGTTCGAACTCCTCGGGTGTGACCACCGCAGCGAAGTCGAGAAGCGTGCGGGAGACAGTCGTCACGGGAATTCCATGCCTGGACGTCACCTCGTCGCGTTGCAGGAGCGCACAGTGCCGGCGCAAGGGGCCACGAGAGCGAGTTGAGCGCGGCGTCGTGATCTCAGTCGCGCCACCTCCGTCTCGCCGCAAACCCCACAATGCCGCCGCTGAACGATGGCTCAGAACAGCGCCTGGGCCACCGGCGAGAACAGCAGCCATCCACCTGCCTTCCCTGGAGATCGCCCGATGGCCCACCGCATAAACGCCTGGATGCAGGGGATGGAGACGACCACCTCTGATTCGTACGGCGATTGCCTCGCGGCCAAGCCCAAGGTCGAGCAGTTGTCGACGAGAAACGACTCCGTATTGCCGATTCGCCAACCCCGCAATAAGCCGGTCGCGCGAACGAATCTGCAAATACACATCACCAGGACGTACAGATGCAGATTCGACCGCCATGCAGACGAGCTTGACCGAGGGCACCGCGCGTGTGGTGCGCTGATGGTGAAAAGTCTGTGTCGAGACCAGCACGAGGCTGTGTGCCCCATGCTGGTCCTGCCTTCGCTAAGTCAGGGGCCCGGGGTGCGCTCTGCCGCGGCGTCGGCGGTTGCCGCCTCGGCCTCGCGGATCGCGGCTCCCTCGAGGGCGTTGGAAAGCGCCCGCACGTAGGCCCTGGCCGAAGCCTCGAGGATGTCGGTGGCAACTCCCTGGCCGGTGGCCAAGCGCCCCGCGACGCGCAGCATCACCGTCACCTGACCGAGGGCGTCCTCCCCCCCGGTCACCGCCTCGACCGTGTACTGGCGC
>DATIPC010000089.1:0-28241 GCA_035472395.1 Solirubrobacterales bacterium
ACCTTCGGTCGAAGGGGTGATCGACTGGCCGGTGAGATCGGGGGTTTCCCAGATCAGCAGGTCGACCGAGCCGGTGCTCCCTTCAACGGGGTCGACGAGCAGCGTCCAGGTGCCAGCGGTCGAGAGGGTCTTGGAGTCCCAAAACCAGTTTTCTTTGCCGGTGAGGATTTCGTTATGGACGACCGAGCCGCTCGGGTTGATCCATTTCAGCCAGTAATTACCACTGAAGTTGGATTCCGTGGTCCGAACCGAGAACTGATCGCCGGCTTTGGCTTCGATCGAGTAGCGGGCGTTCTGGCCGGGGAGAAGCGAGACCGGCTGTTTGAGACCTTCGGGGGTGGCCGGCGGGTTGATGGTGGCGGTTTTGTCTTCGAAGCCATACGAGGTGAGTTTCACTGAACCCGCTTCGGCGCCAGAAGGGTTGAGCAGGATCGTGTAGGTGCCGGTCTTCGGCAGCGTCACCGCGCCGGTAAACCCTGAGAACGCACTAGAGGCGAGCTGCAATCCGGACGGACCCCAAACGGAAAGAGTGCCCGAGATGGTATTTTCAGAAGCAACTAGCGAGACGTGTTCTCCTGCAGCCCCGTCGAAGAGCACGAGTGCGACTTTTTCGGAGCCGACGAGCGAAATGGTTTTCGATTCTCCGAGCACAATCCGCGCGGTAGTTCCCACTTTAGAAGGGGCGATTTCGTTTGGTGGCACGAAGAGATCAGGGCCGATCGTGGATCCCTGGGGGGTCGCCACGGCGACCTTGCCGCCGAGGATGGGCACTTTGAATTTGATCGTCGAAGTAGAGGTGGAAGTCAACTCGGACCGGATGCCGTTGAGCGTAACCGCGTTGTCATAGGCCGAGGACTCGAAGTTGGAACCTGAGATGGTGACTTCTTCCCCGATTGCGGCAATATTCAATGAGAGTTCTGAAATGCTCGGTTTTCCGGTCGTCACCGTGAAGGTTTCGGGGCTCGTCACCGGTTCGCCAGAGGTTGCGACCGTGACCGACCCTGAGGTCGCCCCGACGGGAACTTTGACCGTCAGCGACCACTGCGTTGCGGCTTCGACCGTTGCAGCAGTCCCGTTGAATTTAACCGTGTTTGAGGCCGGCGTAGTGGAGAAGCCAGTTCCCTTGATTTTGACCGTTTCGCCGACTGCGCCCCTGGGGGGGCTGAGTTTGACGATCGACAATTTGCTCGAGGAACCGCGCGAGATAGAGGTGAGATTTCCGTTGGCATCCCAGCCGTAAAAGGCAGCTTCCCCTTCCGGGTCAAATGCCGCCCTGAGCCGACCATCTGCATCGTGGATGAAACGAAACGTAGTTGCTGCCGGTGAGACCAGAGCCAAGGCGGGGTTTTCGGTGTTCAAGCTCCATCCCACGCCAAGGCACGTGGTGCCCCGGCACGAAACGCCGAAGAGAGAATTCAAGGCTTCGCCCGGGGGATTCGGGGTGCTTTCGAGCGACCAACTGCTTCCGTTCCATTCCTCAGCAAGGGTTCTGTTCGACCCACCCCCACTGCTCACCCAACTTCCAGCCGCCGTGCAAGACGTTTCGGCCGCGCAGGAAACGTCCTGGAGGAGGCTTTCGGTGCCCCCGGACGGATTGGGCGTGCTCTGTAGCGTCCAGGTCGTCACGCCATTGAAGCGGTAGGCCAGAGTGAACTGTTCGCCTTTGCTGTTCTTCCAGAACCCTACCGCCGTGCAGCGGTTCGGCGTCGGCGTGCAGGAGACATCGAGCAGGGTGCTTTCAGTGGCTCCTTCGGGATCCGTCACGGTGTGGAGTTTCCATTCGGTGCCATTCCAGAACATGACGAGGCTTTTGACCGAGCCTCCGCTGGTGGTGTAGCGACCGACAGCAGCGCAGAAGTTGGACCAGATGCAGTCGACGCCATCGAGCTGGCTCGATTTGGCCCCTTCGGGGATCGGAATCGAGGACGAAGCCCACGTGGGACTGGTCCATTTCGCTCCGATTGCCGTTTTGACGCCTTTCACGACGGCCGAGCCCACGGCCGTGCAGTTAGCGGTCCCGCTGCACCCAACTGCCACCAATTCGCTGGAGGTCGATTCGGATGGGACCGGCGTCGTATGGACGTTCCATTTGCCTTCGTTCCAGAGCTCTGCCACAGTCACAGGGCCTTCGGTGCCTTGATAGTTGCCGACCGCCATGCACCGGGTTTCCGAAGGACAGTCGACGCCGAACAGGCGGGTTGGGAGGGTGCCTGACTTCTTCGCGGGAGTCTGTTCAGACCAAGAAGTGCTGTTCCGGCGCAGAGCCAGAGGGCTGTCCACACCCGATTTGCTGCTCACCCCCACCGCCGTACAGAGTTCCGTGCTCGAGGGCTCGCAGCTGACGTCGTAGGGGTAGGTGGCGCTCCCTTTTGGGGGGGTCGGCGTGGTCTGGATGCTCCAAGTGGCAACGGCGACTGAAACCAAGAGGACGGCAGATAAAGCAAGCACCATCACCATCGTCGAAGCGAAAGCGACAAGGCGAGATTTAGTTGTCACTATCGGCCTCCCTCGCGACTCAGCTGTCGCGTCCTGCGAAATTTATGTATATCACTCAGATCACCTTTGAGCAAAAACGTGTCAGTATTCACAGGGGTGACACAGTTTGCAAAGCCGCTTCGCAAGCGGATTGCGCACGCGCCCAAGGATTCGACCTATGACCTTCGGTTTCGAAGGCCGAAACAGGGCATCCGCGCTACCCTGATCGTGGAGATTGGCTGAAGGCGGGGAGCACAGATTTGACCAGGGAAGCCCTATGACTGTCGGGTTCCTACACGGACGGTCCGATTATGAGCCCGAACCTGGGGTCCCGCTGGGCTACGTGGGGCACGGTTTCAAACGGTTTTCGCGAGATCGAGATCGGCTGGGATCGGCTGGGATCTGTTGGGGTTCTTGCCCCATTTCTTGCCCCAGCGGACCCGGCTTTTGCTTCGACATCTAGACGCGCCGATGACTGCCGGATCTCGCGCAAAGCAGGAGTGTCGTGAACGCGGCTCGGGACGGATCAGAGGCTTTACGCAGAAGTCGCGCCCGATTGCTCGCGCAGGACAGCCACAGCCGCGGCCACACCCGAGAGGGCAAACACGGTCAGATAGAAGCTCGTGCGCTTCGGTAGGTATCCGCCGCGCCCCGCGGAGACTCCGGCGAGAGTGTCAGCACTGTCGCACACCAGACCAGCAAGCAACCACTGGCGCTGAGCCTCTCCGTCGGTTCCGAGAGCACCGCAGGCGAGAACGAGATCACGCACGGCCAGGATCCGGGCCAGGTAGGCAGCCTGTGGATTCCCCGCCATATCGAGACCGACCGCGTTGCCGACGGGCCGTGGCGCCAGCCAGGCCGCGACGCCGAACGTCATCCGGCCCCAGATCAAGCCGTTGAGCGTCAGCTTGCTCACGAGAGCCCGATTCACGGCGACCATCGTATAGTCGCGCCGCTTCTCGCGCATAGGGATAGTCCCGAGCACGTAACGTTGGGACATGTCGAGGGTTGAGCGGGATCCTGAACGCGGCCGAGTGGTCGCGGCCGAGTTGAGGAAGCGCGGCGTGAAGGGAGTCCTCATCCAGGCAGCTGAGCAGGGTTACATCACCGAACTCGCATGCCAGATGCCCAAATGTTTCTGCCCCGAGGAGCTTGGAGGCGCGTGCCACTTCGAGCCGCTCACCGACGATTTGAGCGACTGGACGAGCGACTGGATGCCCACCCACGAGCACTTCCCGCGCTCCAAGAGAAAGGGCGGCCACCGAGTCGTCGAGAACTCCCTCTTGGCGCACCGCCTCTGTAATCGCATCGCCTACTCCATAGAGGCTGACCGTTCGCACGCGAAGGATCTCGCGAGGATCGAGAAAGCCCGCGAGGAAGCCATCCGCCGCAAGAGCGAAGGACCGTAGGTCACCTGCGGCTTGCTGGCGAAAGCGAGCATGCATCCCCCGCTGCCGCTCCCGCGTGAAAGCGGTAGCGCAACGGCTTCCGGCGCCCAGAAGACCCAGCCCCTTGCAGCACGAGCCAGCGGCCTTCCCGCGCTACCCTGATTGCAGGGGTTGCATGAGGAGTGGGGGCACGAATCGGGAGGGGAAGCCCTATGACTGTCGGGTTCCTACAAGGACGGTCCGATTATGAGCCCGAACCTGGGGTCCCGCTGGGCTACGTGGGGCACGGTTTCAAACGGTTTTCGCGAGATCGAGATCGGCTGGGATCGGCTGGAATCCGTGGGGCTTCTTGCCCCATTTCTTGCCCCATCGGGACCCCCCATCCTGACAAAGAGGATCAGTGATCCCAGACGATCGCCTCACCATTCACGAATGCGCAAATGGTGCGGTTCTCCGACGCGCAGAGGACAACCGCATCAGGAAGGTGCGTCGAGCCCGATAGAGCCCCCTCATGGCGCGTTCCCCTCTGTGAGTCGCGCAACATCTGTCGCGCCGCCTGAAAGTCTGCGGCAGCCTCGGCGTCGGCGAGTTTCGCCGGAGCGGAAGGGAACTTGATCCCGCTGAACTTCAGCGTCCCGTCCCCCGAAACGATGCAACCACCGTCTTTGCTCGCGTAATCGACGAAGTCAGCATCGGAGATCGTTGCGACGGGGCGTTCGACTTCCTCGCCGATGTCTTCGATCTCCCTGGGCAGGACCGAGCCATCCCAGAGGGCGATGATGGTTCCGTGGCCGTCATAGGAAAGTCGCCTCGCTCTTTCAAGGAGCTCCCCGAGGAGCTTTGCGTCGAACCGGCAGCGGCGCGAGATCTCCTCGATAGGCAAGGAAAAACGCCGCAGCCGCCAGACCCCGGAACGGGTGGCGAACGCATAATCGGCCACGTGGTTCGGTCCCTTCCAGACCTCCACCAGGCGCTCGCGCTCTGCATTGATTTGCAGCAGGAACTCCGCGCTGCATTGTGCTGCCAAACCGTGAATGTCGGCGGGCTGGTTCCCGGTGCCGGCGATCCTGCCCGCGATGCGGCCATCGCTGCGGATCACGAGAACGTTGCCATCGCGGGACGAGGCGTGATCCATCTCAACTAGAGGCGGTACCCGTGAAAGAGCCTCAAAGCGCTCGCCGAGGGCGCCGTTTTCCAGCGCCATTATTCGCTCTGCGGCGACGACCAATGCCGTTCCACGAAGCTTGCGCTTCTCGATCCGCACCTCCGAGAACGCGGCGAGAGCGCCAAGGACCGCCGCCAGGGCTTCACCGGTGACCTTCCCGGGTGATTCGAGGCTGAGGGCCTCGGCCGAGTTCAGGCATTGCTCCGACGCCGTTTTGACCTGCTCAGCGATGTGCTCGGGGGGTCCTTCGACGTCGTCCACGGGAACTTCGATCGCACATGCGGTCCAGAGGGCTCCGACGAACTTCATCAAACCGACCAGGCGCTGGCGTTGAGCAAATGGCCAGCCAACAACCGCATCCTCTTTGTCGAGGCGGTTGACCACCCGCAGGGCGCCGAGCAGTTCGTCGCCCAGGTGCACAGGGAAGACCCAGAAGTTCTCCAGGGGGCCGTAAAGCTCTTCGTATGCGCTGCGATGCGATGGGGATTGCCGGGGATCGCTGGCCAGTTGATTCGTGCCGACGTGGAAGAGCTCATGGTCGGGCTGCGCGACCAAGATCGCCCCCGTGATGCCGACCGGACGCGGATAGCTTGCCTCGCTTTCGAGCTTCGTCCGCATCCCCTCGGTGACTTCACCAGTTGCCGAGAGGAACTCAAGCTCCTCGACTTCCAGTCGCCGGCGCAGAAGCAAAAAGTCGACGACGCTGGCGCTGAACCGGGCCTTGATGACGTTCATCACCGCCTCAACATGGGGTCCGAGTTGCCGTTGGCGCTGAGCCAGAAGGTTGAGGGTGACGGTAGCGATCTCCACCGCGACCTCATCGACTGGGGAGACCCCCCCTTTGCCCACCACATATAGGTGCTCGGGAAGTTCGTGCTGGAGCCGGTCCGCGATCGCGGACCGGCTCGCGTGGAGGGCGGCAACGCCCTCACGGGCCTTCGCATCGACCCCTGGCGAGCGCAGAGCGGCGTTGAGGGTGTCGTCGATCTTCGACCAGACCAGCTCGCTGACCTCGGGATCGTCGGCGGTGATCAGACGCTCCCCGCCGCATGAGGCTACCCAGCGATCAAAGCTCGGAAACTCGTCGTACCAGGTATCCCGCACGGTCTGCAGATCCCCCACCTGCTCGACCCGCAATCGGTAGACCAGGGCTTCCTGGGGGCCGAGCGAGCGCCAGCTTTCGACGATGTCCGCATAATCGCCATCGATCCCCTCGACCTGGGCGATGACTTCGTCCAGCGCTCGCCCTTCATCTTCGTTGAAGAGCGTCATCGCCTCGTACTTGGCGACTAGATACTCAGACCACCACGGCTCCCAAAGCGCAGGATTGAGATGGGTGTCATAGAGGGCGGAAATCTCCTCCGAGGGCTCCTTCAGCTTGAAGTAGTAGACGCGGCCACTCTTGGCGTCGACCGCCTCATGCTTGACGCAATAGGAGAAGAACTCGACCCTCTTGTCCGTCTCAACCATTCTGCTTGTCACCCAGGTACTTCCAGGCGGCGTCATAGGCGATGCAGATGACCTGGACCGGCTCTTGCGAGACTTCAACGATCTGCTGGGCAACCGCCACTCCGGCGGCGCTGCTACGCCCGACGTGCAGGCCCTCCTGATCTGCAAGTCGCGGGCCGAGCACGCTCCACTGCTCCTTTTCCACGAGGACGATGTCATCAAGGAGGTCCCAGCCATGGCGCATGATAGGCCAGGGAAACCCTCCATCGCTCCAGGCGCCGGTACCCCAGAGACCGTGCTTGAGCGATTCGGGGGGCGGCGTTCCGTAGCGGGACTCAAGCTCCTCCTTGCCATGCATCTCGATGAAATTGAGCGGGGCCTCGATCGGCTCAAAGCCAATGCATTTGCTGGAGAGAAGGGGCTTGGCGATATGCACGCTGGCACCATTTCCAAGTCCGACGATCAGGTGCGTGGGCATCTGCGATCGATGTATTTCTTGGAACTGGCGGATGATCTCCTCGCCCAGCTTCCCCATCGCTGTCGCCGCAGCGGCTATGCCGCCCCCGCCCGCGTGGTTCAGGACGACGTGATGGTCCATCTCCCACCACGCCGGGCTTTCTTCGCGGTAGGTCTCGATCAGGCCCTTGGTGTACTGCCCCGGCTCCGAGTAGTCCACCGCTCCCCCATAAGACTCGATCTGGTCAATGCGGGCCCGAGGGGCGTCTTCGGGGATCAGGACGTGGCATTTGAATCCCAGCGCGCGGGAGAGCCATGCGAGTGATGCCCCCGAGTTGCCAGTAGTCGTGTCGAGCAACGCGTCGCCGACCTCGATGTCCCCGCTTTTCTCCTTGCTCCGCAGGAGCTCAAGCATGATGCGGTCATAGTGGCTGCCGGTCGGGTTGAGGTACTCAAGCTTCATGTAAATCGAAGACCGTGGGTCCGGCGAGAGCTGCTCAAGTTTCCGAAGCGGAGTGCCTCCGACCACTGACTTCAGGCGCTTGTATAGAGCAGCGCGCTCCCGCGGGGTCATGGTCGGCTCCTCTCGACCATGCTCGCGACCGGCCGTGCCTGAAGGGCCCATAGCTTCTCGCCTTCGTAGGCCCACTCGATGTCCGCCGCAGCCCAGCCAAACCGCTCCTCTGCCTCGAAGGCGATCTCGGCCACGGCGACCGCCTCGAGCGGCGTCAGCTTCGCGGACAGGCGCAGGTTCACCGCGACCAGATGCTCGCCTCCGCGAAGACTCAGCTGCAGCACTTGATTACCGATACGGACGTTCTCGACAGCTCGGTTCGATCTGTCGACCCTGTAGAGGTCGGGTTCTACTGCGCCTGAGACGAGCAGCTCGCCAAGGCCGAAAACGGCCTCGATGCTTGCCCCGTCGGCGATGTCCTCCGGAAGACGGCTGGCGCACACGCCCGAGACCCTGGAGTCGACCATGCTCTGGACGATCACGTGCATTCTCTGCGGCTGGCGGCTGGCTACCCCGGCCGCTTCCAGATAGGCGTCGAGTCGCTCCGAGCTGACCGAGTCAGCGACTTCACGCACCGCTTCTAGCAGCCCCTCGGGCTCGACTCGTAGCTTGGTCTCGAACATGCCGGCGAAGGCTGCGGCTTCGCCGTCCTCGACATCGGCTGAACTCCGGACTGCGAACGGCGGGCGAACTCCCCCGCGAGCGACAGCTTTTGCGATCTCCGCTCTGTCGAGGCCCTCCCCCGAGAAGACAACGAAAGGAGGCACAGAGGCGAAACCGCCCAGTGCCCGAAGGCCCGCGACCTTTCCTCCCTCACTCGCCATCAGCAGGCTCCGCGATGGCAATTGCTGTGCCGGCGTCGAAATCGAGCCGCAGTAGATCGCCACTGCGAAACACCGAGCTCGCATGGGCGGTGCCGATGATGCATGGCTTACCCAGCTCGCGACTGGTCAGCGCAGCGTGGCTCAGGGTTCCGCCCTGGTCGACCAGCAGGGCGCTCGCATTGCGAATCGCAGGCATGAAGTCCGGAGTCGTCGAGGTGGCGATGAGAATCTCACCCGGCTCGAGGCGGTCGGTCCGGGGATCGCTAATCACCCGGCAGCGCCCCTCGAGAATGCTCCCCGTTTGCGGCCAGACGATTACGCTGCCGCTGACCTCGTCGCCCTTGCCATGACGGAAGAGTCCCATGGTGGCGTCGATCCGATCGAGCAGGACGAGGGCCTCCGGTCCCTCGGCAAGGCTCGTGTCGTCCTTGCGCGGAAGCCGGAAGCCCTCTGCGCCGATTCGCAGGCGGGCCGCCATCTCGGCGTTATCCAGCGGGAACGGCGCCTGGACCAAGACGAGCGCCTCTCGGCGGCGCTCAAGCCGCTCTCGGTAGGCCTCCGGACTGCGAGCGAACTCGCCCACCTCGCTGGGGGTAAGGTTGAGGATCAGCCCGTGGTCGACTCCGCTGCGGCGCGCCAGTTCGCGAGCGATAGATTCGATCAATTGCAGGGCGGGCAGCATCGTCGCCTTGCGGCGGTCGGCCAACCCCGAGCCGTACCGGTCTCCGATTCGCAGGGCGCTGCGCACGGTTGGCGGGCAGCCGGCTAAGAGCCTCGCGCGGTCCTCGCTCATCGACGCACGTCGCCTTTCGGTGTCCGCAATACTGCTTCGGAGACGCTCCTGGGCTGACCCGGCGCCATCCATCGCCTGGATCTCCGCGATTACCTCCGCCTCCCCCATTGCCTTCGCCACCCGATAGTTATTGGCCTTCCACGGGTAAGACTCAGCATGTTGGGATGCTGCCGCGGCCAAGCCGGGATGACGTCGCTGCATGGCCTCCCAGTCGCTGGCCAACTCCACCAGCTCACCCTTCGCGCCTTGTAAATTGGCTGCGTCGAATAACTCCGCGACGACAACTAGGGAGCGCTCGATCTCCAGGGTGTAGGACTCCTCGTCCGTCATGAATGCCGCTGCCTCGATGCGGTCACTGGACCAGCCCCGAGGTAGGTGGGCAGCGCCCTCGGCGTCATCGGCAAACTCTCGGAAAAAGCGCTCGACGTGCCAGCTAACCGGCTCCGTAATGGCCCCGATTCGGTAGAAGTCGATAAACAACCGCTGAAAATCCTCGAACCGAGCCGTCAGTTCGTCATCGTTGAGCCGCTCGAGGTCAAGGTCCGATAGCTCCACCCCGGCGGCGCCCAAAGCCCCGAAGCTTGCCTCTATGGCTTGATCGAGATGCGCCTGAAAACTCGGAACCGACAGCGCATCGACCAGAAGCCGCCCACAGGCCTCGCCCTCACCTCTCCGCAGCAACCAGCTGCACTGGTAACCGCGGTCTCGGTCGAGCGTCCGGTAGTAGATGATGCTCGTGAAGAAGGGGAAGCCGAAAAACTCACGGAAAGGTTGCCCACATGCATCAATCGTTCCGCCAAGGAGCAGCGGGCTCGCTGGTTGTTGCCAGTTGAACCACACCCGCTCACGGATGGTCGGCTCGTCGCGTTCGTCAGTCACTGTTCACGACAACGATTTCAGCCGCCCGATCACCGAGCAGTTCTTCAAGGCGCTTCGCGAGATCCGGCTTCTGGATCATCTCGATCCTCTCGATTGCCGGCCACACCATCGCCACGCCAGGGTTCGGCACCGAGTCGAGTTGGGCGAGGATCTTGGCACCGGCACTGCTGACCTCCGCGCCGAGTCGATCGCCTGCGGCTCCCGTCGCCCGCTTCCATGTCGCCCGGCGGAAGTGAGCGGCCCATCCCTCGCGCTCGCGAATCAGCAGGAACGGGGGTGCGACCGGGTCGCCACCCCTTGATTTCGTCTTGACTTCGGGTCTTACCGATACGGACTGATCGAGCCAGTTGGGCTCGTAGTCGTCGAGTGAGTAAAAGCCTGGGTCGGCCGGAACGCCGAGCTCTGCCCAGACCCGTTTCGCTCGGGCAAGGTAATGGCGGAACACCGCGAGCGGCTTATTGGCCAGGTACCACTCGAAAGCGCCGGGGTAGAGAAAGGCATCGAGGACATCGATGTCCTTGCCGAACTCAGCAAAAGGATCCTCCGAGGTCAGGTGCTTGTCGCTGTGGTTGTAGACGATGCTCTCGATGTCGAGGATCTGCGACTCATCAAAGCCCCCAACTCTCTCGACCATCTCGCGAGAAATTGGGGCTCCCTTGTGAGCGTGGTCCGCATAGCCCCCCTCGACGATCACGTACACGTCATGCAGGAGCCCCCCCGCCGCGCAGAGCTCTGGGGGGAGGCCTCTGCGACGGGCCAGGAGGCGGCCAAACTGGGTCACGGCGGAGGAGTGCTTGAGCTCAAAGCAAATGCTCGACTCCCGACTGTCGTCCCCGACAGTTGAGTCCAAGAGCATCCCCACCACCTGTTCCTCCAGGATCTCGACAGGGGTCCGTGCTCCCGATCGGGCAGAAGAATAGTGATGAAAGGGATGTAGTTGCTGCATCAAGCTATGCGCGATTTGGGTGTTAGGGTCCAAGAACCTAGCGGACTTTCAAGCGACCGCGCGACACCCTCCTCGAGAAACACCAACACCAACTGGTTCACAACGCGCAACAAGCAGCGAAAGGGCACATAGAATGCTCTGAGGCGTCAATGGATTTCATGCCGGACAGTGAGGCCTCGCTCGGTTCGGTCGAGCTCTGAGAACTCGGCCGAGGCGACGGTGAGGCTTCACGGGGCCTGGAGACGGCGACTCCTGCCTCGGCTCACGCGCCTCGGCTAAGCGAGCCACCTGCCGCGCGGGATCTTTTCATCGAAGCTCCCTGATCGTGGTAGGAATCCCTGATCAAAGGGCATTGTGAGAACCAAGCCAACAGAAAGACGCCACGAGAGGGCCGACTAGTGAAAATTGCTTCTTTCAACGTCGAGAACATGTTTCGCCGTGCCGTCGTCCTCAACCAGGACAACTGGAAAGACGGCAAAGCAATTCTTGAGGCTTACGCAGCTCTGACGGAAATCCTTGAGCAGCCGGCCTACAGCGATGCCGACAAGGGCCGCATTCTCGACCTGCTGGAAAAGCTAGGACTCTTGAGCTGGGACGAAAATGGCAGCGGCAAAAAGGCCAGGCTCGCCGAAGACAACAAGTGGGTCTGGCTGCGTCGCTCCCGCGGCAGGCTGGTCTCCGTCCATCGGGACGGCACTATCGAGGTCGCTGCCGGCGGCCGAGGCGACTGGATCGGCTGGCTGGAACTGAAGCGGGAGGAGGTCAACGAGCAGGCTACCCGCAACACGGCGGGGGTGATCGCCGACATGGACCCCGACATCCTGGCGGTGGTCGAGGCCGAGGACCGGCCGGCGCTGGTGCGCTTCAACGAGAACGTCCTGAAGCTCGACCAGGGCGAGGACAAGGGCTTCGGCCACGTCATGCTGATCGACGGCAACGACGAGCGCGGGATCGATGTCGGCATGCTCGCCAAGGACAGCTTCCCGGTTGTCGGCATGCGGAGCCATGTCGATGACCCTGGCCCCGGCGGCGAGCCGGTGTTCAGCCGGGATTGCGCCGAGTACGAGTTCGACGTCAACGGCGAGAAACTGCTGCTGCTCGTCAACCACTTCAAGTCCAAGGGATTCGGAAAGGCCTCTACGTCCAATGCCCGCCGCGAAGCCCAGGCCAAACGAGTCGCCGAGATCTACAAGGAACGCACGAAAGAAGGCTGGAAGAACATCGTCGTGCTGGGCGACTTCAACGACACGCCGGACAGCGGGCCGCTGGCGCCACTGCTGAAAAAGACCGACCTCAAGGACGCGAGCCAAGCGGCGGGCTGGGTCTGGGGCGAGCGCGAAGGCACCTTCGGCGGCGGTAAGAAGGAGAAGATCGACTACCTGCTGCTCTCCCCCGCACTGTTCGGCAAGGTCAAGGCCGGTGGCGTCAACCGCAAGGGCCTCTGGCATGGCGACCGCACCCGAAACCCCTGGGAGCTACTGCCGACGCTGACCAAGGAACAGGAGGCAGCGTCCGACCACGCCGCGATCTGGGTCGAACTGGATATGTAGGGGCGAATGGAACTCGTCTGGATCGCCCTTATCTTCGCCGTCTTTCTGCTCATCGTGGGCGGGGCCCTGCTGTGGCGATTCCCCGAGGAGGTTCGTTCGCTGGTGCGGCGCACCTCGGCGATAAAGATCAGTCGCGAGGGAATTGCGTGGCAGATTTTTGAGGAGGCCATCGTCCAGAAGGAGAGCCGCAAGCCTGCGGCGGCACAGATCCGGCCGTTGCTCCGAGCGCTGTCGGGCGGGCGCCTGCTCTGGGTCGACGACGCGCCGGCCAACAACCGCCTCGAGGTTCAGGCCCTGCGCGAGATGGGCGTCGAAATCGACACCGCCGTCTCCAATACGGAGGCAGCTGCCTACGCGCGGAGCTGCAGCTACGACTTGGTGATCAGCGATATCGGCCGCTCCTCCCCACTGGAGGACGACCGGGCAGGACTGATGCTGCCGTCGGTGCTGCGCGAGACGGGGAACGAAGCCGCTGTCATCTACTACGTCGGGGGGGCCGAGCAGCCGGAGACGGAGTCCGGGGAGCCGGTGTTCGACGCCCCGAGCAAGCTACTCGCCCACGTGGAGAAGGTGCTATCGGGGGCATCGACAGGCAACCGGGTGATTTCCCGAAAATGACCCAGCTGAGCCGACAGAGTCGCTACGGCCAATGGTCGGACATCCGCGCAACCTGCGTGAGCGGCAAACGTGCGGACGAGCAGCCCTTCTTCGCCGGGGCGCACGTGTACGAGCGCATGGATCGCGTGCGAACAGCGATCAACGAAATCCGGCGGACCTGGGATCGATATCCGGAGTTCATGACCGAGCTGCGTGCGCTCTTCGACGACGGGTCGCTCGGCGACTCTGACCCCGTTTCCAGCGGCCGTCTCGAAGCGCTTTTCTCAGCGCAGAAGGACTGGGACACGGCTGACCCGACCGACGAGTACAGCGCGATCGCGCTGTACTCGTCAGAGGTCGGCTATCGCCAGATGTTCAGAGCTATCAACACCGCGTTCCGCACTCCCAGCCTGCCCGAGAACAGCACCCTGCTGCGATCCGCCACCTTCCTGGTCGAGCTGCTCAACATAGACCTCTTCCACTTCCGCGAACGCAACCAGCACGCCGATAACTTCACCGGGACCGTGTACCGGGGGATGAGCCTCCCGCAAAATGTTCTAGACCGGTTCGCCGAGACGATGCGTCGTCCGGTGACCGAGCGGTACCTGTCGATCCCATCGGCGATGGCTTCCGCAACGCCGGATAGAAAGGTTGCGATGAGCTTCGCCTCGGCCGAAGCTGAGCGCCAGCCCGACCGCCACTTGGCCCTCTGGGAGATCGACGTTCGCAACCTCGATCCTCGGCTTCTCGATCTCTATCGGTCACGGTTCCCGTCGAGCGTCGTCACCTCCCTCTGCGCAGTTCCGATAGCCGGGATATCAGACTTCCCCGGCGAGAAGGAGGTGCTTCTCAGAGGCCCTTTCTTCCAGATCGTCGGCCTGAGCGCCGAGGACTTGACGGTATCGGGTCGTCCCGTCCACAAGATCGAAGCGGTCATGCACAACACCAATCGCGATCATCTGACGGCGATCGCATCCAACGTCGGGGCCGACAAAGAGGAGCGCGAGCTCTTCAAGGCGCTCGTCCTGTCTGACAGGTTCGATATTTGCGCTCGTCTAGCAGAGCAGCGCAGGCAGGCGAGCGACGCGAACGAATACCGATCGCGCCTGGCCGAGCAGCAAGCAGTTTTGTCGCCATACGAATAGCCGCCAGAAAGATCCCCTGGGGCGTTGGGAGTGACGGACATGGGCTTTGCGCCCGTCCCTCAAACCCCCGCCTATGGATACCAGCAAGAGGCACAGGGCTTGGGACCGACCTGGGGTATCCGCCGCGCTACCCTGATCGTGGAGATCGGCCGAGGGCGGGGAGCATGAACCTGGGCAAGGGAAGCCCTTTGATTGTCGGGTTCCCACAAGGACAGTCCGCTTTATGAGCCCGAACCTGGAGTCCCGCTGGACTACGTGGGGCATGGTTTCAAGCGGTTTTCGTCAAGCGGTTTTCGCGAGATCGAGCTAGGTGGAGATCGGCTGGAATCTGTGGGGCACCTTGCCCCATTTCTTGCCCCAGCAGATCCAGGCAGCAGATGGGTCGCGGTGGAGACAAGGACAAGCTTGACTAGCTGGAGCGCTCCTTACACGTGAGAGGTCGCTGGTTGAAACCAGCCGTGCCCATCAACTCAGCCGGCCTGCTGGAGTTCGCCCATCTTGTGAAAGCGGGCGGCGAACCTCGTCTTCTCAAGCTCGGGAACCGCCCATAGCCGCGCCACGTCGGGCAAGGCCTCGGTCAGGTGCTTCGACTCGTCCATCACGTCGCTGATCCAGAGAAGATGGGGTCGCTTGAGACGCCAAGCAAGACGATCGGCAATCGAGGAATCCAGCAGCTTCGTCCCTGCTGCCTGGGCGGCGGCGACCCCGGTCGCGATGCCGGTGACGTCTCCCTTCGCAAGCTCCCCGATCGCAGCCACACTGGAGGCCGCGACGACATCTCCGGCAACGGCCAGCACGCTGTCTACGTCGGTGTTCAGAGCCTTGGCGAGGCGCCTGACCTCCTTGAGGTCCCGTCGAGCGAGCGCGACGTCCAGATCCCAGCGGATCTGCCGGTACGGACGCGCTTCGCTTCTGAGGTTCGCGAGCACCTCCCACAACGCTTCGGGCTTAGCGGCCTGGCGCACCGCGATCGCCAGGAACACGGGGAGGCGAAGTCGGACTTCTCCGGCGATCTCGGCGTAACCCTGATCCAGAAGCTCGACCGCCGCGAGTCGATGCTGAACCGCGACGGCTCGGTCGTAGAGGTGCTTGCGAAACGGCACGCGCCCAGCGCCCGAGACGTAGGCCAAGCCGAAGAAGTCGGCGATGCGCTGGTTCGTATAGGAGCGCAGGTTGAGTTCCGTCAGCAACCTGCCCCGGCGACCGGCAATCGGCGGGAGTCCCACCTCCGCGCGCCGCTCGGCCAGTTCCCGGTGGCGTTCACCGGGGTCGAGCCAGATGGCCGAGTCGTCGACGTGGGTGACGTCGACCATCTGCTGGAGCAGCATGTCGGAAGGCGACACCCAGTTCATGCTGAGCTCTTCGCAGTCGACAATCTCCTCTGCGGTCAGGTCGGGGCGATCCAGCGCCAGGGCCCATGCGTCTCGCACCGCCGCCAGTTGCAGGCCATTGAGGTTGCGTGAGCTCGCGTTCGAGGACAGACGTTTCAGCCACCCGCACCCCTGGTCCCAGACCTCGCACATGAACCGGTGCGGTCCGTCCCACGGATCGGGCAGGAGATGCGTCGCAGCGGGGCCCTGAACCGGCAGCGGAATCGGCTTGAAGATGTCACCACCGAGCCGGCGGTTGATCTCCGCGTCGTCCACGCCGGGGTGTTCGTGGTGGTAGATGCGCTCGAAGCCAACGATCGCGTCGAAGAACGTCACCAGATCCCAGAGAGTCAAGGCCGAGAAGGCATCAGGAACTCCCTCGGACATCAAGGATCCCGCCGTGACGATCGTCGTGTTGTCCATCCACCCGCCGCCGCTGTCCTCGGCCACCCTGCTCCGATACTTCCGCAAGGCGTGCAGCCCCGGCTCGGTATGGGCCGATGCCGAGGACAGCGGTACGCCGAGGTCAACGAGCGCTTCGACCGAGGGTGAATGGCTGCCCAGCGCAGCCACCGAGTGGGCGAAGGCCGGCGCATCCTCGCGAGCACCGGCGATCAGGCCATCAAGGCGCCTGCTCTCATCTGGGGCGAGCATGAGGTCACCCTAGCTCGGAAGCTGCATTTGAAGCGGCGGTGAGGCGGTTCCTGTAGGGCAGCAACATAGAAGCGGCCAGCAGAGAACGCCCGATAACCCCGCCTTATGGACAGTGCGGGTGCGGCGCCGAGCTTAAGCCGACAGAGGGCAGCCGCGCGCTACCCTGACCGTGGGTAGGCCGAGCGGCGGGGAGCACAGATTCGGGGCGAGGGAATCCCCTATGACCTTCGGGTTCCTACAAGGACAGTCCGCCTATGAGCCCGAATCGGGCGTCCTGCTGGACTACGTGGGGCACGGTTTCAAGCGGTTTTCGTGAAATCGGGATCGGCTGGGATCTGTGGGGGTTCTTGCCCCATTTCTTGCCCCAGCGGACCCGGCTTGCTTCGACATCTAGCCGATGACTGCCGGAGCTCGCGCAAAGGAGGAGCGTTCCCCCCTGCGTCGATTGCTCCAGCCCAAGCGGTGAGTTAGCCGAGATAGGGGGCAAGCCCCTCCCGCATCCAATCCGGGATCGCTGTCTTCGCACCCGGCTTGCGCCCCTTCAGCTCGACCAGGACGTGGCGCAGGGCTCCCTCGACCAGCAGCTCTCCGTCGCGCAGGACCCGATGGCCGGTCGTGATACTCGTCTTCCCCAGCCGGGTGAGCGCGACCTCGAGCCTCAGCTCCTCGTCAAAGTGCGCCGGTCGGCGGTAGCGCAGCCCTGCCTCCGCGACGACGAAGTCGACCCCCCGGTCGACCATCGTCTGGTAGCCGCCGAGCGCCGCCCGGAAGAGCTCGGTGATGGCGATGTCGAAGTAAGCGAGGAAGTGGGCATTGAACACCACTCCCTGCGTGTCGCACTCTCCATAGCGGACGCGCAGATCGCAGGCGAGGGGCACCGCCCCGCTTGCGTTGGTCGCATCTTCCGCTGCCATGCATTGTCACCTCGATCGGCTGGTTTCGAGCCGCTGGGCGCCTCGTGGAGCAACGCCCGCACTCTACCACTTAACTAGTTGTACTGGTAAGGTGATTGAGATGCCCGGGTCGCGGACTCCTGAGACGGTCCATCTCTGGGGAGGCGCCCTCTGCCTTGACTTCGCCAACAGCGTCGACTGGTCGCCGGAGGGTGAGCACGTCGATCCCGAGCACTCCGACGTGCTGGGCGCGGCGGGCATGCTGAGCCGTTGGGGCCGGCGTCTTGAGCTGCTCGGCGATGACGCCGAGCCGAGCGCGGCCGAGGAGGGCTGCGCTCGCGCTCTGCGCACCGCCGTCTACCACCTCTTCTCATCGATCAGTCGGGGCCGAGAACCCGCGACAAAGGACCTCGATGTGCTGATGGGCGACTACATTGAGGCGGTCGAGCGCGCCTCTCTGCTCCCCAGCGAGGGCTTCTACAGGCTCGGCTGGCCGGCGGCGGACCCGCGAGGCGTCCGGTATGCCGTCGCGGTCGACGCCATCGCGCTGCTTCAGGACCCCGGCCGCCTGGCACGCGTCAGCCGCTGCCCAGGGCGAGGGTGCGGATGGCTGTTCCTCAACACCAGCGGGCGCCGCCGCTGGTGCTCGATGTCCACCTGCGGCAGCCGCGAGAAGATGCGGCGGCTGTACGAGCGCCGCAGACAGTGCGCCAGCTGAGCGTCGCCGGCGCGAGGAGTGCAACTCGCCAGAGCGATTACCAGTTGGTCAACGACTGCGTATCGCGCAAAGCAATAGCGCAACATCCGGCCGGCTCGGGACGGGTGCCAGGTCGGTGCGAATTAGGAAGACCCGGTCGTGCGTGAGGCTCGCATCGAGTGATCATCCAAGCTGTTCCTCGACTGCGCCGCTGGAGCTGCAAGAAGAGGCCAACGGAAAAGACCCACCTGACTGAATGACCGTCGTTCGTCGATAGATGCAGTCAGTTTCCGTCTTCGGCCTTCTCAATCTCTTCGGAAACCATTCTCCACTTGCCCTTTCGCGCCGGTACCCGCCGGCTGGTGACGAAGTAATCGGCGCCACCCTCGGGCTCTCCCCCCTCCTCCGCTAGGGGTTCAGCATTGGCCAGCCGCTGCTTTATTTCATCTAGGGTCATCTTCTCGGCGGCCTCATCCCGTGGTTTGCTCAGCTCAGCCTCCCGCTTCCTTGCTACCTCACGCCAGGCAGGGCTCATCAGGTGGTCCCAGAGCTGCGTCACAGCGTTGTCCAATCCAGCTGGCGGATAGGAGGCGAAGGCCAGGACCCCAAGCTCCTTGATCTGATCAGGTAGTGCGCCGTAGTGGGCGTCCATCTCGGCCAGCGCGGCCTTCATTTCATCGGCGGGCAGGTAACTCTGGTTCTCACCGAGGAAGAGCGGGACGGTTCGCCGGTGGAGTCTGTCGGCGGAGGTGAAGACCGACGCGAACGGTAGGTAGTAGAGGTAGGCCATGTCGGCCCAGTTGCTGGCGCGCTCACCGGAGATGAACCCTCGCTCGATGCCTAGGTAGAAGAGCAGGTCGACCTTGAAGGCATGGCACGCGTAGGGAAAGAACTCATCGAGGCTCGGATGTCCGGCCTGCTCCCACCGCTGCTGGCCCAACCGTCTGTGGTGGTCGTCCACACCGAGTACCTCCAGCGCAAGCGCAACCACCTGCGGATCGTTGCCTGAGCAGAACTCGTCAATAAAGGCCTTCAACTGCTCGAGGTCCGAGATCTTCCTCCCGGACGGAAGGATGTTCTTGACCATCCCCGTCAGCCGATCAGGGTCATGCCCGGCCAGCTCCGCGCGCCAGTCTTTCGCCAGGGTGCGCTCGACCGCGAGGAAGTCGTGCTCTTGCCAGCGAAGCAGCGCCGCCTGCTCGGGGAACTCCTCGATGTGAACGCCGACGCTGCCGTCCTCGGCTCTCATCAGCTCGCCGGCAGAGATCACAGGCCTGCCGTCCAACTCGATCCGGTGTCCGGCAAGATCCGCCGCGATCAGCTTCCGGTGGTGCACGTTTGGGTAGGCATTCGAGGGGGTCTTTTCTGCCAGCATCCCGACCAGATCCTCCGCGTCTCTGCCGTCGGCCAGGTTCTTCTCAAGATCAGCCAGCGTCTCAATGTAAAACACAGGCACCACGTTCACACCGAAGAAAGCATCGAACCACACCGCCTCGTCCATGCTGAGCGCCTGAAGTGCCGACTTATCGAAGATCGTCATCGGACCCATCGACGAATCCTGCCACACCATTCTTCAGAGTCCCGCTCCGTTCACCTCGCAGTACTCAACTCGGAGGCTCTCGCTATCGCGTGAAAGCGGCAGCGCAACGGCTTCCGGCGCCCCCAGAAGACCCAGCCCCTTGCAGCACGAGCCAGCGGCCTTCCCGCGCTACCCTGATTGCAGGGGTTGCATGAGGAGTGGGGCACGAATCGGGAGGGGAAGCCCTATGACTGTCGGGTTCTACACGGACAGTCCGCTTATGAGCCCGAATCTGGGGACCCGCTGGACTACGTGGGGCACCTTGCCCCATTTCTTGCCCCAGCCCACCTTCGATGCGAGCTCACCCTTGCAAGGTCAGTTTCGTGCTGCTTCTCGCCATCCGGCCGATCGCATCGGTCGCCTCCCCAACGATCACGATCCCAACCTTGCGTAGGCGCCGCAGCGCCCTACGTCCTCCTGGAGTCAAAGCCAGAGCCACCTTCCGCTTGCCGGCCGTGGAAAAGCGGACGGTCTTCTTCTTGAAAACAGCGACGAGGCGCGTCGCATCCGACCGACCGCGCGGCCGGCGACTGGGCTCGGGGTGGGCCATGACCGGGTTCCTCGCGACGAGCGGCAAGCTCCACATCAAGCCTCTAGGAAAATTCCTCCAATCCGGCGGCGTGACATGGCTTTAAACGAATGTACAGGTTTTGCAGAAAACCATTGGCGTACCTTGCGCGAACATGGCTAATCGCATATGGTCAATTCATCCTTAATAGTGAGAGTCCTTGCTAGATCCAACAGAAAGGAAGACACAATGAAAACCAAGCTATTCGGGGTGCTGATCGCCACTTTCGTGCTTAGCGTCGTCGTGATCGTTCCAGCGATGGCGGCAGAAGAACCGGCCTCAGAACCCGCTTCCGAAGAACCGACCCCAGGGGTTGAAGGGACCGTCCCGCCGCCCGAAGAGGGCTGTGGTCCAAATCTTGTATGCGCGTACG
Source organism: Solirubrobacterales bacterium (assembly GCA_035472395.1). Taxonomy (GTDB): domain Bacteria; phylum Actinomycetota; class Thermoleophilia; order Solirubrobacterales; family 70-9; genus VRUE01. Next base: position 20,316 of record DATIPC010000089.1, read on the forward strand.
CGGGGGCGGGGTTCACCGGCGCAATCTATGCGGTCGAATGCGCCCAATCAGGCAATTTCCATCCTGGCCCTGGCTATAGCTCCGCAAGGAACCGCTGTGGAAGCAAAAAGAACAAGCTCTACTCGGGAGGTATCGAAGTCGCCTGTATGAACCCCGGCGAAGATAGGTCAAATCCGGGCAACTTCAACAACATCTGGCTGCCGGAAGTCTGGGGAACGACCTGCTAGGCCCACCAGCGCCGCAACCCACTCCCGGCAGTTGACTTCGCCACGTTTGAGGCGGCCGCGCGGCCGCCTCAAACGTGAAAGCCCTCCTCCTCGTCTGCGCCGTCGCATGGCGCATCCGGGCAGAACGGCAACCCGCAAGTCTTCCCGCCTCCATCGGGTGTTGGTGCAGAGGCAGAACGAGACCCTTTCGGCGGTTGCTTTGTCGGTGTCTTTACCCATCGCGTGATTCCTTCGGTGGAACTACTTGACAAGAACTGGCTCACCGGCGAGGTCGTCAGCGGCGTCGCCCGAGTCGACCGCGATTGCGGCGGCGAGGTCGAGCGCCGGCGCCTCATCGCCCGGCAGCAGGTGCGTGTAGCGGCTCAACGTGAACGCGGCCGAGTGGTGGCCGAGCGCTCGACTGAGCTGGAGGAGGTTCGTCCCTTCGCTCAGGTGAAGCGAGGCGAAGGTGTGGCGGAACGTGTGAAAGCCCGCCCAGGGGACGTTGACCTCCTCCACGATCGGCTTGAGGTGTCGGCGGAGAAGGTTGCCGTACTCCAGGACGTTGCCGTCCCTGTTCGTGAAGACCAGCGCGGTTGAATCCTGGTCGAGCTGCTCGGCAAAGTGGGCGCGCAGCCTGTAGACGAGCGAGTCGGGCAGCCGCACCTCGCGCCTGCCGTACTTCGTCTTCGGCGGCTCGATCCGCCCGCGGACGATGGCGCGCCGGACGCAGACCTCAGGAGTCGAGCCGTCGATCTGAAAGTGAAGGCGCTGGAGCGCCATGCCCTCGCTGATCCGCAGGCCGGTGCTCGCCAGCACTTCGAACAGCAGCTTGTAGTGCTCCGGTGCCATCGCCAGGACCGCCGCAAGCTGCTCTCGGCTGAACACCTTGATCTCGCCTTCGCCTTCGTCCTCCTCGACGTCCTCTCGATGAGGCAGCGTCAGTCCCTGAGATGGGTTGCGCCGGATCAAGCCCTCGCGGTTCGCGGTGCTCAGCGCCGCGCGCAGCGGGATCACGATGTTGGCGATGGTCGAGTCGCTGAGGCGCTTGCCCTGCTCGTCCTCGTCGGCCAGCCAGTCCACGAAGCGGGCAAGCCGGAACGTGGTCACGTCAATCAACTTCAACTTGGACGAGAAGTACGGGTGGGCGTAGTTGGCGATCAGCCGCCGGTATTCGTCGCGGGTGTTCTCGCGAAAGCCGCGACGACCCTGACCGCGATAGCGCTCGACCCACTCATCGAGAAAGGCCAGGAAGGCGATCACCGTCGGCTCCTGGAGCTCGCCCCGATCGCGGTCGGTGTCGCTCTCGCGCTTGATCCGCCGCGCCGCGTCGTAGGTGCGGGCGCTTCGCTTGCGCTGCTTGCCGGCAACTTCGATTACGGCGACGTAGCCGATCGTCTTTCCTTGGGCATCGACCCGTCTGTAGACGCCGGGGGTCTTGGTCTTGCGAAGCCGCCGTTTGTCGCCGCAGCCCGCGCTATCCGCGCGGGCAGTCGTATCCTGAGAAACGCTCATGAGCTATCACCTCGTGAGCCGGGGGCGGGCCGCCTCAGCGGCGCCGCCCCATTTGCATTGTCGGACAAAACGTTAACAGGATGATGCGGCCTGTATTCAGCCCGCCAAGGCTCGCATTCCCTGCTCTCATGGGACATCTGGCCGCCCCCGGTCACGGCCTGCCTCCCGCCTTCGTCACGTAGTCGTCCAGCGTTCGGCGACGGTAGAGCGGCGTCCGCCCGTCATAGCCGTCCGGCGCGAGCAGCCCGGCGCTCGTTAGTTCGTGGATGCGCCTGCGCGACACGCAGATGTAGCGGCCGGCGGCCTCGGGGTTCAAGTAGCCCTCGTCCTCGCTGGCCTCCTCGTGCAGACGATCGAGGATCTGCTCGGCGACGGTGGCGGCCAGCGCCTCCACGAAGCGCTCATCGGCTCGCAGGACCGGCATCCCGATCGGCCGGGAACGCTCGCTCGCGGCTCGCGGCTCGTCCATCAGCCCACTTCCTCCCCGAGCCAATCCACCGCCTTGCCGGGGTCGGCGAGGGTCCGGCAGATCGGCGCGAAGGGCCCGCGCTCGGCGAGGTCGTCCAGCAGGCAGATCGAGACCTCTACCTCCGGCGCCTCGGAAAGATCAGGGTCCTGGCGACAGAGGGCAAGCAAGGTCCCGCGCCGATCCTCGAGCCGGTCACGGGCGCGGCCGGCGAGGACGACCAGCACGGTCGGGAAGACCGGATACAGCCGCTCCCACAAGACGACCGGCTCCCCCGTGGAATCTTCCGCGGGGATCGTCCGGCGGTGCAGGCGCCCGTAGCGGCCGATCCGCCTAGCGAGCTCGGCGGCCGAGCGGTTGGCGCGATCGAGCTCGACGAATCGGTAGGCGATGCTGGCCCGCCCCTCGCCTTCGGCGAGCTGGTAGGTGAGAACGGCGTCTGAGATCAACTGCTCGGGCGCCCGCCGCCCCGGCGGCGGACCCAGCGAGTGGGCGACCTCGTGAAGCCAGTCGAACGGGCCGCACTCATCGCCCCGCTCGCGCGCCGCGCGCACGAAGGCGAGGCCGACCTCGTTGACGGCGATCGTGTGCTCCTGCAGGGGGCCGGCGGCATGCTCGGGAGCGATCGCCTTGCGGCGGGTCTCGGCGCGGTCGGGGATCGTCTCGGCGGCATCCACGCCGCGCTCGGTCAGGTGCCAAAGCAGGCGACGGCCCGGCAGCGTGACCGACGCCGCCAGCCCGGTCTCGCGCAGACGCGCCAGCTGGTGCTGTGCCCAGCGCCGCGAAGCCGCCGGCATGTGCAGCTCGTGGACCTGGGCGGTCGAGAGCAGCCGGTGCTGGTTGACGCTTTCGAGGATCGCCACGGCGGTCGGGTCGAGTCGCGGCAGCGCGTGATCGACCGCGGTCATGGCGCCGTCTCGGTGTCGATCGTCTGTCTGCCGCCGCTGCGCCGGGGGCGCTGGCGGCGCCCGGCGCGCAGGTGCTTGACGATCTCCTGCGGATGGCGGTCGAGGCGGTCAAGCGTCTCGAGGACGGCGACGCGCCCGGTGTTGCGGTCGATCGCCGCGTCGAGCAGCCCCAGGTTCTCGGGGTGGCAGTCCTCGGGGAACAGCTCCTCGATCGGGGCGCCCGCCAGCCGGAAGGGCCGGCTGATCTCGCCGTCGAGCGTGACCGAAGCGAGGCTGTGAAAGCGGGGAAGCCGGGTGATGGTCTCGGCATCGAGATCGCCGCCGAGCTCGCGCGCGAGCAGGCCGGCGCCTTTTGCGTTCAGCGCCGTGGTCAACAGATGCGATCGGTTGGTGGTGACCGCGTCGCGGGTCGCGGCGGTCAGCCGCTCGGGGTTCTGGTTCAGCAGCAGCGCCCTGACGCCGAACTTCGCGACCTGCTCCAGCAGCGCCGCCAGGGTTCCCGAGGACGCCCCGTCATATATCTGCACCTCGTCGAGCCAGATGTAGAACTCGCGGCGCCGCTCGGCAAGGAGATCTCGCCTGGACTTCGCGCTGTGCAGGGCGTCGAAGACGACGAAGTTTGCGATAAGTCGAGCGCGTTCAGACAATCCAGGACAGACGAGGACGATCTGCCCGCGGTCCATCGCCGCTCGGATGTCATAGGTCGCGAGCGGGTTCCCGAGCAGCGCGGCGGTGGACGGGTCCGCTCGCAGACGATCGATCAGGTTCGTGACCGGCGTGATCGCCTCGGGCGGCAGGCGCGGGAAGCGTTCATCGAAGAACTGGCGCACCGGGGTCGACACATGCGGCAGCACCGCCGCCCGCCAGTCCTCGTCGCTCAGCAGGACGAGGATCTCGAAGATCGTCGGCGCCAAATGCGGCGGGAGCCGGTGGGCGAGGTCGACCAGCGCCTGCGCCGCCTGGGTAGTGAGGTTGAGCGCGCGGGCGTTGACCTCATCCCAGCGCAGCGCCGAGGCGAAGGCATCGACCACGGCGTCGACCTGGCCGGCGGCCCGCCTCGGCGAGCGGCCGGCGACCGCGAACAGGTTCCAGGCCGGCTGGCGGTCGAGGTCATCGAGGTTCACCTCGACGACGCGATCGCGCAGCCCCTCCGCGGTGAGGTAGTCCTTGATCCGGGTGATCGCGTCCAGGTGCGGGTCGAGGAAGAGGCAGCCGTGGCCCGAGCGCGCGAGGTGCAGGAACTGGCCGAGGGCGGTCTCGGTCTTGCCGAACCGCGAGCGGCCCGACATGTAGAAGAAGAAGGTGTCGCGCAGCGGGACGCCGACCATCCGCTCGCCCGTTTCCGTCAAGACCTTGCCGAGCGGCAGCAGACTGGGTTGGCTGGCAAAGGTCGGCAGGCCCCGTGGCGGTGGCCCCACGGCGCCGCCGGAGCGCACGACGTTGGGCGCGGTGCAGCGCATGGTCGGGGGCTTCAGCAGACCGGCGATCTCGGTCGCCGTCACCACCCCTCGCCGCGAGGAGCGAAACAGGCCGCAGGCAAGACGCCGATCGAACCGGCGCCGCCGCCCCGGCAGGTCGGAGCCCAGGAACGCGACGCCGGGAATGCGTACCCCGGAAACGCGCAGGTGATTCTCCCCGGCGAAGGCGTCAAAGGCGGCCAGCATCGCGGCGAGCTGCGCCTTTGCCCGACCGGGGACCGGCGATGCGACCCGGACGAGGATCTGCATCTCAAACAGCGGCTCGGCGGTGCCGAGCTTTCGCGTCAGCGCCTGGCGGCCGACCCATCGCTCGACGAGCTCGGCTGGCGGCGCGCCCCCGCGCCGCCGATTGCCGCCGACGAGAAGACCGGCCAGGGCATCGCCGGCGGGCGGGCCCGAGGGCTGCCCGCGGCGGGCGCGCCGAAGCAGGCGACGCCGCAGGCGCCGGCGCTTGCCCGGCGTGACCGGCAGCAGGTCGACGCAGACACACCCGGCGTCGCCGCCGGCCGGGTCGAGCGCGTCAAACGCGCGGGCAAAGCCGGAGAGCGGGTCGGGGTCGAGGCCGGCAGCTCGCAGCGGCTCGCTGCTCGGCCGGGCGAGCACCAGCTCGGCGCGTGCGACCTCGGCCTCCACCGCCTCAACCGCCGCCGTGGGAACGGGCTGGAGCTCGACGCCGCTGTAGGCGGCGAAGGCGGCGCGCAGCGCAGCGCGAGCGCGCGCCGGGGCCTCGACCCCGTACTGGAGCCTCCCGGCATCATCGGCGTCGAGCCTCAGGCGAACGGCGCTCGCGGGCGCGTCGAGCAAGCCGCGCAGCCTCCGGCGAGAGCGATTCAGACCCGATGCGAAACGGATCACGGCCTCCTCGGATGGATCGAAGGAATCGGCGGGGACCGCGACCATCGCCACGCGATGATCGAGAGCGCGGCGAGTGACAACGAGGCGCGCGGCGGTCACCGCACAGGCGAAGGTCAGCAGAGCCCCGGCGAGGCTGATGGCGGCGGGGCGTCCCGCTAGCTCCATGAGCGAGTGAGCCCACCTCGAGGCGCTGGCGGCGATGAACAGGATCGCGATAGTCGCCATGAGGAGAGCGAGCGGGACTGCGTCCCGCCGATCGGACTCACTCACGATCAGATCCCCTACGGGGATACAAGTCAGCAAACCGCACCTGTCCCATCGCCAGCTCGCAAGCGGCCTGGAGCGTCAGTCGGCCGGCGGCGGTGCGAAGTGCAGTGCGAATCGCGGTGCGAAGCGCAGTGCGAGCCACAATGCGAAGTGCAGTGCGAAGCCCAGCCGCGATCATCTCTCGGGCTCCCTGGGATTGAGGCTGTGACGGGTCGCCGCCGCGACGACGAGCCGCGCGACCGCCGGGCAGACGGCGTTGCCGATCTGCAGGAAGCACCGGCTGCGCGACCCCTGCCAGGGGTAGTCGGGCCGGAAGCCCTGGAGCGTCGCGGCCTCCTCGACGCTGACGCGAACCGCGTTCCTGAATTGCGACGGCCACTTATCGCCGGGCTGCCAGCTCGGGTCCCGATCACGCGCCGAGGGAGCGGAGATTCTCGGGGTTGACAGCACGGTCGTCGCCGGCCGCCTCCTCGTCCACTCCGGCGGGCGCTCAGACATCGGCTTCCCCCCTCAGCTCTGCCTCGCGCTCGACCGTCCATGACCCCGAGGCGCTGTCGATCGTCCGCGCCGGGTAGCTAGCCGGTCGGATCACTCCCTGAGGACGGCGGCCGCTGGCGGTCTGGTTATTCGTATAGGTGATCGCGTCCCGCGCCCAGCCGAGCGCGTCAGCCATGCTGACCCACGGCGCCAGGTCGCGCTCCTCATCGCGGACGTGATCGGGGCGGCGCGGGTCGTAGGAGCGATGGGTCGGCGCGGGCAGCTCCGCCGGGCCGTCGAGCGTGGCGACCAGGTAGGCGCGCTTGCGGGTCTGAGGAACGCCGTAGCGCTCGGCGCTCAGCACCCCTGCGCTCGCTTCATAGCCATGAGCGGCGAGCAACCCGGCGAACAGGGACCAGAGCTCGAGGACGGAGGGCACCTGCTCCAGCGCGACCCAGCGCGGCCGCAGCGCGACCGCCCAGCGCAGCGGCTCGACGGTGAGCAGCGAACGGGGATCGCGACAGGCGGTCAGGTGTTCGGCGCGGGTGTCGTGGCCGGCGGCGAGCTCGTGGGCGCAGGCGATCACATGCGGCTTGTCGAGGCGGCCCAGCTTTTTGCCGCTGTTGGCGTACGCCTGGCAGGGCGGCGAGCCGAGCAGCCCCCAGACCGGCGCGAACTCCTCCGGGTCGAGCGCGGCGATGTCGGCTTCGATCCGCTCGTGGCCGGCGGCGCGCGCCGTGGCGCAGGCCCAGCGGTCGTTGTCGATCCCGACTGCCGCGTAGCCGAGCTCGCGCAGGCCCTCATCCCAGCCACCAGCACCGGCAAACAGGTCGATGATCTGACCAGGCTGCATCAACTCACCGCCCGCCGACATTCACTTCCCGCCCCTCGATCGAAGGCGGCTACTGCCGCCGGGCACGACCTCGAAGACCTCAATCCAGCTCGCCGGCTCATAGGCCGAGCGCACCCGGTTCTCGGGCTCCCCCAGGGAGGCTGAGGTCAGCCAGGAGAGGTGGATATGGGGACCGCCGGTGCAGGGAACGCAGTGCAGCGGGTCGCCGTGGTTTGGATAGCCGTTGTAGCCGACGAAGCGAAAAGGCGGGCGGGCGCAGGCGGGCGCCACGCCCGAGGCGGCACAGGAGGGGCTCCAGCCCACAGCTCGAGCGAGTCGCGCCGTCCTCGTCCAGTCGCCGTCGCGCGGACCGGCGTCGATCGCGGCGCCTAATGGATGCTCGCCCGTCGCTTCGTGCCCGCTCGGCGAGTAGCAGGAGCTGACAAGGACACCGAAGCGACGAGCGAGGTAGACGACGTCGGCGACGATTCGCGCGTCGCAGCGAATCCCCGGCGAGGCGCTCACGTCGGACGGAAGCAGCGCCAGTTGCCGGGGCGCGTAGACCTTGCGCACAGCTCCCAGCGACCCGGCACCCAAACCGACGGAGGCCGCACAGCCCCCACCGGCTGAGACGGCCCGCGCCCCTCCCGCCCCGGCGCTGGCGGTGCCGAAGCCATAGGCGAGCGCCCGTTTCATCACTTCGTCGGCGTAGCCGGCCGCCGAGTCGGCGCAAGCGCCGTAGTAGTTGCAGGCGGCCTGGTGATAGCCCGAGTAGGAGTCACCTGCCGGCGGCGCCTGCATGACGACGCGCATGATGTGGGCCGCAGCGAAGATCGCATCGGCGGGGTCGTTGACGTCGGCCTTGCCGTCACCGTCGGCGTCAATGCCAAAGCGCTCCCATAGCGTCGGGCCCGACCCCGGG
>DATIPC010000090.1:0-24560 GCA_035472395.1 Solirubrobacterales bacterium
CGGGGGAAGTCCCGGCGGAGCAACAGCGGGGAGGCTCCGCCGGGACTTCCCCCGACCCCCCTCGCCTGAGTCGAAGATCGAGATCGCCGTTTCACGGAGGTCAGGCGGGAACTCGCTTGGAGCGATTGAGAGGTTGAGGCCGACGCCGATCACCGCCCAGCCGTCCTGGGGCTGGGCCTCGATCAGGACGCCGGCGAGCTTGCGCCCTTCGACCCAGACGTCGTTGGGCCACTTGATCCGGCACTCGATCCCCGGCTCGATCTCCTCGGCGGCCTCGCAGACTGCGAGCGGGACGGAGAGCGGCAGCAGCAGGTGGCGTTGGTCGAGCGGGCAGAGGATCGCCGAGTAGAGGAGGGCCTTGCCGGGTGGCGCGGTCCAGGTGCGCCCCTGGCGCCCGCGGCCGGCGGTCTGCTCGGCGGCGGTGACGACGGTGCCGCCAGGGGCACCTCCCTCGACCAGCTCGCGGGCGCGGGCGTTGGTCGAATCGGTGACGCGGAAGTGACGATGTGGAGCGCCGATTTTCATCGCTGTCGACTTTTCCCGGGCTGGGGGACGGACAAAGTCGACAGCGGCGATTTCACTGGGCGGCGTCGGCGAGCAGGCCGGCGATGAGACCGTCGACGTCGTGTTGCTCGGCTTCGATGTGGACCTCAAGGCCGGCATCGCGTGCGGCCTCGGTCGTGATCGGGCCGATCGAGACGATTCGGGCCTCTTTCGGAAAGCGGTCGCCGAGCGCATCGGTCAAGTTGCGCACGGTTGAGGAAGAGGTGAAGGTGACGTAGTCGGCGCCCTGTGCGCTCTCGACAGCCTCGGCGTCGAGCGTCTCTCGCACCGTCTCGTAGAGGGCGACCACGTCGACCTCGGCTCCTCGGTTCTCGAGCCATTCGGGGATTACGTCGCGGGCGTCGGCGGCACGGGCGACGAGCGCCCGCTTGCCCTCGACCTCGATCGTCTCCAGCGACTCGACTAACCACTCGGCGACGAAGCGCTCGGGGACGACGTCGGCGGCGATGCCACGTTTTGCCAGGGCGCGAGCGGTGCCCGGCCCGATCGCGGCAACGGTCACTCCGGCGAGCGAGCGCGCGTCGAGGCCGGCCTTGTCCATCGCCTTGAAGAGGAGGAGCACGCCGTTGGGGCTGGTCAGGCAGATCAGCTCGTACTCGCCGATTCGCTCGACCGCGCGGCGCACCTCGTCGCTCTCGATCCTCGGCTCGATCCGGATAGCCGGCAGCTCAACCACCTCGGCACCGAGGGCGCGCAGGGTCGCGGTGAGGCCGCTGGACTGGGCGCGGGCGCGGGTGACGACGATGCGGCGCCCGTACAGGGGTCTCCGCTCCAGCCAGGCAAGCGTCTCGCGCCGCTCCACCACCGGGCCGACGACGATCAGGGCCGGGGCGCCGACGCCCTCGCGCTCGACCGCCCCGGCGAGAGCGCCCAGGGTCGCGACCACGGTGCGCTGCCCATCCATCGTGCCGCGCTCGACAGCGGCGGCGGGCTCATCCGGATCGCGGCCGGCTCCGATCAGCGCGGCGGCGTTCTCGCCCAGCCGCTTGACTCCCATGTAGAAGACGAGGGTGCCTGGGAAGCGCGCCAGCGCCTCCCAGTCGAGCGCCGTCTCCGCCTTCTCCGGATCCTCGTGTCCGGTGACGAAGGCGACGGCCGAGGCATCGTCGCGGTGGGTGACGGGAATCCCGGCGTAGGCGCTTGCGGCAACCCCGGCGGTCACGCCGGGCACGACCTCGAACTCGACCCCCGCCACGCGCAGCGCTTCGCCCTCCTCGCCACCGCGGCCGAAGACGAAGGGGTCGCCGCCCTTGAGCCGGACGACGCTTTTGCCGGCGAGCGCCGCCTCGACCAAGCGCCCATTGATCTCCCCCTGCGCAGCGGACGTGCCGCAATTTAGCGGCCCATATGGGTACTCAACTAGCGGCACGTCCTTGCTGGGGACCTTGCCTACGTAGATGAGCTCGGCGTCCTCGCGAGCGCCATCGAGCGCTCCAGGTGGGATCAGGCGGTCGTGGAAAATCGCGTCGGCCGAGGCGATCAGCTCCAGCGAGCGCGCCGTCATCAGCCCCGCGTCGCCCGGCCCCGCGCCGACCAGGTACACGACCCCCGGCCTCGCGGTCACCTCTCGCCCTCCGTGGGGGTGTCTGAGTTTTTGGGTGCTATAGGACCCGTAAAGTCAGACACGCCCGCCGCTCCAGCTCTCGGCGCGGTCGAGGATGTCGCGAGCGCCGGCGCTGAGCAGGCGCTCGGCGAGGATCGCCCCGGCTGCCGCCGGCTCTTCCGCCTCGCCCTCGACCCGGTCGCGTATCCACTCGCTGCTGTCGGGCAGGCCGACGAATGCCTCGATCGCGACTCGCTCTGCATCGACCGTTGCGTGGACGCCGATCGGCGAGGAGCAGGTCGCCTCGAGCAGGGCGACGACAGCGCGCTCCGCGGTCAGCTCGCGCAGTGCGGTCTCGTCGCCGATCGCGGCAGCGGCGGCGATTGACTCATCGTCCTCGACCCGGGCTTGGAGGACCAGCGCTCCCTGCCCCGCGGCGGGCGTCATCAACTCGGCGGGGAGGGCGAAGGACACCTCCCCCTCGCGTCCCAACCGCCGCAGGCCGGCGGCGGCGAGGACGATCGCGTCCATCGCGCCCTCGGCCAGCTTGCGCAGCCGCGTGTCGACGTTGCCGTGCAGCTCGCCGACCTGGATGTCGGGACGGGCGGCGAGCAGCTGGGCACGGCGGCGCAGGCTGGCGGTGCCGACCCTGGCGCCTTCGGGCACCTCGTCGAGCGAGTCGCCGGCTCCGATCCAGACGTCGGCGGGATCCTCGCGCGCGGGCACCGCGGCAATCGCCAGCCCATCCGGCATCTCGGCCGGCAGATCCTTGGCCGAGTGGACGCCGATGTCCGCTTCGCTCTCGAGCAATGCTCGCTCGACCCCGCGCACAAAGCGAGCCTTGTCCCCGACCTCACCGTCGGAGGAGACCTCAACCAGCTCCGCCCCCCCCAGCAGCGCAGCGACCTGCCCCGCTTGAGCTTTGGCAAGTGCGCTGCTGCGAGTAGCGATTCGAATCATTGGGGCCAGTCCCGGTAGGGGTGGAACGTCTTGTACTTTTTTTGCGGTGGCGTTGGCGGACAGCCGGTAACTGTCTTCAAAAAAAGTTAAGTGGAACCCCTACCGGGACTGGCCCTCCGAAGCTCGGTCACGTTACCTGGAGCTTCGCCCTCCGGCTCCGTCTCGGCATCGAGCCCGAAGAGCTCGCGCAGGGCGCTGACGTAGAGGTAGGCGTCGTCGCTGCCGGCAGAGCGCTTCATCCGCAGCGTGGGCTCGTGCAGGAGGCGAGAGGCAATCGCCTTGGCCATCGCCGTGAGGCGCTCGCGGTCGGCCTCGCCGAGGCTCTCCCAGCGGCCCTCGTTCTCGGCCAGCACGCGGCCAACGATCTCGTCGGCGCGCTCGCGCAGCGAAGCGATAGTCGGCACCACCTCGAGCGAGGCGAGCCAGCGCTCGAAGCGGTCGAGCTCGGCGACCAGGATCGGCTCGGCCCGCCTCGCCTCGCCCTCGCGACCGCTGGCGTTGCGCTCGACGATCTGCTGCACGTCGTCGATGTCGTGAAGGCTGACGCCAGCCACCTCGCGGCACTCCGGCTCGATGTCGCGCGGCACCGCGATGTCGACCAGCAGCAGCGGCCGGCCGGCGCGTGTCTCCATCACCTGCTCGAGCCCTTCGCGCTCGACGATGTGGTGAGGCGAGTTGGTCGCGGAGACGACGATGTCGGCCGCCTGCAGTTGCTCGGGCAGCTCCTCGAAGCGGACCGCCTCCCCGTCGAAGCGTTGCGCGAGGCCGATCGCCCGGTCGTAGTGGCGGTTGGCGACGAAGACGGTGGCGACGCCACGGGCGACCAGCGCCTTGGCGACAAGCTCGGCGGTCTCGCCGGCGCCGATCACCAGCACCCGCCGCTCGCCGAGGTCGCCGAGCGTGCGCCGCGCCAGCTCTACTGCGACCGAGGGGATCGAGACGCCCTTCTCGCCGATCGCGGTCTCCTCGCGCACCCGGCCCCCGGCGGCGAGAGCACCGCGGAAGAGGCGATTGAGGATCGGTCCCGTGGCGCCCTCGACCAGCGCCAGCTCGTAGGCGCGTTTGACCTGGCCCTGGATCTCCGCCTCGCCGACGATCATCGAGTCGAGCCCGGCGGTGACCCCGAAGAGATGGCGCGCCGCGTCGCCGGAGCGCAACGAGTAGAGGTGCCCGAGCAGCTCGGTTGGGCGGATCTCCGCCTGCCGGGTAAGGACCCCCAGCGCCGTCGACTCGGCTTCGACCGTGTCGGAGACGATCAGGTAGAGCTCGGTGCGATTGCAGGTCGAGATCGCGGCGGCCTCGTGGATGCCGTCGACTGCGGTCAGCTCGTGCAGGGCGCCGACCGCGCGCCCCTCGGTCAGCGAGAGTCGCTCGCGCAGGTCGAGGGGGGCCGTCTTGTGGGAGACGCCGAGGGCGAGGAGATCACTCATACGCCGCCGCCTCCTCTGCTCCCGTGAGGAGCCAAAGAATCAGATATGGATGGCTCCTCACTCCCGCGTCCGGGGGCGGCTTGGCCATCTCCGTTGGCGCGGCTCTCCGCGAAACCGGCCAGCTCGCGCAGCTCGCGCTCGATCCGCTGCAGTTTGGCGGCCATGATCGCCACGTAGACGACGATCAGGGCGAGGAAGACGACGTAAGCGCCGGCGACGTACTTGCCGGCCTCGTCGAGTGGCAGCGCTGGGGCGGCTGCAAACAGGGCGAGCATCAGCTCACCTCCGGGGCGACGCGGGAGGTGCCGCCGGGTGCGGGCGCGTCGAGGGCGCGGCGCAGCCGCTTCAGCTGCCCGGAGGCGCTCTTCGCGGTCAGCTCGAACTTGACCAAGGTCACCCAGAGCAGCCCGATCGCCAGCAGGCTGACGAGGAAGGTCAGCATCATCGAGCCGGGCAGGCCGCCATTGGTGGTGGCGAAGACCCGCGGGTGGACGAGGCTCTGCGCCATCCGCACCGCCATGAAGTTGAGCGGCACGAAGGCGCCGGCGACGATCGCGAAGACAGAGGCGTAGCGGGCCTGCTGGTTGCGGTCCTCGATCGCGTAGCGGAACGGGTAGTAGGTCGCGTACATGAGGAAGACGATCAGGAAGCTGACCAGGGTCGGCTCGTCCCAGACCCACCAGTGCCCCCAGGAGGCCTTTGCCCAGATCGAGCCGGTGATCAGCACCGCGACGCCGAAGATCACCGACATGTGGATCGAGACGTATGAGTAGGCGTCCCAGCGACTGTCGCCGCTGCGCAGGTGGAGGATCGCGAAGACGCCGCCGATCACGAAGCCGACCAGCGCGACGATCGCCAGCGGCACGTGCAGGTAGAAGATCTTCTGGATGAAGCCTTGGTCGCCGTCGAGCGGGGCGTAGAAGAAGACGAGCGAAAGCGCCGCGACAAGCGCCGCGACGGTCGCGATCGAGAGGGGTCTCAGGCCTTTGCCGTACATCGTGCGGGGTGGGGGCGCCTCAGTCCTCCAGCAGGAAGTCGAACACCGCGTATCCGACGAGGAGGAAGATCAAATCGTATAGGCCGAGCACCGCGAGCCAGGTGCCGAAGCGGTGATAACCGGGTCCGCCCAGCGCCAACAGTGGCTCGCTGGCGCCGGTCGCGGCGATCATCAGGGGCACCACGAGGGGCAGCAGGACGAGCGGCGCGAGCAGATCGCGGGCGCGCGAGTTGACCGCCATCGAGGAGATCAGGGTGCCGGTCGCGGCGAGGCCGAGGTCGGCGAGCAGGAGGACGAGGGCAAGCGGTGGCAGCGCCGCCGCCGAGTTAAGGAAGAAGACGGCGAAGACGGGGACGACGATCAGCTCCAGCACCAGCAGGTAGACGAGCAGCGCCGATGCCTTCGCGGCAAAGAGGGCGGTGCGGTCGATCGGCGCGAGCCGGATCGCGTCGAAGCCCCCCTCCTCGCGCTCGACGACGAAGAGGCGGTTGATCCCGAGGATCGCCGCGAACAGCAGCGTCGCCCACAGGACCCCGGCGGCGAGGCTGCCGGAGAGGCTGGTGCGGTCGAGGCCGAAGCGGAAGATGACGAAGGTCGTGATCGCGAAGAGCGCCATCGCCGGCAGCGACTGCAAGGTGCGCAACTCGGCGCGCAGGTCCTTGCCGAGGATCGCCGCGAAGGCGAGGCGGGAGGGGGTCACGCGACCGCCACCCTGCCGCCGGCGCCGAGTCGGAGGACCTGGTCGGCGTCGGGCAGCGCCCGCTCCGGATCGTGGGTGGCGAGGACCCTGGTGCGGCCCTCTCCGGGGCCGATCAGCTCCCGCGCCAGCTCACGTCCCTCGGCGTCGAGGTTTGAGTCGGGCTCGTCGAGCAGCAGCAGCTCCGGCTCGTGCAGGACGCAGCGGCAGACGGCGAGCCGCTGGCGCATCCCGGCCGAGAGCTCGGCGATGTGCTGCTCGGCGCGCCGCTCCATCCCGACCGCGGCAAGCAGCTCCCCGATCCGTGCCTCCGCCGCCTCGCCTCGCATCCCGTGCAGCTTTGCCTGGAAGCGCAGGTTCTCGCGCCCGCTCAGGTCGCGGTAGAGAAGCGCTTCGTGGCCGAGGAAGCCGATCCGGCCACGTGCTTTCCAGGCCTCGCCGGGCAGGTGTGCGCCCAGCACGCGCACCTCGCCGGAGCTGGGCCGCAGCAGCGTCGCGAGGATGCGCAGCAGCGTCGTCTTGCCGGCCCCGTTCGGCCCCAGCACGACCAGCGTCTCGCCCGTGTCCAGGGTCAGGTCGACCCCGTCCAGCGCCGGGCGTTCGCCGAAGTCGCGCCGCAGCCCGGCGAGGATCAGCGCCGGCCCGTCTGTTCTCTCGTCGGACTGCACGTCGGGGGATTCTGAAGGTCCGGCTCGCACTAAGCTGCCGCGGCACAAATCTCTCGAGGAGGATCAATGAGCAGAGGAACCAAGCTGAAGGCGGGTCTGACGACCCTCGCGGTCGTGACCATGGCTGCCGCGCTTGTCGCCGTTCCGGCTGGCGCCACGAAGATCGTCAACGTGTCGTCCACCCTGACGATCAGCCAGTACGCCTACAAAGGCAAGGTGTCCGCGGCCAATCCGGCCTGCATCGCCGAACGCGCTGTGGTCCTCAAGCAGCAGGGCCACGGGGTGCTGGGACGGGCCCAATCCACCGAGACTGGCAAGTGGGAAGTCAATCCCGAAGATCTGCACTTCAAGGGCCAGCTCCCCTACAAGATCTACGCCGAGCTGAAGCCGAAAAGCGAAGGCACCGCGGGCACGATCTACAAGTGCGGCGGCGCCACCTCGAAGACGATCACGATCAACGGCGGCTGAGCCGACGGCACCCGGCGGTCCCGCGCCCGGCGGGACCGTCAGCGGCGCTTGCGCAAGGTGCGGGCGCCGACTTTGAGCAGCGGCCCGGCGCCCTTGCGCAGGGCCTGGCTGCGGGTTGCCCCTTTGCCGTAGAGCAGCTTGGCCGAGGCACGGACCGCTTCGCCCAGGGTGGCGTCGTAGGGGTGCCACCAGAAGTCGCGGGTGAGACCCGGCTCCCAGGCGTTCATCTTGACGTTCACGCACTCATAGAAACCGAATTTGGAGTGGGAGCGGCCGACCCCTGAGTCCTTGACTCCGCCCCAGGCGCACTGACAGGCGCCGTGGCTGAAGGAGTGGTCGTTGACCCAGACCATGCCCGATTCGATCCGCCGCGCGATCCGGGCGCCCTTCTGGCGGTCCTTGGTCCAGACCGAGGCGCCGAGGCCGAACTCGGAGTCGTTGGCGAGGTCGATCGCCTCCTGCTCGGAATCGACGACGACGATCGGCAGCACCGGGCCGAAGACCTCCTCCTTCATGATCCGCATCTCATGGGTGACCCCGGTCAGGACGGTGGGGGCGATGTATTTGTCGGAGAGGCCAGCGACGGGGGTCGGGCCGCCGCAGAGCTTGGTCGCGCCGGTGGCGACCGCGTCCTCGATCAGCTCGACGACGATCTCGTACTGGCCCGCGGAGGTCATCGGTCCGATCTCGGTCTCCCACTCGATCGGGTTGCCGAGCCGCAGCTTCTGCGTCTCGCGGGCGACCCCCTCGATAAAGCGGTCGGCGACCTCGCGCACGACGTAGACGCGCTCGATCCCCGAGCAGGTCTGCCCGGCGTTGGCGAAGCCGCCCCAGACGGCGCCGGAGACCGCGTTGCCGAGGTCGGCGTCGGCGCAGACGATCATCGGGTCCTTGCCGCCCAGCTCCAGCACCGAGCCCTTCAACTGCCGTGCGCAGACCTCGCCGACCACCCGGCCGACGTCAACTGAACCGGTGAAGAAGATCTTGCCGGCGCTGGATCGGGCCAGCGCATCGCCAACCACGCCGCCGCCGTGGACGACCCTGACCAAGCCCTCGGGCAGGCCGCCCTTCTCGAAGACGCGGCGGATCGCCTCGCCGAGCAGTGGCGTCAGGCTCGCCGGCTTGAGCACGACGCCGTTGCCCGCCATCAGCGCGATCGCGACCTCGCCGAAGGGAATCGACCAGGGGTAGTTCCAGGGCGCGATCACACCGACGACGCCGATCGGCTCGTAGGTGAAGCGGCTTTTCTTGCTCGCCAGGAAGGCCTGCGACATCCGCACCTTCTCGTCGGCGAGGATCTTGGGGCCGGCCTTGGCGCACCAGTGCAGCGCGTCGACGGTCGGCAGCAGCTCCATCGTGTAGGCCTCGGCGCGCGGCTTGCCCTGCTCGTTGACGAGCAGTTCGGCGATCTGGTCGATGTCGTCGAGCAGCGCGTCGGCGGCGCGTCGCATGTAGCGAGCCCGGTCGTCGAGGCTGAGCTCGGCCCAGGCGGGCTGAATGCGGGCGACTTCGTCGACGATGCCCTGCACTTCGTCCGGGGTGATGGTGGCCACCGAGCCGACCAACTCGCCGGTGGCGGGGTTGAAGGACTCGAGCGTTGACTGGGACGGGGGGCTTTGCGTGGCGATCTCCATAGCGGTCGATTGTAGGTGGTGTTGTGGGAGCCGGGAGAGGCCCTGGGGTGCCTATGTTCGCTTCGCTCACGAATTCGGAGCCGCTTCGCGGCGGAAGCACTCTGCGGTGCCCGCTTCGCGAGGCACCCCCAGAGCCTCTCCCGGCTCCCACGCTCCAGCGCCGACTACCGCCACGTTCATACTCGCGGCATGGCCGACCGACTGTTTGGAAGCGACGAGGGGTCAGGCCGTCAGCCGGCTTCGCCGGATGCTGATGCACCTCTGGCTGTCCGCATGCGGCCGCGGAGCTTGGACGAGCTCGTCGGGCAGGAGCACGTCCTCGGCGAGGGGTCGGGGCTTCGCGCCGCGATCGAGAGCGGGCATCCCCACAGCTCGATCCTCTACGGGCCGCCGGGGTCGGGGAAGACGACGCTGGCGCGGATCGCGGCGGCCGGCGCCGATGGGGCGTTCGAGGAGGAGTCGGCGGTCAATGCCGGGCGGGCTGAGATTCGGGCTGTCATCGCTCGCGCTCGTGAGCGGCGCGGGGCCAACGGCCGGCACACCGTCCTCTTCCTGGACGAGATTCACCGCTTCAACAAGGCCCAGCAGGACGCGTTGCTGCCGGCGGTCGAGGAGGGGCTGCTGACGCTGATCGGGGCTACCACCGAGAACCCCTACTTCGAGGTCAACTCGGCCCTGCTCTCGCGCTGCCAGATCTACGAGCTGCAGCCGCTGGGGGCGGAGCAGGTGGAGGAGCTGCTGCGCCGGGCACTGGCCGATCCCGAGCGGGGGCCGGCCGATCCTCCCCCGGTCGAGGACGCGGCGCTGAAGATGCTGGCGCAGCGCTCGGGCGGCGACGCCCGCGTTGCCCTCTCCGCTCTCGAGCGGGCGGTCGAGCGTTCTCGAGGCGAGGCGGTCGACGTCACCGCGATCGAGGACGCGCTGCAGCGCAAGGCGCTCGACTACGACCGCCAGGGCGACCGCCACTACGATTTCGTCTCGGCCTGGATCAAGGCGACGCGGGGCTCGGACGTCGATGCCTCGCTCTACTACCTGGCGGTGATGCTGGAGGGCGGTGAGGACCCGCGCTTCATCGCCCGCCGCATGGTCATCCTCGCCTCCGAGGACGTCGGCAACGCCGATCCGCAAGCCCTGCTCGTCGCCGACGCTGCGGCGAGGGCCGTCGACCGGGTGGGGCTGCCCGAGTGCGCGCTCAACCTCGCCCAGGCCGCCGTCTATCTGGCCCTTGCCCCGAAGTCCAACGCTTCCTACAAAGCCCTGGGAAGGGCCCGGGCCGAGGTCCGCGAGAACGGCGCCAAGACGCCCCCCGACTACCTGCGCGACGCCCATTACCCCGGTGCGGGCAAGCTCGGACGGGGCGAGGGCTACCGCTACGCGCACGACGAGCCGGGGGCGGTCAGCGACCAGCCCTTGATGCCGGCGGGGATGAAGGGAATGCGGTTCTACGCGCCGACCGACCGCGGCTTCGAGGCGGAGCTGGGCCGGCGCCTGGAGGCACTGCGCAAGAAAATTCACGGTGCCTAATCACAGGCGCAACTTCTTCATAGACACCGTGTTTCAGAGGTCGGCTTTCCAAGCTAGAGCCAGGGAGAGCCGACACACCGGCCGGAGGCCCGGACTGGGGGTCTCCGGTCGGGAATTACAGGGGGAATCAGGGGGGACTCGACGACCGCATGCTCATGCTGCGGTCGTCGAGTGGTTGGGGGAGGGCTCCCGTCCTCCTCTATCGTCCGGCTATCGCTTCGGAGAAGCTGAGACTTGGTGGTATGGCGCTTCGCAATGGCCTGCTGATTCATGGGCCGACGCACTGGGCCGCCGCTGTGCGCGACAGAGACGGCCAGGTTGTCGTCGCCTCGGAGCGCAAACCGGAGCTGGCGCCTAAGTTGGCCGGGCGGGTGCCGGGATTGCGGGGGCCGCTGAAACTTGCCGAGGCGATGGCGGTGCTGCCGCTGGTGCGGCGGCGGTTGCCGGCGGCTCGGTTGCCGTTCGAGGACCGGCGGGTGCTGGTCACGATCGGGGCGACGCTCCTTGGCACCAGCTTGCTGCGGCGGCGGCTGGAGAGCACCGCGCTGCGCGAGGGGCTCGTGCAGGCGCTGGGGGCGATGCCGGCTGTGATGGCGCTCACCGACCGCGACCTGGCTGCCTACCACGGGGTTGAGCACAAGGCGATCGCCGCCTACGAGCAGGGGGTCGAGGACCCCACATCGGTGCCCAAGGAGCACGACCGCTGTGGCTCCAACCTGATCGCGCCGATGATGCTGCTTTCCGCTGGCGGCACGGTGCTGCTGGAGCGGTTGGTCGAGCGGCCGAGTCCGCTGGCCCGCGCCGCGGTCGGTCTGGGCGGCGCTTCACTTGCGGTCGAGATGTTCGCCTGGAGCGACCGCAACCACGGTGCCCCCTTGGCCGAGGCCTTCCATACTCCGGGTCGCGAGATCCAGCGCCACCTCGCGACCAAGGAGCCAACCCCCGAGCAGCTCCAGGTGGGGATCGCTGCACTGGCTGAGATCCTTCGCGTCGAGGGACCCGGGGCCAGCGACGGCGAGCCACCCCCGGCAACGTAGACTGCGCGCCGATGTTCGGCAAGATCGACCACATCGGCGTCGCCGTCGAGGACATCGACGCGGCACTCGACCTCTACGCGGAGACCTTTGAGATGTCCGTTGCCCACCGCGAGACGGTCGAGTCGCAGGGCGTGGAGGCGGTGCTGCTCGACGTTGGCGACGGACACGTCGAGCTGATGAGGCCGTTGGCGCCCGACACGCCGATCGGCAAGTTCCTCGGTCGCAAGGGCCCAAAGCTGCATCACGTCGCCTACGCCGTGGACGACATCGACTCGACCCTGGAGAAGCTCTCCGGCGTCGGCCTTGAGCTGATCGACAGCAAGGCGCGGGTTGGCATCCGGGGAAGCCGGGTGGCGTTCATCGAGCCGCGCTCGACCGGCGGCGTGCTTACCGAGATCGTCGAATCGAGCGGAGAGGAGCACTGATGGCAGACGCGCAGAAGGTGGAGATCGGCTTCGAGGGCGGCCAGGTCGTGCCGGTGCGGCTCACCGGGGACGAGCTGAAGGACCTCCGCAAGCAGGTCGAGAAGGGCGGCTGGCACGATGTGAAAACGGAGGACGGCGTCCTCTCGGTCTACCTCGGCAAGGTCGCCTTCCTGCGCATCGATTCCGGTGAGCACCGGGTCGGCTTCTCGCTCAACCGGCAGGACTGATGCGAGCCAGCAGGCTGCTCGGTGTCGCGGGGTTGGCGACGCTGGCAGCGGCCCTCTGGTGGCGCAAGAACCCGTCGGCCTGCCCCTACGGGCAGCGCTTCTGGGTCGAAGCACCGCACCCGGTCATCACCCGCGACCGCCTGCGCTCGGTCTTGGTGCCGCAGCCAGGCGAGCGGATCTTGGAGATCGGCCCGGGGGTGGGCTACTACACGCTCGACATCGCCGAGTGGCTGCGCCCAGATGGAACGGTCGAGATATTCGACCTTCAACAAGAGTTCCTCGACCACGTCATCGGCCGCGCCACCGAGCGCGGCCTCCGGAACGTCGTTCCAACCCTGGGCGATGCCACTGCCCTCCCCTTCGAGGACGCTTCGATCGACGCCGTCGTCCTGACCGCCGTCCTCGGTGAGATTCCCGACCCGATTGCCGCTCTGCGTGAGATCCAACGCGTCCTCAAGCCCGCCGGCCGCCTGATCGTCGGCGAGCTCTTCGGCGATCCCCACTTCACCACCCGGGCCAGCCTCGAGCGCCAGGCTGGCGAGGTCGGCCTGGCTCTCGAAACCCACTCCGGAAACTGGTTCGCCTACTTCGCCCGGCTCGCGCCCGTCTGACAGCGGGGGCACCAGTAAGTGCGGCGGTTGGCGTCGCCCTGGCCGCGGGCGGCGATCGGGGTGCCGCAGGTTGGGCACGGCCGGCCGGCACGGCGGTAGACGGCGGGGTCCGCGCGACCTCTGGCGGCAGAGTCCCGCATCAGGCGCCGCGCGGCGCTGAGGGTGCCGCGCAGCTCCTCGTCGGAGTGCGCGGCGATCGACCGCCACGGGTCCGCCCGGGCGGCGAAACAGGCCTCGCTCTTGAAGATGTTGCCGATCCCCGTGATCAGGCGCTGATCGAGCAGCGCCTCGCCCAGCTCATGCGCTGGGGACTGGCGGAGCGAGGCGATCGCGGCGCTCTCGTCGAAGCGCGGAGCGAGGATGTCTGGGCCCAGCCTGGACAGCGTCGGATCGTTGCTGAGCTTTGCCCTTCCCAGCACTCTCAGGGTCGGTCCGCTGAACTGAACGGCTTCGAACCGATCCCCTCTCAGCACGACCCAGGCCGCGGAGGCGGGCTTCGCCCAGCGCTCCCCATGTCGGTAGGCGCGCCAGGAGCCGCTCATCCCGAGATGGCTGTGGAGGACGAGGTCGCCAAAGTGGAACAGCAAGTGCTTGCCCCGCGCCTCGACGCGCTCCAGGCGGCGGCCGTCGAGGCGCTCGACCCCGGCGGCGCGGCCGCGGCCGTTGCCGGCGATGACGCTCAGGTCCTGCCCTCCGACCGCCGCCTCGATTCGGCGTGCGGTCCGCCGAATCGTGTCACCCTCCGCCATGCGCTCAGTACCTAGCGAACGGCTGCGCCGGGGCGGCCTCGATACCAGCCCCGGCGCTCACCGCTGGTGCGGCCCTTACCCGCAGGCCGGGATGTTGAGCCGCAGGTTCTTCGTCTTCAGCTGCCTGCTGTTCTGGGCCTTCAACTTGAGGAAGCCGGTCGTCCGCCGGGAGCAGAGGTCGCGGGAGTTGACCAGCAGCCCTCGGTTGCCGCCCTTCATGGTCAGCGTGAACTTGTTCACGGCGACGTCCGGCGTGTTGGCGAACACCGTCTTGAGGCGACCATGCACGGAGCTGATCACGCCGCGCAGGCGGATGTTCACCTGGCCGTTCAGGTCGACCAGCAGGTCCGGCAGCTTGTTATCGGACGAGGTCAGGTAGACCGGACCCTTCAGTGGCTTGTCGAGCAGCGGCGAGGTCGCCTTGGCGTTGCCGTAGATCGACTTCTTCGGACACGCGTTTGCCGCCAGCTGCACCCTCGTGCAGATGGTTTTGATGTGGCCCTGGTCGAGGAACGTCGCGTTCGGCAGGATGAACGTCGCTCGGCGCAGGTTGGCATCGCCCTTGCGGGCTTCGAGGATCGCCCGGAACTTCGGGTTGGCCGTGCGCTTGGTCTGGTTCTTGCCACCGAGGATCCGTGCGTGGAACTTCGGCTTGAACTTAAGCTTGCCGCATTCCGTCGCCCGGAACGGGCTCGCCTGCGCCGACGTCGACCAGCTCGCTTCGTCGGCCGGGTTGCTGCCGCCGCCGAAGATCGACGAGCGGACCGAGAACGGTTCGCGGCAGGTCGTCGGGTTGAGGGTGAAGTTCTTGCGGTTGATCGAGATGTCGATCGACCGGATGTCGAGCTTCACGCCTCCGAATATGTACGGAATCGTGTCGGAGACGGCGTGTACTTCGGCCGTTTCCGGATCGATGTACGCGGCCGCCCTGACTACGTTGGTGCCCAGGTCATAGGGCCCGGCAACCGCGGGGACGACGAACACCATGCTGATCGGGGCGCCTTTGTAGGGACCCGCGAGATAGGCGGTGCCGGGGGTGTGGAACGGCGCCGATCCAGAACCGACGCCGACGTCGACCGTGCCGATCTGGCTCTTGCTCGGGCAGCTCGGATGTGCGCGCTCGTTCGTTCCAGATGAAGCGGCCGCCGCGTCGATGCTCGCCTGCGGGCAGTATTCGACGCCCTTGAGCTTGGCGACCATGCCCGGGGGCAGCGTCGCTTCGATCTTGCGGATCTCCTGGGCGCCGTCGGGACGCGTGATGTGCAATTCGAACGGGCTGTACTTACCCGCCCCCGGCTGCACGGTGCCGGCGTTGTAGGTCGGGCTGAACGGCCTGTCGCCGAGGGTTTTCGGGCAGTCGCCGCCGCCCGCGGCTTCGGTCAGGGTGTATTCGCTGCTCGGATGAGCATCTTGATTCCCAGACCACGGGGCCAGGTCGGTGGTCGTTTCGTGCGGACCACAGGTGTTGGGCGTCGTCAGCGCCCCCCGCGGTCCACCGTTGATGTGGACTTTGAATGAGCTGAACGTCGCCTGGGGGTTTTCATCGATGACCGCTTTCAGCTGGCCCGTTTCCAGGTTGGGAAAGATCTGCCCTTTCAAGCGCACGTTGACGCCGTAGCGTTCCGACTCGACCGTGAGGAAGATCCGGAACTGGTTGCCAGAGCTCGGGTCGTTGCTTTCCGGCTCGGCCACGTAGACCTTGCCGTGCAGAGATCCGGGCGGAAGTGAAGGCGTTTCCACATCCACGGTGCCTATCTCCGAGGCTGCGGGACAGTGGATCGGATCGTTGGTGTGGTAGGCGAACTGCGTGTTGCTGCAGGTCTGCAGGCCATTCGCCAGCGAGGGGTTGATTCCCGCCCCTTCGGGCAGCGTGACGGTTGCCGTTTTGAGATAGGAGTTGGCGATCGGTTGCGAGGGATCGAACGGGATTCCCAGGTCGATCGTCATCGCGTCCGGCGAATCGGTCTGGCTGTTCACGCTGGTGTCGATCGTGGGGTTGAAGGGGATTTTGTCGCAGCCTTCGCCCGAGAACGGCGTGGTGAAGCTGGCCCCGGCGGTGGCCCCTTCCTGTGAGTCGACGTGGAGTTCCGCCGTCTGAGGGGTACCGCAGACGCTGGGATTGGTGAGATAGGTCCCGTCACCAAGGTCCCCGCCTTTGCCGCTGAACACGAGTCGCGAGCCGACCAGCGGCGGACCCGCGGGCGGTGCGTGGATGTCGCTGATCGTGAAGGTGACGTGCTGGTCGACCGGGCTGAGCGAGCCGACGATGAAGGTCGGTCCGGTTTCGGTCGGGAAGGCCACCATCGAGGGCACCCCGAAGAACGGTTCGACGTTGAACACGGGGACCGTTGCACGCACCTGTGGGCATTTCGGAACGCATTCCGGTCCCGGTGGTTTGGCGGCGACGGTGAGGTAGTTGGTGCCGACTATCGCCTGGGGACAGGTCAACGCCGGGTTGGTTTTTTCCATCTGTTCGATGGTGCACTTGGGCGCGGCCTCGGGGTTGACGCTCAGACCTTCCGGGGTGTCGACGACGATGTCTTTGACGAATTTGTCGGGAAAGCCTTCAGCGCCTGACCCGGTGAGGGTGTTCAGGGTGAAGTCGGTAATCCCGAAGGGCGGGTGGCCGGCGGCCTGTTTGAACCACTTTTCGGGCGTTTCCTTCGTACACTGTTCCCCCGACTGGGTGAGGGGCGGCAGTCCGACGAGTTTTTCCCCGAAGTTCGGCGGGGTGTCGACGTTTTCTTTGCAGGTCAGCGATTCCCAGCGTTCTATGCCAAATGCGGCCTGGGCGCTGGATGCGCCAAATGCGAGAACGAAAAATGCGGCGGTCAGCGCTAGCAGCCCCAGTGGGCCTCGCTTACCTCTCATATGACCTCTCCTCAAAGACGGGTTTCAAAACCAGTTACCCGCCTCCCGCAGTTAAAAACGGTACACCACCGAGCCCACGGGCTCCATTGGGGATAACTACGGATTGGCCAAAGAGACCCAGAGCCGCTCCTCCGCCTCGGCTACGCGGTTGGCCGCAATGTCGATCTGCCGCCAGAGTCCAGGGCCAGGGTCGTCGCGCTCGCTGGCTGCGTGGAAGGCGTTTGCCAGGCCGGTCCAGGCCGTGGCTGCCTCCTCGGCGAGGGGTGCCTCCGGGCGGCCGGCCTCCTCGAGGAAGCGCGAGTACATCAGCCTGAAGGCGCCGCCGCCGGTGCCGCGGCGCTCGATCACCTGGTAGCCGAAGCGGGCGCACCATTGCCAGTCCGCGGCGACTTCGGGCCAGGAGCCTGCCTCGGCTGCGAGGCGCCGCACCGCGTCGAGGCCGGAGAACTCGCGGAGCTCGGGTTCGACCATCGCCTTGGCGGCACGCTCGATTGCCGCTGGGATCGCCTCGCGCAAGCGCTCGGGCGAGAGCTCGCCGGTCACGGTGAACATGTGACCCGAGAGAGGGTAGGCGGGGTGGTTGCTGTGGCGCGCCTTGTCGAGGTTCTCGAGCCGGGTCGTCTGCAGCTCCTCGAAGCCGGTGTCGGAGAGGTGCGCCACCTCTTCGTCGTAGCCGGCGAGGACGACGGCGTGGCCGGGGAAGTGGGCTGAGTTGCCGTAGTGATCGAGGTAGTAGAGATCGGTGAGGAGGAGGACCGGCCTACCGGCGTCGACCCCGGCGCGGGCGGCCGCCCAGGCGCCGTCGTCGTCGCGATCGAAGGTGCTCAGCTCCAGCGCCGCGCCGGTCAGCTCGTCGAAGTTCTCCTCGAGGCGGGCTGCGCGACCGTTGAACCAGCGCGTCGGCGAGGCCTGCTCGAGGGCGACGTAGTAGAAGCAGGCGCCGGCGCCGAGCCCGAACGCCATCTCCTCGCTGATCTCGACGCCGTGGAAGGCGAGCAGGTTGCGGAGGGCGGTCGAGCCGCAGTGGTGGCCGGGGGTGTGGGTGTAGTTGGGGACGAAGGGCATGGGGCTGACCTTGATTCTGATCGACCCTGAGGGTGGGGGAGTCGTGGCCCATTCCTCCGGCTGCCTATGTTCGCTTCGCTCACTATGTTGGTGCCGCTTCGCGGCCAGGGATCACTCTGCGGAGCCGCTTCGCGAGGCACCGGAGGAATGGGCCACGACTCCCATATCCTGCGCGGCCGTGCAGGAACTCGATCTCAGGACGCTGCGCTTTATGAGAACCACTTGGCACGCCCCTGGTTTGGAGAAAGCTGCCAAGGCTCTTGGGAAGGCTGGGAACAATGGGGCTATCTGGGTCGCTATTGGGGTGGTGCTGGCGATCGTCGATGGCTCGCATCGCGAGGCTTGGTCGATCTGCGCGGCGCTGGGGCCGATCGCGATTGGGCTCAACTACTTGGTCAAGCTGATCGTGAAGCGGCCGCGGCCGGTGCTGGAGGGGCTGCCGCCGCTCGGCGGTGCGCCCAGCTCGCTCAGCTTTCCCTCGGCGCACGCGACTTCCGCGTTTGCCGTGGCGACCGCGATGACCCGGGTCGAGCCGCTGGGGGCGCTTGCCTTCGTGCTGGCGCTGGCGCTGGCGCTCGGCCGTCCCTACCTGGGGATGCACTACCCGTCCGACGTCCTGGTCGGCGCCGTGCTCGGCGTCATCCTCGGCCTGATCGTGCCGCTCTCGCTATGAAGGTCGGCATCGTCGGCCTTCCCAACGCGGGCAAGTCGACCCTCTTCAACGCGCTGACCAGGGGCGGCGCCCAGACCGGCGACTACCCGTTCACGACGATCGAGCCCAACGTGGCGATCGCCCAGGTGCCCGATGAGCGCTTGCAGCAGGTCGGCGAGACCGTGCGCAGCTCCGAGCTGGTGCCGGCGACGATCTCCTTCCACGACATCGCCGGTCTGGTCAAGGGCGCCTCCGAAGGGGAGGGGCTGGGCAACAAGTTCCTCGCCTCGATCCGTGAGACCGACGCGATCTGCCACGTCGTCCGCTGCCACGACGACAGCGGCGTTCCCCACCCCGACGGCCGCGTCGACCCGCTCGCCGACATCGAGACGATCGAGACCGAGCTGACGCTCTCCGACTACGAGCAGGGGGAGCGGCGGCTCGACCGGGTCCGCAAGGGGGCCAAGTCGGGAGACGTAGAGGCGATCGCCGAGCGCGACTGGCTCGAGCGGGTGGTCGAGGCGCTGGCCACGGGCAAGCCGGCCCGCTCGGTGCCCGTCCCCGACGCCGCCGCCCGAGGTCCCGCCAACCTGCAGGCCCTGACCTCGAAGCCGATCCTCTACGTCGCCAACGTCGACGAGGGCGATGCCGAGCCGCCCGAGGCCGTGGCGGCCCACGCCGCCGCGGTCGGCGCCGGGGTGGTCGCGGTCAGCGCCCGGATCGAGGGCGAGCTGGCCGAGCTGGACCAAGCCGAAGCGGAGGAGATGCGCGAGTCATACGGGGTCGAGGGCTCCGGCCTCGCCCGACTCGTCCGTGCCGCCTACGACCTCCTGGAGCTGATCACCTTCTTCACCGCCGGCGAGGACAAGGAAGCGGTGGCACGGCCCCTGCGGCGCGGCGCCACCGCCTGGGAGGCGGCCGGCACGATCCACACCGAGATTCAGGACGCCTTCATCAAAGCCGAGGCGATCGGCTGGCGGGAGCTGGTTGAGTGCGGTGGCTACGCCGCCGGCCGCGACCGCGGCCTGCTCCGCATCGAGGGCCGCGACTACGTTGTCCAGGATGGCGACGTCGTAACCATCAAGGTGTAGCGTCCGCGCATGGACCAGGGAGCGCGGTTCCCGCGGGTTGGCGCCAAGGCGGGCCACTACGAGAGCTTCTACGTCAAAGCCTGCCGGCCCGGCGGGGGTCAGGGGATCTGGATCCGGCACACCGTGCACAAGCGGCCGGGGGCGGAGCCGAACGCCTCGATCTGGTTCGTCCTCTTCGATCGCGATGCGGACGGGCCGCGGGCGACCAAGGTGACCGTGCCGGCTGCCGAGCTGTCGGTGCCGGCCGGCGGCTGGATCAGGATCGCCGACGCGGAGATCGGGCCGGGCTACGCTCGCGCTTCCGGTGCGCTTTTTGCACCTCAGGGGGACAAAAAGCGCACCGGAACGGAGGGGAATGCGATCTCCTGGGACCTGACCTTCTCCGGCGATGCCGAGCCCTGCAAGTACCTGCCTTCGGACCGTCTCTACGAGACGCGGCTGCCGAAAACCAAGTTCGTCGCCCCGTTCCCGAACGCCCGCTTCAACGGCCGCCTCGAGATCGACGGCGAGACGATCGAGCTCGACGGCTGGCCGGGGATGATCGGCCACAACTGGGGCACCGAGCACGCCGAGCGCTGGGTCTGGCTCGAGGGGACGGGGTTCGACGGTGCCCCCGACACCTACTTCGACGCCGGCGCCGCCCGGATCGAGCTCGGGCCCTGGACGACCCCCTGGGTGCCCGCGGGGATGCTGATGCTCGACGGCGAGCCACACCGGTTGGGCGGCTTCGGCCAGATTCGCGATGCGTCGATCGAGGAGTCCGCCGGCGGCTGCGCCTTCGTCCTGCCGGGCAAGGACATCGTCGTCCGCGGCAGGGTCTCGGCTCCCAAAAAGGACTTCGTAGGCTGGGTCTACGCCGACCCCAAGGGCCCAGAGCACCACACGATCAACTGCTCGGTCTCCGACCTCGAGCTGACGGTCGAACGCCCCGCGCTTCCAGCCCTCGAGCTCAGCCTCCCGGCCGGCGCTGCCTACGAGCTCGGCATGCGCGAGAACGACCACGGCATAGCGATCCAGCCCTATCCGGACGGCTGAGTCGGTGAGTCGTACCGGAGCGCGCCGCTACTGGCCGATCTGGGTGGCGGTCATCCCGCTCGTCGTCTGGACTGCGATCCGCCTCTTCGGCCTCGAGGGCGGATACCCGCTCGTGGCGCTGATGGCGTTCACGCCCTACGCTGCGATCGCGGCGCTTTTCGCCACCGGCGTTGCAGCTGCGCTGCGCAACTGGGCGGCAACCGCAACCGCCGCCCTGGTGCTCGCCTGTCTCGCGGCGGTCGTGCTTCCCAGGACGATCGGCAGCTCTACCGCGCAAGCCGCCGGGCACGAGACGCTGACCGTGCTCTCGGCCAACGTCCACGTCGGCGGCGCCGACCCAGCAGGGCTGGTCGGCCTCGTCGACCGATTCCACCCCGACCTCCTCAGCGTGCAGGAGCTGACGCCGTCGTTTGCCGCCAAGCTGCGGCGTGCCGGGATCTACCGTCGGCTCTTCCACTCACTCGTCCTGGCCCGCCCCGGCGCCGGCGGCGCCGGTCTCTACACCCGCCTGCCGCTGGCCAGGTTGCCGCATCAGACACACTTCTTCTTCCGCATGCCGCGGGCCGCGATCACGCTTCCAGGAGGGGGGCGGATTCGGGTGGTGGGCGTTCATCCCTACCCACCGCTGAGCGGGCACACCGGCAGTTGGGGGGCCGCCCTCGAAAGCCTGCCGGCGACCGGCGCCGGCGCCCCCTGGGTCCTGGCCGGTGACTTCAACGCGACCCTCGACGACGCGAAGCTGCGAGAGGTCGTCGACCGGGGCTACCGCGACGCGGGCGACGTGACCGGCAACGGCCTGGAGCCCACCTTCCCGACCATGGGTCACAGGCTCCTCCCCCCGGTGATCACGATCGACCATGTCCTCGCCGATCGCCGCATCGGAATCGCCGACTACGGAGTCGTCGACCTGCCGGGCAGCGACCACCGCGCGATTCACACCGAGCTGGTGCTTCCCTAGATGATTGATTCCACGCCCTCAGGCGACGTAGTCGACCAGGGCGCGACTCGGACGAGCGAGCCTGTGGTTGAGCGCGACACATGCGGCCAGCGCCAGGAAGCGCTGAGCGATGCGAGCACGCAGGTTGTGAAGGGTGCGAGCGCCGTGGCGCTCCAGAGTGAGGATGTCCTTGCAGGTCCAAAAGATCGACTCGATGCGCTGGCGGATCGGCGCGAGGTGAAGGGCGCTGTCGGGCTCGTTCTTTCGGGCCGGCCTGACGATCGTGGCGTCGAGCTCGTGGACCGCTGCGGCGAAGGCACGGCCGGCGTAGCCCTTGTCGCCGAGGACGATCTCACCCCCGACTCGGTTGCAGCGCTCCAGCAGCTCGATCCCGACCTCTCGCTCATCGCGCTTGGGAGAGGCGAGGGTGAAGGCCCTGGGCGTGCCGTCGGGAGCGAAGAGGCAGTGCAGGTGAAAGCCCCAGAAGAAGCGCGAATGCGAGGCGCAGCGCCCGTAGTCGGCGACATCGGCCAAAGCCGAGCGCCGTGTGGTCTCAACGGAGCGAGCGCACTCGACCGGTGTGGAGTCGACGAGCAGCAGCTCGTCGTGGAAGCCGGGAGAGTCAGCGGCAAAGACGCCGATGAGCCACTCGATCGTCTCGGCCAGCCGGGCCCTGCGCTTGTGGAAGCCAGGCTGCTTTGGCAGCTCCGGGAAGAGACCGCCCAGGCGCTTGCGGGCGACGGCAAGGAAGCGGCGATCAGACGGGATGCCCATGATCGCCTGGGCGACGCAAAGCGTGGCGACCTCAGCGTCGGTGACCCGGCGGCGGGCATTTTCGGGCTTCTCGGGCAGGAGATCGTCCGCCGTGCAATAAACGACGGTGCAGAGAGTGTCGAGGTCGGCGTGCATCGTGGCCTTTCGGTCGACGGTTGCTTCAGCACCGTCGACTTCGGCCTCTCTGCTTCAAACCCCTTGATCACGGCTATTGCCGTGGAATCAGTCATCTAGGGGTTGGCCGCGGCCCCACCGGGCGGCCCGCTTTTCGGAGGGCCCTTGCCGCTTCCGCTTTCGCCACCGCCGACGTTCTTCCCGCCGACTTCCTTGGCGAAGGTCATCCAGGTGCTGTAGCCGCCGAGCGCCACCTCGAGCTGATCGCCGCGAATCTTGGTGACGCCCCCGGTCCCGACCAGGCGCGCCCAGACGATGCGGGGCGAGCTGCCGCGCTGGGTGACGACGACCTGCTTCAGGCGCCCATCCAGGTAACTGCCCAGCTTGGCGCTGATCTCCGGGCCGCTGAACTCGAGCTTCCAGCTGTGCAGGGGGCAGGCGCCGTCGTAGGGGTCGGGCACTCCCACCAGGTAGGGAACGGGGGGGCCGAAGAAGACGTTCTGGACGCTCTCGGTGTGGCCGCCGGAGCAGGCGGAGAAGAAGGTTTCGGCGATCTTGCCGCCGTACATCACGACCTGTCCCTTGGTCGCATCCGCCGCTTCGTTGGACGCTGCCGTCTCGCTGCTGAGCCCGTCGTATACCTGGCTGCGAGTGTCGTCGTAGAGGTCGAAGCCGTTGCCGTCCACCTGCACGCTGAGCGCGTAGGAGCGGGCCGCCACGGCCTGGGCGCGCAGCGCCGCCTGCGGCCAGGAGGCGGGCGACTCGTTGGGGATCACGCCCTTCACGTACTGGTCGATGGGGAGCGCGTTGACGATGTTGAGGGAGCCGCTGTTGCCGCTGGTCGGCACCGCTTCCAGCGCGCCCCGGTACGTCCCCACCCCGGCGATCGCGACTCGCCCCTTGCCGGCGGCCCGCAGGTCGGTCCCGCAATCCGCGAGCGGCCGGCCACCGGAGCTGCGCAGCTTGACGCTCGAGCCATCCCGGTGGGCCTCGTAGCTGCGGCCGGGATCGAGCTGCTTGCCGCAGGCGCTGGTCGCCCCGCTGAAGCCGGCGTCGCTGGCGTCGATGCTGACGAGGACATGGACGATGCGCGGCCCGCCGAGCTCCCCGATCGTGGTTCCGGAGTAGTAGTGGCCGAGAATGAACCGGTAGCCCTTGCCGTGCGTGGCGTAGCCGTAGGCGCCGTACTGGCTCATGCCGACCCCGTGGCCGAAGCCGTGCCCCGTGACCACCCAGCTGACGCTCGCCTCGGCGCTGGGCGCGAGGGCGAGGAAGAGGAGGATTGCCGCGAGTCGGATGCGCATTTCTCGGTCAACAGATTCGTGCCGCGCGAGTAGCGGCCTGCTCTAGGCTGAAACGAAGCAACCGAAGAGGAGGCCAGCATGGCGACGCAGACGTTCCAGGCAGTCGATCACAAGCTCCTCGTCGCCGGCGAGTGGGTCGAGACCGAAGAGTGGGGCGAGGTCAAGAGCCCCTACGACGGGACCGTGGTCGGGCGGGTCGCCCAGGGCGATGCGGCGTTGGTCGATCGCGCGGTCGTGGCCGCCCAGGGGGCCTTCGAGTCCGCCGACTTCCCCCAGCACGAGCGCGCCGCCGTGCTCGACCGTGCCGCCGAGCTGGTCGGCGAACGGCTCGACGATCTGGCCCTGACGATCGCCGCCGAGGCGGGCAAGCCGCTGAAGACGGCGCAGGCCGAGGCCGGGCGCTGCGTCGACACGCTCACCTTCTCCGCGGTCGAGGCGCGCAAGCTGACCGGGGGCACCGTGCCGATGGAGGCCTCCTCGCCGGGCGCCGGCAAGCTGGGCGTGATGCTGCGCGTCCCCTTCGGCGTCGTCGGCGCGATCAGCCCGTTCAACTTTCCCCTCAACCTGGTCGCGCACAAGCTCGGGCCGGCGATCGCCGCCGGCAACGCGGTCGTCCTCAAGCCGGCAGGTCAGACGCCGATCTCGGCGCTGAAGCTGGCCGCGATCCTGGTCGAGGCCGGGCTGCCGCAGGGCTGGCTCAGCGTCGTTCCGGGCCCCGGCTCGGAGGTCGGCAACGCGATCGTCGAGCACGAGCTGACCAGGGCCCTGAGCTTCACCGGCTCGGCCGAGGTCGGCTGGGGGATCCGCAGCCGCGTGCCGCACAAGAAGGTCAACCTGGAGCTGGGCTCCAACGCGCCGCTGATCGTCCACTCCGACGGCGACTGGGAGACGGCGGCCGACAAGGCCCAGATCCACGCCTTCTCGCATGCCGGACAGAGCTGCATCTCGATCCAGCGGGTGCTCGTGCAGGAGGACGTCGCCGACGCCTTCGTCGAGCGCCTTGTTGCCAACGTGCGGGAGCTGCGGGTCGGCGATCCGCTCGACCCGGGGACCGACGTCGGCCCGCTGATCACGCCCGGCGACCGCGACCGGGTCAAGGCGTGGGTCGACGAGGCGGTCGCCGGCGGCGCCGAGCTGCTCAGCGGCGGTGAGCTGGTCGACGAGGGTCGCTGCCTCGCTCCGA
>DATIPC010000091.1:0-16576 GCA_035472395.1 Solirubrobacterales bacterium
GCGTCCTGGTCCTGGTTCCCTTCATCGGCAACCACCTGGTCAGCGAGTCGCAGAAGGCCTCGGTCGCCGGCGTGATCTCGCTCAGCGGCTACAGCCTGCTCGCGGCGGTCACCGTGCTCACCGTGATGATCGCGCCGCTGATGGTCTCGATTTTCTCCGACGGCCTGCGGGCGGTGCGCCCGGGGTGGCTGGAGGGCTCCCTGGCCCTGGGCGTCAATCGTTGGCGCACCACCTGGAAAATCGCCGTCCGCACCGCCCGTCCGGCGATCGTCGCCGGCACGGTGCTGGCGGTGGCGAGGGCGATCGGCGAGGCGGTGATGCTGGCGATGATCTCGGGCTCGGTCGGCTTCGCTCCCAACCCGGCAGACGGCGCGATCTTCATCTTCGAGCCCTCGCGCCCGTTGGCGCCGACGATCGTCAAGAACATCGACCAGCTCAGCTCGCCGCCCGCCAACGCGACGCTGTTCGCGATCGCCGCGGTGCTGCTCTTCTCGGCCGCGCTGCTCTCGTTGACCGGCTGGGCGGCACGGCGGGCAATGCGCAAATACGGAGCGACGGCCTGATGGGCGCTCCCGTAGTGACGCCACCCACTGCACCCCCGCCGGGCAGGGCCCCAGCGGGGTCCGGCAAGGCGGCGGTCGAGGGCAGCGCCACCTGGCGGCTCACCGACCGCATCGGTTTGGCGGTCTGCTGGGCGTTGGGCCTGCTTTTCTGCGCGATCGCCGTCGCGATCGCCGTCTACCTGCTGCTCCAGGGGATCAAGTACCTGCGCCCGTCGATGCTGGTCACTCCGGCTTCGGCGGGGTTCACCCAGGGCGAAAGCGGCGGCTTCTCGGATGCCCTCCTCGGCACCTTGATCGTCGCCGTGATGGGGATCTCGATCGCCCTGCCGGTCGGCATCGCCATCTCCGTATGGCTGGTCGAGTACGGCCGGCCCGCCGGCCTCGCTCGGCTCACCGAGTCGACGATCGAGGCGATCGCCGGCATTCCCTCGATCGTCTTGGCGCTTTTCGGCACGGTGATCTTCTCCAGCACCGCACTCGGTTTCCTCAGCCGCACCTCGGACGGTGTCGTCTTCGGCCGCTCCTTCTTCGCCGCCTCGGCGATGCTCTCGCTGGTCGCGCTGCCGTTGATCGTCGCCAGCACCCGCGAGGGCCTGCAGTCGATCCCCCGCCACGTGCGCGAGGCCTCATACGCGGTCGGCAAGACCAAGGCCGCGACGACGCGGCGGATCCTGATCCCGGCCAGCCGGCCGCAGATCGCCACCGGGGCGATGTTGGGCCTGGGCAGGATCATCGGCGACACGGCGATCATCGTCGTCCTGCTCGGCGCGACCCAGAACTTCGCCCCGGTCGAAGGCGGCGCCTTCCCCTTCAACTACCTGCGCGGCGCCGGTACGACGCTGACCAACTTCGTCTACGAGGCCTCCCCGACCGGGAACCTCAACCAGCCGCAGAAGGCCTACGCGGCGGCCTTCGTCCTGCTGCTGCTGGTGCTGGTGCTGAACGCGGCTGTCGACGTCGTCCACCGCCGCGCACGAAAGGTAGGCGCATGGAGCTCATGAAAGACGTGTCTGAGCTTAAGGGTCCTATTGGACCCGAAAACTCGGACACGCCCCCTTTGGCGCCGCCGCCGGTTCGGCGGCTGCCGCTCGAGGACGCCCCCCCAGCGAGGCAGGCGCCACCACCCGCTCCAAGCCCCGACGTGCCGCAACTTAGGTACCCATATGGGCCGCTAAGTAGCGGCACGTCCCAGGTGCAGGGGGGGTTCACTGGGGCGCGCCGCTCGATCGGGGTGCCACAGTTCTCGATTCGCCGCATGGAGATCGACGACGTCTCGGTCTCCTACTCCGACCGGGAAGCGGTGAAATCGGTCTCGCTGCCAGTTCGCCAGGGCGAGGTGTTGGCGATGATCGGTCCCTCCGGTTGCGGCAAGACGACGCTGCTGCGCTCGCTCAACCGGCTCACCGAGCTGACCAGCACGGCGACCCTGCGCGGTCGCATCCTGCTCGACGACGTCGATATCACCCTGATCGAGCCGACTCTGCTGCGGCGCCGGGTGACGATGGTCTTCCAGCAGCCCAACCCGTTCCCGATGAGCGTCTTCGACAACATCGCCTACGTCCTGCGCGAGCAGGGGTCGCGGCGGCAGCGCAAGAAGACGCTCGAGCCCAAGGTCCACAGCGCCCTCGACCGAGCCGGGCTTTTCGAGGAGGTCAAGGACAACCTCGACCATCCGGCACTGAAGCTCTCCGGCGGTCAGCAGCAGCGGCTCTGCATCGCCCGGGCGCTGGCGGCCGAGCCAGAGGTGCTGCTGCTCGACGAGCCCTGCTCGGCGCTCGACCCGCAGTCGACCCAGGTGATCGAGGACCTGATCGTGAAGCTGCGCGACGACGTCGCCGTGGTGATCGTCACCCACAACCTGCAGCAGGCCTACCGGATTGCGGACCACGTCGCCTTCATGTATCTGGGCGAGCTGGTCGAGTACAACAGCGCGACCGCCCTCTTCGGCTCGCCCCGCGAGCAACGGACGCAGGAGTACGTGAGCGGTGCGTTCGGCTAGCCGCCACATCTCGCGGGTTGGGGTTCTCACCGTCTGCGGGCTACTGCTCGCCGGCGCGCTTGCGGGTTGCTCGACGACGCAGGAAAAGGCCGCCCACCAGCAGGCACGCGCCAAGCACATCCTCGATGCCCGCGAGAAGAGGCAACAGCAGCGATCGAAATCGGACGACCACGGGAGCGGCAAGCGATGAAGACCCAGGCCGGGCAGCCACCGGCAGTGAGCGGCCACAGCCACTACGAGCCTTGCGAGGAGTGCGGCGCGCCGCTCGACCCGCAGCAGCGCTACTGCGTCGAATGCGCGGCGAGGCGCGGCAACGGAGCCAACCCGTCCTCTCGCTACTTCGCCGCGATGAGCAAACGCGCCCGCCGCCCGCTCGCCCGGCCGTCGGCCAAAGCCGGCTCGGGCAGTCGCGCTGCCGCGGTCGGGTTCTTCGCTCTGCTGCCGATCGCGGTCGCTATCGGCGTCGTCGTCGGCCGCAGTGGGTCCGACAGTGGCGAAAACGAGGCGCTGCTGAAAGCGCTGCGCAACCAGAACGCCGCCGTCGCGACCACGGCCGCCGCCGGCCCCACGGCGACGGCGGCCAAAGCGAAGAGCGGCAAAGCCAAGCAGACCGCCAAGGCCAAGACCAAGGGGGCCGAAAAGGTGGTCGCCAAGACCAGCAACGGAACCGTCCACCAGGTGACCGGCTTCAAACCGAGCGCAAAGAAGGAAGAAGAAGACACCAAGTTGGTCGAAGGCAATGTCAAACAGACCGGCTCGACCTACATCGAAGCGCAGCAGAACCTGCCCGACGTTGTCGTCGTCGGCGGCGATCCCAGCTCCGCGTCGGCTCCGACCACGGGGAGCCAGCCGTGAACGACGATCTCCTCGCCCAGCGCGACCGGTTGCTGGAGAAGTTCACGATCATGCAGGCCGACCTCGGCGGCGCCTTCTACGAGATGGCGATCCGCGATCACGTGCGGATGGACGTGCTTACCCGCAAGGCCGCCGAGTTGCAGCGGGTTGACGCCGAGCTGCTGGCGGCCGAACGGATGCTGGAGCTGCTCGAATGAAACGCCTGCGAGGGTCATTCGACCGCGCTGTCGCGGCTGCGGCGACGCTGACCGGCAAACGCTTCGGGCTGCTGGTCGCCTCCTCGGTGGTAGCCACCTCGGCGATCGTCGCCAGCGCTATGACCGAGACCGGCAACAGCGGTGCCCTGGCGGCTCTGCTCGGCCGCAGTCTCGCCTCCGACAGCGTCCCGGTCGCCAGCAATCCCCCTGCGCAAAGCGCTCCGCCTGCCGGCTCTGCGCCCGCCAGCTCGCCCTCCGCGCCGGAAGCCGTCTCCCCGGCACCGAGCAGCGCGCCCCCTGCCTCGCAGGAACCTTCTTCGCCGCTCCAAAGCGCTCCCAGAAGCGAGCCGGCGCCACCGGCCCCCTCGCTGCCGGAAGCGGGGCGGATCAAGCACGTCTTCGTCATCTCGCTGACCAGCCCCGGCTACGAGGGGGCCTTCGGTGAAACGGCGCAGATGCCGTACCTCGCGACTCAGCTCCAACCCAAGGGCGAGCTGCTGAGCGGATACGCGCTGCTCGACGACGTCGCCGTGCCCAACGGCATCGCCGCGGTCAGCGGCCAGCCGCCGAACGCCTCGACCGAGGCCAACTGCTCGACCTACACCGAATTTCCCACGAGCGCCAAGGTCGACGAGGAGGGCGTCGTTGCTGGGGCGGGCTGCGTGTATCCGGTCGAAACGCTGACGATCTCCGACCAGCTCGCCAGCGGTCGCTTCAGCTGGCGCGCCTACGTGGGGGGGATGGTCGATGAGACCGGCAAAGCGGCCAACTGCGTTCACCCCGACGCCGACGCGACGGACGCGCCACCGCCGGGCGCCTACGCGGCCGCGCAGAACCCCTTCGTCCACTTCCACTCGCTGCTCGACCTCGGCGATTGCGCGACCAACGACGTCCCGATCGAAGGGCTGTCGGCGGACCTGCGCAAGGCCGAGAAGACCGCCAACTACTCCTACATAGCCCCGACGCCGTGCGATTCAGGCGCCGCCGGCCAGTGCACGCCCGGCTCGGTCGAAGGCGCAGCCGCCGCCGACGCCTTCTTGGCCAAGTGGGTGCCACAGATCCTCGCCTCGCCCGCCTACAAAGAAGACGGTCTGCTGATCGTCACCTTCGGCGCTGTAAACCCCGCCAGCACCGAAGCCGCGCCAGCGCCGACCCCGGCCGAAGATCCCCTCCGTGTGGGGACCCTGCTCGTCTCGCGCTTCGTGCCGCCGGGATCGACCGACGCCACTGCCCTCGACCCCTACTCGTTGCTTCGCTCGACCGAGGATCTCTTCGGCCTCGAGCACCTTGGCCTGGCTGACGGAAAAAAGGTGAGGTCCTTCGCCCCCAGCCTGCTGGGAGAAACGAGCGGTGATTAGCGTGCCTAAACGGATGCCGGGGGTGGATTGAGATGGTCGGGCCGACGATGCACGTCACGGCGAAGGTCGACTACGCGGTTCGGGCGATGGTGGAGCTTGCGGCGGCGGGAGGCGGCCCGGTCAAGGGGGAAGCGATCGCCACCGCCCAGGCGGTGCCGCTTCGGTTTCTGGAGAACATCCTGATCGAGCTTCGCCACGCGACGCTGGTGCGCAGCCAGCGCGGAGCGGAGGGTGGCTACCGGTTGGCGCGGCCGGCGGATGAGATCAC
Organism: Solirubrobacterales bacterium; assembly: GCA_035472395.1. Lineage (GTDB taxonomy): Bacteria > Actinomycetota > Thermoleophilia > Solirubrobacterales > 70-9 > VRUE01. Next base: position 5,241 of record DATIPC010000091.1, read on the forward strand.
GCTTGCCGACGTGATCCGAACGGTCGAGGGGCCGATAGCGAGCATCCGCTCCGAGCGGCCGGACGAGCTCTCCTACTCTGGCTCGGCCGCCCCGCTGCGCGACGTCTGGGTGGCGCTACGCGCCAACATGCGCGCCGTCCTCGAGTCGGTGACGCTGGCCGACGTCGCCAGCGGCGAGCTGCCCGCGGAAATCCTCCGCCTCACCGAGCAGCCCGAGGTCTGGGAGCCCCACTGAGGGCTTAGGCAGGGAAGTCACGCCACAGAGCCGTCACGCAATTCTTTGAATTGCCGCGCAACGCGTGCGTTGGCGCGGCTTAGCGTCAGCCGCTGTGTATCGTTTTGTCAGAGGTCCGGACGGTCGTCCCACTGAGCTCGGCTGGGATGCCTGGATCATGTCCGGAGTCGCCACCCTCACATGGCCAACTTCTTGCTGGACGTGGTGCTGACCATCGAACACCCTGACTATCGAGAGCCCGATGCTCGGGCAGGGCGAGAGCGGCTGTTCAGGCAGGGCGGTCCAGATCACTGGATCCGGGTCGTCATCGAATTCGCTGGTGATTTCGACCGTGTTGTCACCGCGTTTTCGCAGTTCTCCGACCCAAGGCCGGGGAGGCAACGATGACCATTCGGATGGGAAGCCATGAGTTCGACGATGTCGTTTACGACGCCGCAGGCGATGTTCTCTACATGCACAAGGGTAAGCCGGTCCCGGCCGCGGAAACGCTGGCAACGCCGGAGGGCCATGCCGTGATGCTCGACGATGCGGGCGAGATCATCGGCATCACGATTGTCAACGCGAAATGGCTGGCCGAGCGTGACGGCCAGATCACCTGTCTCAATCCCCGAGTTGACCGCTGCTTCAGAACGGCTCGAGACCTCGGCCGCTGATCTGGCGCCGGCGCTCGTTGTCTGATTCTGTCGGCCTAGGAGCGCTCAATCCGCCGCCGGGACGCCGCCGGCCACGACGTTGACGAAGTTCTCCAGGTGGCGGGTGGTCCAGCACTCGAAGGCGCCGTCGCAGTGGCGCTCGTAGGCGGCCATCACCGAGTCGCCGTAGTTCCAGTAGAGCTTCGGCTCGGGGTTGAGCCAGAAGAGGCGGCCGGCGCGTTCGGCGACCTGGGCGAAGACCTCGGCGTGCGGCTCGCGGCCGTTGGTGCGGGCATCGCCGAGCACGATCACGGTCGAGCGCGGGTCGAGGTCGTCGGAGATCTCGGTCAGGAACTCGAGCCAGACGCGGCCGTAGTCGGTGTAGCCGGAGACGTCGGCGACGCCACCCTCGCTGGATATCCGCCGGGCGATCTCGCGGAAGTCGCGCTCGTGCTCGAAGATCTCGGTCACCTCGGAGATCCGCTCGATGAAGACGAAGCTGCGCAGCTTGCGGAACGAGTCGTGCAGGGCGTGCAGGACCGAGAGGAAGAAGACGCTGGCCGAGGTGACCGAGGTCGAGACGTCGCAGAGGACGTAGATCTCCGGTCGCCGCGGCCGCTTCGGCCGGTAGCGCAGGTGCATCGGCACGCCGCCGGTCTCCAGCGAGGCGCGCATCGTGCGCCGCACGTCGACCGTGCGGCCCTTGCGCCGGCCCCGCTGCTCGTGGCCGAGCGTTGCCAGGCGCCGCTTCATCTGCGAGACGGCGCGGTGCACGGCGGCCAGGTCCTGGGTCGGGCTGGTGGGCAGCGCACGATCCAGCTCGGCCAGCGGGCGCGAGGCGGGGAGGGTGGAGGTGCGCTCGATCAGGTCGCGTTCGAGCTCGCGGCGCAGGTGGCGCTCGAAGCGGTTGAGCTGCTCGCGGTCGATCGGCGGCCTCTGTGCGGCCCCGTCCTCAGCCTGCGGCTGGGTGCCGGCGGAGAGCTCCAGGGTGCGGCGGATCCGCTGCACGTCGACGCCGACGACACCCGATCCCTCGCCCTGGCGGCCGAAGGCAGCGATCGCCAGGCGTGCCAGGTCGCGCATCTGGCCGTCGTCGCCGGCGAGGATCGCCTCGCGGATCTGCTCGCGCAGCTCGTCGATGTCGAGCCGCTCGGCCCCCTCGTGGCGCTGCTCGGTCTCGCCGATCTCGCGCTCGATCGCCTCCGCCTCGGCGGCGCGGAAGAACCAGCGCTCGAAGAGCAGCTCGAAGAGGCGCCGGTCCTCCTGCGACTTTGCGACCGTCGCCGCCAGCGCCTCGCGGAAGTCCTCGTGCGAGGTCCAGGGCACCTGCTCGAGCGCGGCGAAGGCGTCGAGGATCTCCGAGGTGCCGACCGCCACCCCCTCGCCGCGCAGCTCCTCGCAGAAGCCGAGCAGCTTCGCGGCCAGGCCGGGTGGGCCGGTCTCAGCTTTGGGGCCGTACGGACTCGGCAAGCTTCATCCCCACTCGCTCGGCGACGAGGTCGATGTCGGTGCGGTGCTTGACGATGATCGACATCGACTGCTCGAAGGTCTCGCGGTCGATGTCGTCGGAGCCCATCAGCAGTAGCGTCCGCGCCCAGTCGATCGACTCGGCGATCGAGGGCGGCTTCTTCAGGTCCAGCGCCCGCACCATCCGCACCACCTCGACCAGCCGCCGGGCCAGAGCCTCGGGCAGCTCCGGCGCGTGCAGGCGGACGATCTCCAGCTCGCGCTCCAGCTCGGGGTAGTCGAGCCAGAGGTAGAGGCAGCGGCGCTTCAGCGCCTCGGTCAGCTCGCGCGAGTTGTTCGAGGTGAGGACGACGATAGGCATCGTCGTCGCCGATACCTGGCCCAGCTCGGGGATCGTGATCTGGAAGTCGGAGAGCAGCTCGAGCAGCATCGCCTCGAACTCCTGGTCGGTCTTGTCGATCTCGTCGATCAGCAGCACCACCGGCTCGGGGCTGGCGATCGCCTGCATCAGCGGCCGCTCGAGCAGGAACTCGTCCGAGAAGATGTCGCCGTGCACGTCCTCCCAGCCGGACTCGCCGCCGGCCTGGATGCGGAGCAGTTGCTTGCGGTAGTTCCACTCGTACAGCGCCTTCGCCTCGTCGAGGCCCTCGTAGCACTGCAGCCGGATCAGCTCGCGGTCGCTGGCACGGGAGAGCGCCTTGGCCAGCTCCGTCTTGCCGACCCCCGCCGGGCCCTCGACCAGGATCGGCTTGCCGAGCCGCTGGGCAAGGAAGGAGACCAGCGCCGCGGGCTCATCGGCGAGGTAGCGGGCGGCGGCCAGCGCCTCCTTCGTCTCCGCCACGGAAGCGGGTGTCTGCGCCTCGGCCATCTGGCGATGATAATCCGCGCCGGTGCTAGACCTCGCCCTCTCCTTCGCCACCCTGCTTCCGCACAGCGCCGGTCCGTACATCGCGCTGATGCTGATCGGCTTCGCCGTTGGCATCCTCGGCCACCTCAGCGGCTCGCGCTGGCTCATCATTGCCGGCATCGCCTTGATCTTCCTCGGCGCCTTCCTCTTCCCGCTGGCGCTGAATCTGACCGAGAGCACGCCACCCCAGCTTAAGAATCGCTGAAGAGACCGGCGCTAGCCTTACCATCTCGCAACCGCACCCCACTTCAGGAGGCCCTCGCCTTGAGTCGAACTCGTTTCCTCTACGCCCTCGCTGCAGTTGTCGCTCTGATCGCGATGGCAGCGGCCCTCGCCGCCTGCGGGGGAGGCAGCGGCAAGAGCGGCGAGGATCCGCAGACGGTTGTCGACGAAGCAACCCTGCAGGGGATCGAGAGCGGCAACCTCGACCTCTCGCTCGGCGTCAAGGCACAGGGCTCCGAAGGCGGCAACGTCGACGTCAGCCTCTCCGGTCCCTTTCAGGGCGAAGGCACGGGCAAGCTGCCGCAGCTCGATATGACCGCGAAGGCGAACGGCTCGATCAACGGCAGCGACGTCGACTTCGAAGGTGGGCTGGTGCTGCTGCCAAACAGCGCCTACGTCAACTACCAGGGGACCGAGTACGAAGTCGATCCGACCACCTTCAGCTTCGTCGAATCGGCGTTGCAGCAGGCGCAGCGGGAAAGTGGGGCCGAAAACGGCTCGGCTGGCGCCGCCGCCTGCCAGGAAGAAGTCGGCAAGCTGAAGGTCGGCAGCTTCATCGAAAACGCCACCAACGAGGGCAGCGCCGACGTCGGCGGCACCAGCACCACCAAGATCAGCGGCGATCTCGACGTCCCCGGGGCGATCGACAGCGTGCTCGAAGTAGTCGAAGGCCCGGCCTGCAAGGCCCAGATCGCCGCAGCCGGCCCGCTTCCCTCCAAGTCGGAAATCGAAGAAGCGAAGAGCCAGGTGAAGGAAGATGTGAAGGGTGCGCACGTCGACATCTACGTCGGCGACGACAACATCGTGCGGCGGATCGTGGCGCAGCTGAAGATCGAGCCGAAGCAAGGCGGCGGCGGTCCGAAGAGCGTCGAAATCGACCTCGACCTGCAGCTGACCGAAGTCAACGAAGAACAGGAAATCTCCGCCCCCGGGAACGCCAAGCCGCTCAACGATCTCTTCCTGAAGCTCGGCGTCAACCCGATCGAACTGCTCGGCCTGCTCAACGGGGAAGGGGGCGAAGGCCTCGGCAACCTCCTCGAAGGGTTGGGCGAAACGGCTGGCGGCGGAAGCTCTGGCGGAGGGGGCTCCGGTGGCAGCCAGCAGGCCTACCTGCAATGCCTGGGGAACGCGCGATCTCCGGTCGACCTGCAGAAGTGCGCGCAGCTCCAGTAGTTGAGTAGCGCCAAGCGCCTTGCGAAGAGCCCCGCTGCGGCGGGGCTCTTCGCTTTTCGACATACGCTTGCGAGCCGATGAGCACCCCGAGGCTCAACGCCGCGTTTCTGCGCCGCCCGTCCGGCTGGCCCTACCTGCTGACGCCGCTGATCCCGATCGCCGTGGCGCTCGATCTGGCCGGCAGCCCGGCGACGCTCGTCTTCGCGGTCTCGGCGCTGGGCATCGTCCCCACCGCCGCGCTGATGGGACGCGCCACCGAGGAGTTGGCGGCCCGCTCGGGGCCCGGCATCGGCGGCCTGCTCAACGTCACCTTCGGCAATGCGCCGGAGCTGATCATCGCTCTCTTCGCGCTCGGTCAGGGCCTGCACGAGGTGGTCAAAGCCTCGATCATCGGCTCGATCATCGGCAACATCCTGCTGGTGCTGGGGGCGGCGATGCTGGCGGGCGGTCTGGGGCGAGAGAAGCAGTTCTTCAGCCGGACCGGCGCAAGCGTCCAGACGTCGATGCTGCTGCTTGCCGCCGCCGCGCTCCTGATGCCGGCGATCTTCGAGCTGGTCGAGGGCCAGGGCCTGCCGAAGCCCGGCGCCGAGATCATCCACTACGGCTCGACCGTCGAGCACCTCTCCCTGGCAGTCGCGGTCGTCCTCATCGTCACCTACGTCCTCGGCCTCGTCTTCTCGCTCAAGACCCATCGCGACATCTTCAACCCCGAGTACGGCGACGAGGACAGTTGGGGTTGGTCGGTGCGCACCTCGGTGATCGCCCTGGCGATCGCCGGGGTCCTGGTCGGCGTGATGTCCGAGGTGCTGGTCGGCTCGATCAGCGAGGCTTCGCATGCGGCCGGCCTCTCGGAGTTCTTCATCGGCGTGATCGTCGTCGCCATCGTCGGCAATGCGGCCGAGCACTGGGTCGCGGTCCTGGTCGCGATGAAGGACAAGATGGACCTCGCGGTCAACATCGCGATCGGCTCCAGCGCCCAGGTCGCTCTCTTCGTCGCCCCGGTGCTGGTGCTCGCCTCTGTCTTCATCGGCCCCCATCCGCTGGCCCTGGTCTTCAACGGCTTCGAGCACGGCGCCCTGCTGCTGGCCGTGCTGATAGCCAATTACGTCACCCAGGACGGCGAGTCGACCTGGTTCGAGGGCGTCCAGCTGCTCGCCGTCTACGTCGTCTTCGGCATCGCCTTCTACTTCGCCTGACACGCGACCCGAACCGCGAACGCCGGCAATAGGCTCTGCCCGTGAACGCGGTCCTGCTGTTCGTCAGCTTTGCGGTGATCCTCGCCGGGGCCCTGCTCTTCACCAACGCGGTCGAGTGGCTGGGCCACAGGCTCGGGTTGGGCGAAGGGGCGGTCGGCAGCGTGCTGGCCGCGGTCGGCACCGCGATGCCGGAGACGTTGATCGCGGTAGTCGCCCTGATCGGGGCTGAGGAGGGCGGCGATCAGGTCGCGGTCGGGGCGATCGTCGGCGCGCCCTTCCTGCTCGCCACCCTGGCGATGGGCCTGGTCGGGCTTTTCGCCTACCTCTATAGAGAGCGCCGCAGTCAGGGGCTGGAGCTGAAGGCCCACGGGCCGACGCTGGAGCGCGATCTCCTCTTCTTTCTCGCCTTCTTCGCGCTCTCGCTAGCGCTTGCCTGGGGGGCGCCGGCGGCGATCCGGATCCCGATCGGTGTGCTCGTCATCCTCGCCTACCCCTTCTATATCCACCGCACGCTCAGCGGCGGGGGGGAGGTGCAGGACCATGCCTCGCTCGATCCGCTGCTGTTCGAGCGGCGCCCCGAGCGGCGGATGAGCCCGAGCCTGCTGCTCTGCTCGATCCAACTGCTCGTCGGCCTCGCCGCGATGATCGGCGGCGCCCACCTCTTCGTCGAGGAGCTGCTGCACATCGCCGAGAGCCTTGGCGTCGAGCCCGTAGTTCTAGCGCTGATCCTCGCCCCGCTGGCCACCGAGCTGCCCGAGAAGGTCAACAGTTTCTTCTGGGTGCGCGAGGGCAAGGACGCGCTGGCGCTCGGCAACATCACCGGGGCGATGGTCTTCCAGTCGACGATCCCGTTCGGGATCGGGCTGATCTTCACCGACTGGGCGCTGAGCGGCAACGCCACCCTCTCGATCGTCCTCGGCCTTGCCGGCGGCTTCCTCGCTTACGAGGCGCTGCACCGCCGCGGGCGCTTCCAGCTCGGCGTGGTCGTCGCCTGGTTCGCGCTCTACGTCTCCTACATCGCCGTCGTCGCGCTCAGCGCCTGAGCGGACGTTTCAGGCTGCTGCCAGCTCGGCCAGCGCCTTCAGCACGCCGTCGTCATGGGTCTTCGGCGAGACCTTGGGGAAGACCTTGGCGATCTTGCCCTCGGGGTCGATCAGGAAGGTGGCTCGCTGAACCCCCATGTATTTCTTCCCGTACATCGACTTCTCGACCCAGGTGCCGTAGGCGTCGGCGACCGCGTGGTCGGCGTCGGCCAGCAGGGTGAACTCGAGATCGAATTTGTCGGCGAACTTCTTCACGGCGCCGACCTCGTCAGGAGAGACGCCGATCACCCGCGCCCCGGCAGCCTTGTAGTCGGCCCGGCGGTCACGGATCCCACAGGCTTGGGTGGTGCAGCCGGGCGTATCGGCCCGAGGGTAGAAGTAGAGGACGACCGTCTCGCCGCGCAGGTCGGAGAGGGTCAGCGCCTCGCCATCCTGATCGGGCAGGGTGAAGTCGGGGGCGTTCTGACCTGCCTCGAGCATCGGTGGTGCTAGTCCTCGCGCCCCGGGTCCTGGCCGTCCTCGTCCTCGTCGAGCTCCTCGTCGCCCTGTTCGAGTGCGGTCTCGGAGACCGATCCGCTTGAGCCGGGGTGGTAATGGGTCTGGAAGCTCTCCAGTGCCCGATCGCGGCGGTCCTCGTCGACCGGAACGTCGTCGGAGATCCGCACCCAGTCGGCTCCCTCGTAGGCCTCGAAGTTGAAGACCTCCTGGTCGAGCGAGGTCGAGTCGTCGACCACGACCAGCACCTCGGTCTGCGGGTTGAAGTAGGTCCCGGGCTGGTTGAGCAGCTCCTCGACCTCGTAGAGGTTGTCTTGGTTGGTGGCCATCTACTCGATCCTACAAATCCGTGAGCTGGCGTTCTACCTCCACCTCCACGTCGAGCGGCTGCTCGCCCTTGCGCATGCGCCGTTCGTTGCGGGCGACGACCAGCTGGCGGACCTCGGCGCGCAGCTTCTCGTCGATCGCGGGTCCGGCGGCGCCGGGGGAATCGAGCAGGCGCGTCACCTCGGCCTCGACGTCGAGTGGCGACTCGCCACGCTGCTGGCGCCGGTAGGACTTTGCCTCCAGCATCTGCCGAGCCTCCGCTTCCTGCAGCCGGCGGTCGACCGGCGGATCGGGCTGGGAGAGGCGGCTCGGTGGCGGCATTTCCTGCTCGATTGCGAAGGGGCCTTTGCCGACGCTCTGCCAGAGGGGGCCGGTGCGAGCAAAGGCGACCAGGGCGATCGGCAGGGCTATGAGCGTGATCAGGGTGAGCACGAAGCCAGCCTGGATGTCGATCAGATCCCCTGGTGGAACCATCGGGACCTAGGGTAGGGCTTCCCAAGCGGGCGGGTCATCCGCTACTCTTGGGCGCTGGTTGACTGACCAGTCAATCGGCCCACTCCCACCCGAAAAAGGAGCTTCGAGCAGTGGTTGACTTCACCCTGACCGACGAGCAGAAGGATCTGCAAGAGCTGGCGCACAACTTCGCGGAGAAAGAGATCCGCAAAGTCGCTTGGGAGCTCGATAAAGAGGGCACCTGGCCGCAGGAGATCATCGACAAGGCCTGGGAGGTCGGGTTGATGAACACCCACATCCCCGAGGCCTATGGCGGGCCCGGGCTCGACTACCTCTCCGGCTGCCTGATCGAGGAGGAGATGGGCTGGGGCTGTTCCGGCGTCGGCACCTCGCTGATGGCCAACGGCCTCGCCTCCGCGCCGATCACCCTCGGTGGCTCCGAGGAGACCAAGAAGAAGTACCTCGGGATGCTGACCGAAAGCCCGAAGCTCGCTTCCTTCTGCCTGACCGAGCCGGACGCCGGCTCCGACGTCTCCGGGATGAAGACGCGCGCTGTCAAGCAGGGCGACAAGTACGTCATCAACGGCTCCAAGTGCTTCATCACCAACGGCACCTACGCCGACTACTTCACCGTCTACGCCAAGACCGACCCCGAGGCGGGCCATCGCGGGATCAGCGCCTTTGTCGTCGACGCCGACCTCCCCGGGGTCACCGTCGACAAGAAGGAGGACAAGATGGGCCAGCGGGCGTCCAACACCGCGACCATCTCCTTCAACGATGTCGAGATCCCCGCTGAGAACCTGATCGGCGAGGAAAACAAGGGCTTCAAGCTGGCGATGATGACCCTCGACCGCACCCGTCCCGGTGTCTCGGCGATGGCAGTCGGCATCGGCCGCGCGGCGCTGGAGTACGCCACCGAGTACTCCAAAGAAAGGGTGCAGTTCGGCGTGCCGATCGCGATGCACCAGGCGATCCAGTTCATGATCGCCGACATGGCGACCAAGGTCGAGGCCGGCCGCCTGCTGGTCTGGAACTCCGCCGTCCTGCTCGATCAGGGTCAGCGCAACAGCCGCGTCTCCTCGATGGCCAAGCGCTTCGCCGCCGACTCGGCGATGGAGATCACCGTCGATGCCGTGCAGGTCTACGGCGGCTACGGCTTCATCAAGGAGTATCCGGTCGAGAAACTGATGCGTGACGCGAAGATCATGCAGCTCTACGAGGGGACCAGCCAGATCCAGCGCCTGGTGATCGCCAAAGAAGTGCTGTTGCCGCGCCAGGCTAACGAGCCCACCCCGGAGGCCGAAGCGAAGGCCAAGGCCGCCGAGAGCAGCCAGTCCGAGCAGGCTGCGGCGACCGTCTAAAGCTCAGGGCAGGGGCCCTGAATCGAGCCGTCGTCCCCACGGGGGCGGCGGCTCTTTTTCGTTCAGGCGACCCGGGCGCTCTGGCGCGCCGCCTTCTGGCGCCTGTTTTTGTCCAGCTCGACCTTGCGCAGGCGGACTGAGTCGGGCGTCACTTCGACGCACTCGTCGTCGCGCAGGAACTCCAGGGCGGCTTCCAGCGACAGCAGTTTGGGCGGCTCGAGGCGGACCAGGATGTCGGCGCTGGCGGCGCGCACGTTGGTCTGGTGCTTCTCCTTGATCGCGTTGACGTCGAGGTCGTCGGAGCGGGCGTTCTCACCGACGATCATGCCTTCGTAGACCTCCTCGCCGGGGCCGATGAAGAGGGTGCCGCGGTCCTGCAGGTTCATCAGCGCGTGGCTGGCGCTGGCACCGCGCCGGTCCGCCACCAGCGAGCCGGTCGGCCGGGTGCGCAGCTCCCCCGCCCAGGGCTCCCAGCGATCGAAGACGTGGTGCAGGATCCCCGAGCCGCGGGTCTCGGTGAGGAACTCGGTACGCAGGCCGATCAGCCCGCGGGCGGGGACCAGGTAGTCCATCCGCACCCAGCCGGTTGAGTGGTTGACCATGTGGTCGAGGCGGCCCTTGCGACCGGCCAGCAACTGGGTGACCGCGCCGACGTGCCCCTCGGGCACGTCGATCGCCAGTCGTTCGACCGGCTCGTGGATCTTGCCGTCGATCTCGCGGGTGATCACCCGCGGCTGGCCGGCGGTCAGCTCGAAGCCCTCGCGTCGCATCATCTCCAGCAGCACGACCAGCTGCAGCTCGCCGCGCCCCTGCACCTCCCAGGCGTCGGGACGCTCGGTATCGGTGACCCGGATCGAGACGTTGCCGACCAGCTCGGCGTCGAGCCGGTCGCGGACCTGCCGCGCGGTCAGCTTCTTGCCCTCGGTTCCGGCCAGCGGCGAGGTATTGATCCCGATCACCATCGAGAGCGAGGGCTCATCGACGGTGATCACGGGCAGCGGTTGGGGGTCATCCGGGTCGGCCAGCGTCTCGCCGATCGTCACCTCGGGCAGCCCGGCGACGGCGATGATCTCGCCCGGCCCGGCTTCCTCGGCCGCCACGCGGTCCAGCGCCTCGGTCACGTAGAGCTCGGAGATGGTCGCCCGCTCGATGCGGCCGTCGGCCCTGCACCAGGCGATCTGCTGCCCGTTGCGAACCTTTCCGTGGCGAACCCGGCAGAGCGCCAAGCGACCGACATAGGGATCGGCGTCGAGGTTGGTGACGTGGGCCTGGAAGGAGTGCTCGGGGTCGTGCTCGGGCGCCGGAATGCGCTCCAGCATCAGATCCATCAGGGGGGAGAGGTCGGTGCCCTCGACGCCTTCCTCCAGCGCCGCCCAACCGGCTTTGGCGTTGGTGTAGACGATCGGGAAATCGATCTGCTCGGAGTCGGCGTCGAGATCGAGGAAGAGCTCGTAGACCTCGTCGACGACCTCGGCGATGCGGGCGTCGGGGCGGTCGACCTTGTTGACGACGAGGATCACCGGCAGCTTCGCCTCCAGCGCCTTGCGCAGGACGAAGCGGGTCTGGGGCAGCGGGCCCTCGGAGGCGTCGACCAGCAGCAGCACGCCGTCGACCATCGTCAGCCCGCGCTCGACCTCGCCGCCGAAGTCGGCGTGCCCCGGGGTGTCGATGATGTTGATGGTGACGCTGGTCCCGTCGGGGGCGGTGTGCTTGACCGCAGTGTTCTTGGCCAGGATGGTGATGCCCTTCTCCCGCTCCAGGTCCATCGAGTCCATCACCCGCTTCTCGACGTCCTGACCGACGCGGAAGGCGCCGGACTGCCACA
>DATIPC010000092.1:0-15239 GCA_035472395.1 Solirubrobacterales bacterium
ATCTCCAACTGGGGCCGCGAGGGCGGCTACTTCGCCTCCGAGGACGACGCCGACACGTTCGAGATGGAGCTGACCTCGATCCTGCTCAACCAGAAGGCGGCCTTCAACTCGCCGGTCTGGTTCAACGTCGGCTTCGAGGAGACGCCGCAGTGCTCGGCCTGCTTCATCCTCAGCGTCGAGGACACCATGGAGTCGATCCTCGGCTGGAACACCAAAGAGGGCAACATCTTCCGCGGCGGCTCCGGCTCCGGCATCAACCTCTCCAACATCCGCGGCTCGATGGAGCCGCTGCAGAAGGGCGGCACCGCCAGCGGGCCGGTCAGCTTCATGCGCGGCGCCGACGCCTGGGCGGGGACGATCAAGTCCGGTGGCAAGACGCGGCGAGCGGCGAAGATGGTCGTGCTCGACGTCGACCATCCGGACATCGAGCACTTCATCTGGTGCAAGGCCGACGAGGAGAAGAAGGCCGAGGCGCTGCGCGACGCCGGCTTCGACATGTCGATCGACGGCGAGGGCTTCACCTCGATCCAGTACCAGAACGCCAACAACTCGGTGCGGGTCACCGACGAGTTCATGGAGGCGGTCGAGGCGGGCGAGGACTGGAACCTGACCGCCCGCACCACCGGCAAGACGACCAAGGCGCTGCCGGCGCGCGACCTGATGAACCAGATCGCCGACGCCGCCTGGCGCTGCGCCGATCCAGGCACCCAGTACGACACGACGATCAACCGCTGGCACACCTGCCCGGAGTCGGGGCGGATCAACGCCTCCAACCCCTGCAGCGAGTACATGCACGTCGACGACTCGGCCTGCAACCTGGCCTCGCTCAACCTGATGAAATTCCGCCGCGAGGACGGCAGCTTCGACGTCGAGCCCTTCGAGCACGCCGTCGACATCGTCTTCCTCGCGCAGGAGATCGTCGTCGGCTTCTCCAGCTACCCGACCGAGGAGATCACCGCCAACGCCAACGCCTTCCGCCAGCTCGGCCTCGGCTACGCCAACCTGGGCGCGCTGCTGATGTCGGATGGGCTCCCCTACGACTCCGACACCGGCCGCAACGTCGCCGCCGCGATCACGGCGCTGATGACCGGCCGCGCCTACCGCCAGTCGGCGCTGATCGCCGGCGAGGCAACCGGTCCTTACGAGGCGTACGAGAAGAACCGCGAGCCGCACAACGGGGTGATGCGGATGCACCGCGACGCCTCCTACGACGTCGACCCGTCTGGGATCAAGGGCGATCTCCTGGCGGCCGCACAGCGGTCCTGGGACGAAGCGGTCGAGCTGGGCGAGGAGCACGGCTACCGCAATGCGCAGGCAACGGTGCTGGCGCCGACCGGGACGATCAGCTTCCTGATGGACTGCGATACGACCGGGATCGAGCCCGACTTCTCGCTGGTCAAGTTCAAGGAGCTGGTCGGCGGCGGGCAGATGACGATCGTCAACCGCTCGGTGCCGCTGGCGCTAGGGGCGATGGGCTACTCCGAGGCCGAGGTAGACCAGATCAACGCCTACATCACGGAGAAGAACACGATCGTCGGCGCACCGGGACTCAAGGACGAGCACCTGCCGGTCTTCGACGTCGCGGTCGGCGAGCGGGCGATCTCCCACACCGGCCACATCGACATGATGGCCGCGACCCAGCCGTTCATCTCGGGCGCGATCTCCAAGACGGTCAACCTGCCCCAGTCGGCGACGATCGAGGACATCGCCGACGCCTACACGCGCGGCTGGAAGGGCGGCCTCAAGGCTCTCGCCATCTACCGCGACGGCTCCAAGACGGCGCAGGCGCTGCGCACCGACGCGCAGGACGAGAAGGAGGCCGAGGTGGAGGTAGCCGCGGCGCCGGTGCGCAAGAAGATGCCGCGCGAGCGCGAGTCGATCACCCACAAGTTCTCGATCGCCGGCCACGAGGGCTACATCACCGCCGGCAAATACGAGGACGGCAACGTCGGCGAGATCTTCCTCACCGACATCGGCAAGGAGGGCTCGACGATGCGGGGGCTGATGAACGCCTTCGCGACGGCGATCTCGATCGGCCTCCAGTACGGCGTCCCGCTCGAGGTCTTCGTGCGCAAGTTCAGCTACATGCGCTTCGAGCCGGAGGGGATCACCGGTAACCCCGAGATCCCCTTCGCCAAATCGTTGCCGGACTACATCATGCGCTGGCTGGCGAGCCGCTTCATCGAGGACACCGACACGCTCGAGGACCTCGGCATCCTGACGACCGAGGTGCGAGCCAAGCGCGAGGCCGAGTCGACCCAGCTCGGGCTGGGGATCGCGACCGGCGACACCGCCGGTCCGGCAAATGGCGGCAACGGCCGCTCCAAGCCGGGCAACGGCAACGGTGCCGAGAAGACGGCAGGTGGCAAGGCCGTCCCCGCCGCGGCAGCCTTCACCGACACGCCCCCGGTGGTCCCGGCCAAGATGTCCGGTCTCGACCTCGGCCCCGCCTGCGAGCAGTGCGGCGGCATGATGCAACGCACGGGCTCTTGCTACACGTGCTCATCGTGCGGCAACAACACCGGCTGCGGCTGATCTGACTGAGCGGGATTCGCCCCGCTCAGGTGTCGCCTTTTTGACTGTCCGCCCCGGCCGGATCTGGCGCCGCGGGTTGAGGGCTGACCCCTCCGCGAGCCCACGCGGCCTCCAGGACCATGAAGTTGGTGGTCTGCCTGAAAAGCCCGAGGCAGCCACGTGACTCGACCGTGAACACAGAGTGGAAGCGCCACCCCTGCTCCCCCGAGTTGTTGATGCTTTCCTCCAGGCGCTTTTGGTCCTTGCTCGAAAAGCTAGCCCCGATGTTCACAACTCGATACATCCCCAACCCCTTTCGGATAGTCGACAACGCCCAGGTTCTCGGCCCGGCAGCGCCAAAGACGCCGCACCGTTTCCTTCAATCCACAGCGCAGGCCCCGATGCTCGATGGCCAGAACCGCATAGTCCGAACAACTCGGCTCGAATACGCACCGGGACGAGCGGCGCGAGGAGACCAGGCGTTGATACATGGCAATGACGTGGACCGCGAACGCGACTCGGCGGCTCCTTCGAGAACTCCGGTTCGTCGCATCTACAAGCCCCGCCACGTCCATACGGCAGAGCAAACTACTAAAACTGGCTATACCTAACTAACTCAAGACGACCCGCGCGTTGTGGCGCGGGGTCTCGGTGATCGCGCGGCGGAAGATCCGTTCTGGCTTTGGGCTGACGGGGCGGATGCCGTGGCGCTTGACCAGCTCGCGCAGGACCACGGTCATCTCGAACTGGGCGAAGGAGGCGCCGAGGCAGCGGCGGACGCCGCCGCCGAAGGGGATCCAGGTGTAGGTGCCGGGCGGGTTGTCGAGGAAGCGCTCGGGGAGGAAGCGATCCGGCTCTGGGTAGATCTCGGGATTGCGGTGCACGAGGTAGATGTTGGGCGCCACCGAGACGCCGGCCGGCAGCTCGTAGCCACCGATCTCGACCGGCTCGGTGAGCCGCCGGAGAACAAGCGCGACCACCGGGCGCAGGCGCAGCGTCTCCTGGATCGTCGCGGTCAGGTACTCGTCGGAGCCAGCCTCGACCTCCTGCCGCAGGCGGTCGAGCTTCTCGGGGTGGCGGCTGAGCCGCTCGATCGCCCAGGCGAGCGAGGTCGCCGTCGTCTCATGGCCAGCGGTGAGCAGGGTCAGCAGCTGATCGCGGATCTCGGTGTCGCTCATCGGGCTGCCGTCCTCATGCCGCGCGCCAACCAGCATCGAGAGGATGTCGTCGCGATCCTCGAGGTCGGCGGCGCGCCTGCGCTCGGCGACCTCGCGGCGGAGGAGGTGGTCGATCCGCTCCATGACGCGCCGGAACCAGGGGATCCTGGGGATCCGCTCCGGCCCGAGCAGGATCACCGGCAGCAGCTGGCGCGGGTCGGTGGTCAGCTTGAGGAACTTGCGCAGGGCATCGCGCAGCTCGACCATCCGCTCCCCCTCGTGCACGCCGAAGACGGTGCGCAGGATGATCTCCAGCGTCATCGCCTGCATCCGCGGACGCAGTTCGTAGGGCACGCCGGTCGGCCAGCTGTCGATCTCGCGCGAGGCGATCTCGCTCATCGTCTCCCCGTAGGCCTTCATGCGCTCCCCGTGGAAGGGGGGCAAGAGCAGCTTGCGTTGGCTCATATGCGCCTTCTCGTCGAGGACGAGGAGTGAGCTGGAGCCGAGCAATGGTTCGATGATCTGGTTCCCCTCGCCGGCGTGGAAGACGCGCGGGTCGCCGGTGAAGACCTGCTTGACCGCGTCGGGATCGGCCAGCATCACCCACGTCCCTTCGCGGATGATCCTTACCGTGAAGATGTCGCCGTAGCGGTCCTGGCAGGCGTAGAGCATCCTGCGCGCCTGCCGCGACCAGATCGCCGTCTGCACCGCACGCGGCAAACGTGGGCCGGGCGGAAGGCCTCGCCTCGCCGACCGGGCCAGCGGAGTTGGAGCGGGTGTCGTCGCTGCCTCCATTGCGCCTCTGCCGTGACAGTACACCTGCTCGTGTAGACGTCGTGTGAGATCCCTCCCCGCTCAATCGAGATCTCGGCAATTTTGCTCGGTAGATTCGAATCGAATAGTCTGCGCTCGTCGTGGCACTTCCTCGGCTGCCGCCGCGCATCGAGCATCGGATCCTGCGGGTCGCGTGCCGGCTGCCGAGCGGGCTGGGGCGGGCGGTCCTGGGGGCGCCACCGCGAATCGACGGTCAGGAGCTGGCAACCGAGATGCAGGCGCTGCTGCGGTTGGCGGTCCTGACAGGGGAAGACGAAGAGGTCAGCGGGCTCCCGCTGGCGGAGGCGCGAGCCAGGCTGCGAGCCGGAGCGGTCGCGGCGGCGGGCCCAAGGCGATCGCTGCCGACGAGCGCGGACGTGGCGATCCCGGGGCCGGCCGGGATGATCCCGGCGCGGCTCTACGACCCGCCGGGGGCGGGGCTGGAGGAACGGCCGCTGCTCGTCTACTTCCACGGCGGCTGCTGGGCGCTCGGCGACCTCGACACACACGACGGCGTCTGCCGCTTCCTCGCCACGAACGCCGCTGCCGCCGTGCTCTCGGTCGGCTACCGCCTCGCCCCCGAGCACCCCTTCCCAGCCGCGGTCGAGGACGCCTTCGCCGCCTTTGGCTGGGCCACCGCGGAAAGCGCCAGGCTCGGCGCCGACCCAAGCCGGATCGCCGTGGCCGGCGACAGCGCCGGCGGCAACCTGGCGGCAGCGGTCAGCCTCCTGGCTCGCGATGGCGACGGACCGAGCCCGGCGATGCAGGCGCTGCTCTACCCGATCGTCGACGCGAGCGAAGACTGGCCGTCGCGCCAGGCCTTCGCGAGCGGCTACCTGCTGACCAAAGCCGAGCTGGACTGGTTCGAGCTGCAGTACCTGCCGGAGGCGAGCGACCGTGACGACCCCCGCGTCTCGTTGCTGCGGGCGGCCAACCTCTCCGGGTTGCCCCCGACCTACATCGCCACCGCCGGCTTCGACCCGCTGCGCGACGAGGGCCAGGCCTATGCGGCGGCGCTGCGCGAGGCCGGAGTCGCCGTCGCCCTGCGCCACCACCCCGGACTGATCCATGGCTTCGCCAACATGACCGCGATCAGCCGCAGCGCCCGCGCCGCGATGCACGAGCTGGCCGGCGCGGTCCGCATGGGCCTGGGTTAATACCCCCAGGGGGTATCTGTTACGCTGGGGTCGACCCACTTCACCCGCCCGAGGAGGCCGCATGGACGTCGCCGCCCACGCAGACCATCGACACCACGAGATGCCAGCCGAGGGAGCGGCGCTGACCGCGGTCGCGATCAGCGCCACGCTGCACTGCCTGACCGGCTGCGCGATCGGCGAGATCGCCGGGATGGCGATCGGAACGGCGGCCGGCTTCTCCAACCTAGGCACGATCGTCCTCTCGATCGTCCTCGCCTTCGTCTTCGGCTACAGCCTGACCAGCCTGCCGCTGCTGCGTGCCGGGCTGGTGCTCTCGGCGGTGATCCCGATCGCCTTCGCCTCCGACACGCTCAGCATCGCGACTATGGAGGTCGTCGACAACGCGATCGTCGTCGCGATCCCGGGGGCGATCAACGCCGGGCTCAACTCACTGCTCTTCTGGGGCAGCCTCTGCTTCTCGTTGGTCGTCGCCGGCGCCTTCGCGGTGCCGGTCAACCGCTGGCTGATCGCTCGCGGCAAAGGCCACGCGGTCGTCCACGAGACCGGCGTTCACGGCGGCCCACCGGTGCGGGTCGTGGCCTACGTCGCAACCGCGATGGGAATCTTTGGCGCCGCCGTGCTGATCGCGGAGGCGCTCTCGTGAGCGGAACGTCGGAGACCCGCGGCTACACCGAGAACAAGGATGCGGTCCTCAGGCGCCTGCGACGGATCGAAGGCCAGGTGCGCGGGGTCGAGCGGATGGTCGAGGACGACCGCTACTGCATCGACGTCGTCACCCAGGTCACGGCGATCCAGGCCGCGCTCGACAAGGTCGCCCTCGAGCTGCTCTCCGACCACGCCTCCCACTGCGTCGTCGGCGCGGCGAAAGCCGACCAGCCCGAACGCACGGAGGAGCTGATGGCGGCCGTCCGGCGCCTGCTCCGGCACGGCTGACCTCAGGATCACTCGTACTGGAGGGAGTCCAAAACGTCCAGCCGTGAGGCACGGCGGGCGGGCGGGATCGCCGCAAGCACCCCGGCCAGCCCGGCGAGGATCAGCAGGACGACCAGCGACCCGACCGGGTAGGAGAGGGTGAAGCCTTCGTCCTTCAGCGGCTGCGAGATCAGCGCCGCGAAGATCACCCCCAGAACCATCCCCAGGATCCCTCCGATCAGCGCCGTGATCACCGCCTCGTAGCGGATCATCGTCCGCACCTGGCGCCGCGACATGCCGATCGCCCGCAGCATGCCCAGCTCGCGGGTCCGTTCGTGGATCGAGAGCGCCAACGTGTTGGCGATCCCGAACAGCGAGATCACGATCGCCAGAATCAGCAGCGCGTAGAAGAGGTTGACCAGCTGATCGACCTGTTCTTCGCGGGATTCCTTCAGTTCCTGCTGGTTCAGCACTTCCGCGGTCGGGAAGGCGCGTTCGCCGCCCGCCGTGAGCGCTGCCTGCACTTCAGCGGCGTCCGCCCCGGGGCTGGTGATGACGAAGTCGATCGTGTCCTGGATCTGGTCGAAGGCGCGCGTCATCACGGCTTGGGTGATGACGACGCTGCCGAAGACCCCGGCCTTCGAGTCGAACTCGCCGGCGACGCGGAAAGCCGGCTTCGCACCGCTCTGGCTCAGCAGTCGGAAGCGGTCGCCGAGTTCGAGATCGTGATCGGAGGCGAACGAGTCGGAGACGACCGCTTCGCCATCGCCGAGCCGGCGCAGCACCGCCGGTCCCCCCTTCTTCCATTCGACCTTGACCGCCTCGCCGATGTCCGGGGTGGGCGCGGTGACTCTCGCCTTCGCGCCTTGGCCGAGCAGCTTGGCTTCAGTCGAGCGGATCGTCGCGACGAGCTTCACGCCGGGAACCTCGCGAGCCGCCACGGCTGCGCCCGCCGGGATCGGCGAGAAGCCGTCGGTGTTCTGGATCACCAACCCTCCCTCGAAGTTTTCGTCGATCACCTGGGCGACCGAGCTCTTCAGGCCGGCGGCGAAGACGGTGACGAAGGTGACCAGGGCGAGCCCGATCATCAGCGCCGCGGCGGTGACCGCGGTGCGACTCGGATTGCGCTGCGCGTTCTCGCGCGCGAGGCGACCGGTGAGGCGGCGGATCCGCTCCAGCGGCCAGCCCGCGATCGTCGCCAGCGGCGGCACCAGCCGCGGGCTGAAGAGAGAGACGCCGAGCACGATCGCGACCGCGCCGGCGCCCATCAGGCCTGCCGCCGCCCCGGCATCGGCATTGCCGAAGAGGCCGATCAGGACCATCGCGAGGCCGGCCAGCCCGAGCAGGATCGAGAGGGCGGCGTAGAGCAGCCGGCGGCGGCGGCTGGGCGGCGGGGTATAGGCCTGCATGGCGGCGATCGGCGGCACCCGGGTCGAGCGCAGCGCCGGCACCATCGAGGAAACCGCGGTGATGACGACGCCGACGAGCAACGAGACGACGATCGTCCGCGTTTCCATCACCAGCCCGGTCGTCGGCAGGTCGACTTCGAAGGCTTTGAGCAAACCATTGAGGAGGATGGCCATGACATAACCGCCGCCGATCCCGACGATCGCGCCGATCAGGCCGATCGCGAGCGCCTCGATCAGGACCGAGACGAGGATCTGCGGCCGCGAGGCCCCCAGCGTGCGCAGCATGCCGAACTCGGAGACCCGTTGGGCGACGGTTATCGAGAAGGTGTTGAAGATCAGGAAGGCGCCGACGAAGACGGCGATGAAGCCGAAGACGAGCAGGATCGTCTGCAGGAAGCCGAGGTTGTCGCGGATTTCTTCCGAGCCGCGGTCGGCATTTTCCTTCGCCGTCTCAACCCGCGCCGACGGCGGCGCCACCCGCTCGATCCGCCGCTTGAGGGTCTCCGGGGAGACGCCGTCCTTCGCCGCGACGGAGATCTGGTCGAAGCGGCCGACCTTGTGGGTGAGGAGCTGGGCGACCGGCAGCGTCACCTGGGCGATGCTGGCGCCGCCGAAGGAGGCGCTGCCGAGCTGGGTGAAGCCGACCAGGCGAAACGAGCGGGCGCTGCCCTGGCCAATCAGCCTGATCTGTTCGCCGAGCTCGACGCCGGAGCTTTCGGCAGCCGCCCTGTCGAGCGATGCTTCGGTGGGGCCGCGGGGCGGATGCCCTTCCAGGTAGGTCAGCGACTCGAGGCCGTCTGGGAGTGTGGAGGAGATGAACTTGGGGGCGAATTTGTTGCCGATCTTCTCGCCTTCGGAGTCGAAGAAGCCGCCGGGGGTGAAGATCGCCCCGGCCGTGAGACGAACGCCGGCGACCTGCTTCACCCGCGGCAGCAACGAGGCCGGGACGGTGGGGATTTCGCCGTTTTCCTGTTCGACCGGGTTCTTGGCGCTGACGACGACGCTGGTCCCCTTCAACGAGTCGCTGAAGATTTCGTCGAAGGCGGCGAAGATCGTGTCGGTGAGGACGTAGGACCCGGCGACGAAGGCGACGCCGATGACGACGGCAAAGGTCGTGCCCAGCGCCCGCACCCTGCGCGCCCAGAGGCTCTTGAGGGCTAGGCCCGTCATCAGGCTCCTAGTCGATCGTCTTCATCAGCTCGATCACCGCGTCAACCGAGCCGGGGGCGGCATCGTGGACGATCTGCCCGTCGCTGAGAGTGATCAGGCGGTCGGCGTGGGCCGCGGCGGCGGGGTCGTGGGTGACCATGATCACCGTCTGCCCGAACTCGTCGACGGCCTGGCGCAGCAGGCGCAGCACGTCGGCGCTTGCCTTCGAGTCGAGGTTGCCGGTCGGCTCGTCGGCGAAGACCACGGCCGGTTTGGAGACCAGCGCCCGGGCGACGGCGACCCGCTGCTGCTGACCGCCGGAGAGCTCGGAGGGCCGGTGGGTGCGGCGGTCCTCGAGGCCGACGGTGCGGATCAGCCGCTCGAGCCACTCGGCGTCGGGCTTGCGACCCGCGATCGAGAGGGGCAGGACGAGGTTCTCCTCGGCGGTGAGGACCGGCAGCAGGTTGAAGAACTGGAAGACGAAGCCGAGCTTGTCGCGGCGCAGCTTGGTCAGCGCGCTGTCGTCGAGCCCGGTGATCTCCTCGCCGTCGAGGACGACCGTGCCCGAGGTGGGCAGGTCGAGCCCGGCGAGGATGTGCATCAGGGTCGACTTGCCCGATCCCGACGGGCCCATGATTGCGGTGAAGCGACCCCGCTCGAATCCGGTCGAGACGTCGACCAGCGCATCGACCGCCGCCTCGCCGTCGCCGTAGCGACGCGAGACGTCGGTTGCCACTACCACCTGTCCATTCGCTTGGCTCATGGATCGCACCGTATCGAGCCGAATGGTTGGCTGCGCTGAATCGGTCCCGGCACCTAATAGCCTGCGCCGGGATGGCGCTGGCGGACGAATTCGATGGGCTCCTGGTCGACCTCGACGGGGTGGTCTGGGTCGGTCGAGAGTGGGTGCGAGGGTCGGTCGAGGCGCTGGGAACGCTGCTCGAGGGCGGCAAGGAGATCGTCTTCGTCACGAACAATCCCGGCAAGCCGGCGTCCGAGTACGCGAAGCGGCTGACGGAGGCGGGCGTCGAGGTTGCCGCGGAGCAGATCGTCACCGCGGGCGAAGCGACCGCCCGGCTCGCCGCGGAGCGCGCCGGACCGGGGAGCAAGGCATTCGTGATCGGCGCCCCGGCCTTTCACGAGACGGTCGAGGCTGCCGCCCTCGAGCTGCTCGCCGGGGAGGCCGGCCGCAAGGCGGATGTCGTCGTCGTCTCGGGCCACCGCGGCTTCGACTACGACGAGCTCCTGACCGCGACCCTGGCCCTGCAGTGTGGCGCGGCGCTGTTCGCGACCAGCCGCGACCCGACCCTGCCGATGCCGGGCGGCCCCTGGCCCGGCACGGGCGCGGTCCTCGCCGCAGTCGAGACGGCAAGCGGCGCCGTGGCCGAGATCGGCGGCAAGCCGGAGCCCCACCTCTTCGCGATGGCCCGCGAGCGGATCGCTGGGGCGGAACGGGTAGCGATGGTCGGCGACCGCGTCGCCTCCGACGTCGAGGGAGGGCGGCGGGCTGGGCTGGAGACGATCCTCGTCCTCAGCGGGGCAACGTCGCGCGAGGAGGCCGAGGGTGCCACTCCAACCCCCGACCACATCGTCGCCGACCTCGCCGGCCTGCTGCCGTGAGCACCGCGGAGGCCGCCCAGGCCCCGGTCTCTCGCCCAGGCGCTGCCTTCGCCGGCGTCTTCGCCGTCACCTTCTCCGGCCTGGTCGCGGTCGGCGCGGTGCTGCCGGTGCTGCCACGCTATGTGCACGGGCCGCTCGATGCGGGCAACGTCGCGGTCGGCATCGTGATCGGCTCCTACGCGATCACGGGTCTGCTGCTCCGCCCCCTCGCCGGTCGCTTCGCCGATCGACGCGGGCGCAAGCCCGCCGTCCTGGTCGGCTCGGTTCTCGTTGCCATCGCCGGCTTCCTCTACCTGCTGCCACTGGGGGTGGCCGGGCTGATCGGTGCTCGCCTGGTGCTAGGAGCCGGCGAGGGGACGGTCTTCACCGCCGGCTCGGCGTGGATCGTCGACATCGCGCCTCCCGAACGACGGGGACGGGTGATCGGGCTCTACGGGCTCGCGGTCTGGTCCGGGCTCAGCGTCGGGCCGCTGATCGGCGAGCTGCTCCTGCACGCATCCGGCTACACCCTGGTCTGGCTCTTCGCCGGCGTCTCGCCGCTGATTGGGGCGCTGATCGCGCTGCGCTTGCCAGACCCCTTCCACCCGATGCCGGCCGAGGACGAGCACCACCCGCTGATCGCGCCGGAGGCCGTTCGCCCGGGGGCGGCGCTCGCGCTCGCCTCGCTCGGCTACGCGACCGTGGCCTCCTTCGTCGTCCTCCACCTCGAACAGCGGGGGGTCGGCCACGGCGCGATCGTGTTCGGCGTCTTCGCGACGATGGTCGTCCTCACCCGGCTGGTCGGCGGCGACCTTCCCGACCGGGTCGGCCCGGCTCGCGTCGCGATCGTCGCCGCAGCCGTCGAGGCGGCCGGGCTGGTGACGATCGGCGTCGCCCACAGCCTCGGCGTCGCGATCGCCGGCGCGATGGCGATGGGCGCGGCCTTCTCGCTGCTCTACCCCTCGCTCTCGCTGATCGTCGTCGACCGCGTTCCGGAGACGCGGCGCGGGGCGGCGCTGGGCACCTTCACTGCCTTCTTCGACGCCGGCATCGGCTTCGGCGCGCCGCTGGCCGGGGTTGCCGCAGCGCTGGGTGGCTACGAGAGCGCCTTCCTCTTCGGCGCAGCGGTGGCCCTCGTCTCCTCAGCAACGATCGCCCTAGCGATCTCCAACCGCGGCCGAGCCCTGCTCGCGGGACGTGCCGTCGGTTGAGTACCTATATGGGCCGCTAACTTGCGGCACGTCCGCCCCGCGCTTAGGGGCGTTCGGCTATCAGGAGCGCCTGGGCGGCGCGGCCGATCCGGCCGCGCTCGTCCGAGAGGACCGACTCGGCGGTGCCGATCCCGTTCGGCTGCGGCAGGGTGACGGCGTCGACGCAGACCCACTCGCCCTCCGGCATTCGCTCCAAGTGGACGCTGAGGTCGACGTTGATGAAGAGGTAGCGGCGCCAGTCGAGCACGGCGCTGATCCCGTTGCCGACGTCGGCCGCGACGAGGGTGCGCTGCAGCGGCGTCGGCTCCTCGCCGGCGACGAGCCGGCAGCCCATCCGCATCCAGACCGTGGCCGGCCCAGGCTCGAGGAAGCCGCCGCCAACCGACTTCCATTCCATCGCCGTGTGGTAGCCGACATCCTGGCCCGTTGAGAAGAACTCTGGCTTGCCCCCCTTGTCCGGTCCCACCGGCGCCAGCGGCGTAGAGACCACATCGCTCGGAATCTCGACCTCACTGGTCCGGATCCGCCACGCCCGAGCCTTGATCAGCTCCCCGTCGCCGTTCGAAAGCGAGGCCTCGATCATCTGCACGCTGCGCCCCGGCCGCACGACCTCAGCCTCGACCCGGACCGGCCCGATCGGCACCGGCCGCAGGATCTCGAACGTGACCCGCGCAACCTGAAACCCCTCGCCTCCCCCAACCCGTTCGATCGCGCGCCCCAACAGCGCCGACGGGGGGCCGGCATGCTGAGCCCCGGGATCCCACGGCCCCCGCGTCAGCTCGGTGGCGCGATAGGCATCGCCATCCGCTTCGAAGAAGGCCTCGGGCATGGCGGCGATCCTATTTGCGGCGCGGCGCTCTCGCTCCGACGGGGCGGCCTCAGCAGAGGGAGCCGAACTGCTGCGTCCAGACGTGCGCGCCGCGGTAGGCGTCCAGGTCTCCAACCCGCAGGCCGACGCCAAGGTCCCGCAAGGGGCCGAGGATGTTGCGCCGGTGCCCGGGCGAGTGGATCCAGCTGCGGAAGATCGCCCGCACGGTCCCGTAGGAGCCGGTGCCCAGGGCGATGTTCTCGGCCGCCTGCCAGCAGTTGCCGTGCAGGTAGCCGACCCGTCGCATCCAGAAGGCGAATTCCCGACCGCAGGCTTCGTGGTCGAATTCGTCGCAGCGCAGCATGTCGCCGGACTTGAGCCCAGCCGAACGGTCGAGGCTGGAGACGACGGTGAAAGCGGGCAGGCCAACACGGCTGCGGGCGAAGTTCGTCATGCATTGCATCGTCTGCTCCTGAGCCCTGGGAGGCGCCCGCAACGCGCTCTGGCCTGGGCATGCCCGCGCTGGGGCGATCAGCCGGTCGAGGCTCGCCGCAGGGGCGAAGGACGGGGCAGCAGCGAGCGCGGCGACCGCCAGGGTGGCAATGAGGGTCAAACGGGTCATCGCACGATTGTCGCGAGTCAGCCGCCCGAGCGGATTGCTGCATGCGCGCCGTCATCGACACGTAAGGAATGGGGCGTACCCTTGAGGCAGACGAAAGGAGCGAGATGACGGAGACCACCAAAAGGGTCGAGAAAACCGATGAGCAATGGCGCCAGGAGTTGACGCCGGAGCAGTACGAGGTAACCCGCAAGGGGGGCACCGAGCGCGCCTTCACCGGGCCCTACGTGGACGAGAAGAGCGAGGGGATGTACCGCTGCGTCTGCTGCGGCACCGAGCTGTTCTCCTCCGACACCAAGTTCGACTCGGGCACCGGCTGGCCCAGCTTCACCGAGCCGGCCAACCTCGAGCACGTCGAGCTGCGATCGGACAACAGCCTGCTGATGCGGCGCACCGAGGTCGTCTGCAAGCACTGCGACGCCCACCTGGGCCACGTCTTCGAGGACGGCCCGGGGCCGAACGGACAGCGCTACTGCATCAACGGCTGCGCACTCGAGCTCGACAAGACCTAAAGGCCTATTTCACGCCGCCGCCGGCACCCAGGTAGCTGAAGCGCACGGCGAGGGCGACCGCCTCGGTGCGGGTGTCGACCTCGAGCTTGGCGATCGCGTTGCGGACGTGGGTGTGTACGGTCGCCGGGCTGAGGCCGAGCCGCTCGGCGATCTCTTTCACCCGCAGGCCCTCGGCGAGCAGCTCGAGGATCTGTCGCTCACGCGGCGAGAGGTCGAGCAGTTTCTCCACCTCGGAGGGCTTGCCACCGGCGAAGTCGCCGCCGAGAAAAGTGCCGCCGCCGGTCACGGCTTTGACCGCGCGGGCGATGTCCTCCGCCGGAGCCGACTTCAGCACGTAGCCGGAGGCGCCCGCCCGCAGAGCGAGCGCGAGCAGGTCGGGCTGGGCGTGCGCGGTGAAGATGATCACTTTGGTCCGCGGCCGGACTTTGAGGACCTCCTTGGTGGCCTCGATCCCGTCGCGTTTGGGCAGCTCGACGTCGATGATCAGGACGTCGGGCTCGAGCTCTTTGACCACGTCGACGACGTCGCGGCCGTTGGACGCCTCACCGACGATCTGCAGGATGC
Source organism: Solirubrobacterales bacterium (assembly GCA_035472395.1). GTDB lineage: Bacteria > Actinomycetota > Thermoleophilia > Solirubrobacterales > 70-9 > VRUE01. The sequence goes on from DATIPC010000092.1 coordinate 14,425, forward strand.
TCGAGTTGGACATCCGCGACTTGATCGCCTCACGGACGATCTCGTGGTCGTCGCAGAGGACGACGCGCTTAGCGTCGCGAACGCTGGTGCTCATCTTGCAGAAATCCTCTCAGGGGCTCCATATGAATACAGAATATTAGGTAGAGAGAACCCCCCTTCCCGATCTTGGCGGTTCTCAATCAGAGCGATCATCGTCCGTCCCACGGCTACGGCCGTTCCATTCAGCGTGTGTACAGCCTGGATTGCTTCGTTATCGGCAGGCCGATACCTACAACTGAGGCGACGCGCCTGATAGTCGGTCGTGTTCGAGCAGGAGGTCAGCTCGCGGTAGCGGCCCTGGCTCGGGATCCAAGCCTCGCAGTCGTACTTCTTCGCCGCCGGAGCGCCGAGGTCGCCGACGGCGACGTTGACGACGCGGTAGGGGATCTCCAGCGCGGCGAGGATGCGCTCCTCGATCGCCAGCAGCCGCTCGTGCTCGGCCACCGACTCCGAGGGCTCGACGAAAGAGAACATCTCGACCTTGTCGAACTGGTGGACGCGGAAGATGCCGCGGGTGTCGCGGCCGGCGGCGCCGGCCTCACGTCGGAAGCAGGGTGAGAAGCCGGCGTAGCGCAGCGGCAGCTGCTCGGCCTCGAGGATCTGATCGGCGTGCATGGACGCGAGCGCGACCTCCGAGGTGCCGACCAGGAAGAGCTCGTCCTTCGGCACGGTCGCGGCACCACGTTCGTACGCAGACTCGCCGGGCCGCCCGACGCACCAACCGTGTTGCTGCTGCACGGCTGGACGGCCAGCGCGGACCTCAACTGGTTCACGTG
>DATIPC010000093.1:0-1711 GCA_035472395.1 Solirubrobacterales bacterium
GAAACTCTTGCGTGGCGCTGGACGCCAGGGAATGTGCGCGGCCAGCGAACGGCGTAGCGAGCCCGGGCCGAAGCGCTCCTCGAAAGAAGTCGTGTCACTGACTTTCGCGGACGCGGGATTGATCCAGCCGGCGAGGTCGAAGTCGGTCACCCAAACGGCCAGCCCGAACGCCATGACAAGCGCCGCCGTGCCGAATGCCGCTTCGCGGAACAATCGGGCACCGCGGCTCGAAGCAAGCCCGGCTTTGCTGGTCTTCCGCTTATCCATCCGTCCCCGGCTCGGCGCTTCGGAATCACTTTTGATTCCTAATGGATTCACCGAATAAGTCCCACCATAATGCGATCGAAAGTAAGGCATAATCGAGACAAGCGCCCGCTACTATCATGACCGGCCAAAACGGCGGTTTCAAGCCATCTCGGGGTAAACCGGCCGGGATTTTAGGCACTCAGGGTCGCAGGACCGGCGTGGTATTCGGCGCGGGCGCCTCTTCGCTCTCGGCCTGCTCCGGCAGCTTGTCGGCATGGACGGCCAGCGCCGGCCCGATCCAGATCGGGTCGGCCTCATGGTCCCGGCGCGGGTTGGTGGTGTTCGGATGCACCAAAACGCTCAATTTGCCGCGGTTGAGCATCAGCCAGGGCACCAATTCCGGGAATATTTCCCGGGCAAAGGCCACCTGATACATGGCCTGGTCGTGCGGGCCGACCTTGACGTCGTGCCAGCGCCCGAGCGTGACCGGGAAGCGCTCGCCGATCCAGGTACGCAGTTGCTCGGCCTCGGCCCGGGTCGTCGCCGGATCGTAATAGATATGGGCGTGGTAGCTTGCGATCTCGCTCAGGGGTCGCGGACCGCCCGCCTCCGGCCTATCCGTCATTGCATGCGCTCCTCGCCGTCTTGCCCTGTGCCAGCGGCAATCATCCCTGCAACAGCCAGGGTGGTCAATCAGCCCGGGGACCTGCGTGCCAGTTCAGGGTCAGGTGCCACTGGCATTGGCCAAGCGCTTCTCGACGTTGCGCTTGATGTTCTCAAGGCCGATCAACGCTTCCTCATCCATTCGCGCGATCTGTTCGGGGCTGGGCTCCGACGGGCGGTCGGGATTACGCAATGTCCGCGTGTATTTGGTACCCGATCCCGCAGGTCCGAACGTGTAGCGCACGACGATCTTGCCGATGAAATCGGTATCGGCCTCCACGGTCCAGGCCCTGGGCGGGTCGCTCTCCGTGACGGTCCATGCGAGACGCACCTCGCCGCGCTTGATATGCCATTGCTCGCGAAAGGTTTCACCCCGCAGCAAGGCCCGGTTTTCGCCGTCGATATGATGGGAGGCCGCAAGCCACTCCGGCCAGGAATTCGGATTGCAGACATAGTCGTAAACCGCCGCAGAGGGCGCATCGATGATGATGTCGTGGCTTCTCTGAAACGGCCCCCCCATGACTTGCCCTCCTCTCGAACGTTCGACGTTGCTTCAGCCCGGTTTCTTCTTGCTGCCCTCGAAGACAGTCATACCGGCGGCGGGGTCGAGGTCAACATCGGTCGTTTCGGTCAGACGCGCCATCGTCATGTAGAAGCCGATGGCGAGAATCGATTCGACAATCTCCTGCTCGCTGAAATGCTGGCGCATCGCGGCGAAGACAGGTTCGGCGACGCGCACGTTCTCGATCACTTCCCGGCCGAACGCCAGCAGCGCCTGCTCGGCGGCGTTGAACGCCGCATC
>DATIPC010000094.1:0-21491 GCA_035472395.1 Solirubrobacterales bacterium
TGGTCAGATTCGGGTGGATCGGAGATGGCCTCGGCACTGCCCCCGCTATATGCACACCGGCTCGGTCGCCACTACGGTCCAGACTCCTCGGCGGCCGCCCTTCGCCACACCCTGACCGGTCCGGTCGAGGGCCTTGAGACCGATGTATGCCTGACCGCCGACGATCGGCTGGTCCTGCTGCACGATCCGCTGCTCACGCTCGGCACCACGCTCGATGGCTGGGCACGCCAGAGGACCGCTGGTGAGATCCGATCGGCGCTCATCCGTGACTCCGTGGGAGAGCCGACGGCGGAGCACCCGCTCCTACTCGAGGAGCTGATCGACCTGGTGCCGGAAGCGGTCGGCCTCCAGCTCGAGGTCAAGGCGCACGCCGACCCGACCCTTGCCCGCCGCACCGCCGAGGTGCTCTGCAAGCGGCTCCGGGGGAAGCCGATCCGTGACCGAGTCGAGGTGATCAGCTTTCATGGCGAGGCGTGCGCTGTCGCCTCCGCAAACGGGATCCGGTCCCGTCTCGTGATCTGGGCCGACTACGCGCCCGAAGCGCTAGCTTCCTGGGCTCTTCGGAGCGGCGTGGACGGGATCTCGGTCGAGCACTTCCTGCTCTCCGAGCGATTGGTCGGCGTGCTTCGGGACGCCGGACTGAGCGTCAACGCCGGCACTGTGAACCACCCAGAGGTCCTAGGCCGGGTTCTCGAGTTCGCTCCCGATGCGATCGGCACCGATTGCCCTCACGAGCTTCGCGCAGCGGCCGAAACAGTCACCGCGTTGGCGCTCAGCAATCGCTGAAGCCGAGGTCGCAGCGTCTGTCGAACGCTCACAAGCTCGGTGCCAGTCTGACGGTCGTGGGTGAGAGCCCGTCAGGGGGTCATCGGCAAGCATCGGCTACGGTCAACCCATGGTCTTCGACTTCAGGCACAAGAATGTCGCGGGCAAGTGGATGTCCAGCGGGCACCGCAAGGGGCTCACACGCGATGCCGCCTTCGCCTCATTGGAGGAAAGGAACGGCCACATGCCTGCGGGCAGATATATGTCTCGGCCGCGGGACGGTAAGACCAGAGACTGGGACCTGTTTACCCGGCCGTGAGCGGTATCGGCCTGCTCGGTGGCCGTTTGCCTACTCTGGACAGCTATACCCCGAGAGCCTCGGTGACCACGGCGATCGCCGCGGTCTCAGCCTCGCTGATGGGATCGTCGCCCTCGGTCTTGGCGCCTGCGACCCGCTTCGCGAGCGAGATGACGAAGCGTCGGTAGTCGTCGACCTCCTGCGGGGTCGCCTTCTGTTCGAGCAGAGCAACCGCCTCGCGAATCCGCTGCAGTCCATGTTCCTTCAGCCCCTCGGCCGAGTGAGCCTTGGTGCGATCCACCTCCGGCTTGCTCGAGACGAGCTCGTCGAGGAGCGCGGAGTCCCCGTGGTCCTTGCGGGCCTCGGTGTAGGCCTTCGCCATCGCGAAGGCCTCGCGGAAGCTGCCGCCCCGCTGCGCCGTCGAGACGATCATCCCGGCGCTCGTCGGCCCCTCCCGCACCACCTCCCACTCCCCAGGGGTGAAGTCGGCACTTCCGGTCATCGGCAATCTCCTCTCGCAGGCTCTCTGGACTCACCAAGTATCGGGCCTACTGGCTAGCAGGGCGGGGCGCTCGAGCCGAGCTGGCGCTGCCGCGATTCCGCACCGGGCCTGCATCCTGTTACCGCGAGCGTCACCGCCAAACAAAAAAAAGGCACTCTCGCGGATGAGATTGGCTTTCCAGAGCCATACCGCTACGGGGATTCGAACCCCGGTTTCTGGCATGAGAAGCCAGCGTCCTAGTCCCCTAGACGATAGCGGCGCGGAGGGCGCATTCTAGCGAGAGCCGGCGTTGGCCCGACGCGCGACTCGGCGCCCTGACAATCGTCGCCACGCGCTAGATTGCCGGGTCCCGCGGCTGTGGCGGAACTGGTAGACGCGCACGGTTCAGATCCGTGTGGGCGAGAGCCCGTGGAGGTTCGACTCCTCTCAGCCGCATTCGAGCGCCGATGAAGGGCAACGCCCTCAGGCGGGCTGCCTGGACTTGGCCGAAACGCCGGCACGGGCAGCCACGGCGCTGATCTCCTCGACGAAATCGGGCCAGAGCTCGCGTGGCAGGTCGTGGCCCATGCCCTCGAAGAGGCGCAGGCGGGAATCGCGAATCGCACGGGCGGTGGCGCGGCCCGCCGCGGGTCTGATCAGAGGGTCGCGGGCGCCGTGCAGGACGGTGGACGGCACCCGCACCTTGCTCAGAGCCGCTGTGCGATCGCCGGAGGCGGTGATCGCGTGCAGCTGGCGCGCCACTCCGGCACGGTCGTGGGACCGGTCGTAGGAGATGGCGGCCCGTTCGCGGAAGCGGGCCTCGTCCATCGGATAGGCGGGCGACCCGATGGCGCGGAAAGTCCTCACGGATTGCTCGATCGCCGCCTCGCGGCCTCCGCCCGGGCGAGCGAAGAGGGTCCCCAGGGCCTTCCAGGTCGGCAGCCCGAGCCAGCGGTTGCCGGTGGTCGACATCATCGAGACCAGCGAGCGCGCCCGCTCCGGCCACCGGATCGCCACGGTCTGGGCGATCATCCCGCCCATCGAGATACCCACCAAGTGCGCCGACTCGATCCCCAGATGGTCCATCAGGCCGGTCGTGTCTTCGGCCATGTCGCGCAGCAGGTAAGGGGCGGTGCGGCGGCGCCCCAGCAACATGTCGGTGCGCTTCGGCAACCCGGCCGAGTCGATCTTGGTCGAGTGGCCGATGTCGCGGTTGTCGAAACGGACGACACGGAAGCCCCGCTCAGCCAGCATCACGCAGAAATCCTCGTCCCAGGCGAGCATCTGCATCGCCAGCCCCATGATCAGCAGCAGCGGCTCGGCGTCCGCATCGCCGACTTCCTGGTAGGCAATCTCGATTCCGTTGGCGGGAGCCAGCCGCTCCTCGCTGAGGCCGCTCATCGGGGCAGCTTAGCCACGACAGCTAAGTTTGCCCTCAAATGCGGACCGCGATCGTCTCCGACCTTCACCTGGGCAGCACCTCCGGCGAGGATCTGCTGCGCGACGCCGGCATCCGGGGCGCATTTCTGGAGGAGCTGGACGGAGCCGACCGGCTGGTCCTGCTGGGCGACGTCGTGGAGCTGCGCGAGCTGCCGCTCGCCACCGCGCTGGAGCTCTCCCGACCTTTCTTCGAGGAGATCGGCGAGGTGATGGACGGCCGCCGGGTCGTGCTCGTTCCCGGCAATCACGACCACCGGCTGGCCGAGCCGCTGCTCGCGCAGCAGGCGCTCGAGGGGGAACCGCTCGGGCTCGAGCAGCGCACCGAGCCCGACGGTGAAGCGACGGCCAGGATCGCCGCCTGGCTGGGCGGCGCCGAGCTGCAGATCGCCTACCCGGGAATCTGGCTGCGCGACGACGTCTATGCCACCCACGGCCACTACATGGACTGCCACCTGAAGCTGCCCAGAATCGAGTGCATTGCGGCGGCGGCCGTGATGCGCGCGTTCGGTCCGCTCCCCGCCGCCGCAACGCCGGAGAACTACGAGGGGATGCTGAGTCCCGTCTACGGGCTCGCCGACGGGCTCACCCAAGCCGGGCTCGCAAGATCGGGGATCATGCGCCAGAAGCGGCCTTCCGAACGTGCCTGGCGGACGATGTCCGGCCGCCATCACGCCAACGGCCGGGCCCGTCGTATCGCACTCCGGGGGTTCGTCAGAGCCGGCGTCCCCGCTGTCGTCTGGAGCCTCAACCGGCTTCTCCGCGCCGACTTTGATGCCGACATCTCGGCCGACGCGATCTCCCGCAGCGGCATCGCCGCCGCCGACGAGCTGGCCCGGAACCTGGGCCTCTCCGCCGTCCAGACGATCACCGGCCACACGCACCGGGGCGGCCCCGAAGGGGACGAGGCGGAGTGGCAGCTGCCGGGCGGCGGGCGTCTCCACAACACCGGCAGCTGGGTCTTCGCCTCGGCCTTTCACCGCCCCGGCACGCCTCCCGGCCGCTACTGGCCAGGCACGATCACCTGGCTCGAAGACAACGGCCCTCCACACCGCTCCCGCCTGCTGCTGGACCACCCCCACGACCAGTTGCGGGCGGCAGTGGCGAAAATCGCCGCGGCAATTCCCTAAGCGCTAGAGCGATACAGGCCCTAAAGCCACTCGGCGACGATCCGGCCGACCTCCGCGCCAGCATCCTCCTGGAGGAAGTGGCCGGCGTTCTCGATCGCCCGCGGCGCCGGGAAGTTCAGCCGCGAGGAGACCTGCTCGCCGACCGAGAACGGCAGCACCGGGTCGGAGTCCGCCCAGAGGACCAGCGTCGGCCGCTCATCTACCCGCAACGCATCGGCGACCCTTTTGCCCTCGACCGCGCCCGGCGCGTCGGGCTCGGTCGGCAGGATCAGCGGGAAGGCACGGGCGCCGGCCTTCGACTCCGGGCTCGGGTAGGGCGCCTCGTAGGCGGCGATCACCTCGTCCCCCGGGTCGTTCTTGCAACCCCCCCGGACCAGTATCCCGACCGGCATGTCGGCGTTGTCGCGAACGAAGTCGCGGAATTTGAGCCAGGTCTCGCTCATTCGCTGGTGGCCGGTGAAGGGCCCGGTCTCCATGATCACCAGGCGCGAGAAGCGGTCGGGATGCTCGACCGCGAGCCGCAGACCGATCGGCCCGCCCCAGTCGTGGACGACCGCGGTGGCGTCGCGCACGTCGAGCTCCTCCAGCAGTGCTGACATCAGCTCGACGTGACGGTCGTAGGTGTACCAGGCGAGATCGGTCGGCTTGTCGGAGCGCCCGAAACCGGCGAAGTCGGGGGCGATGCAGCGGTAGCCGGCGTCGCGCACCGGCGGGATCACCTTGCGCCAGAGGTAGGACCAGGTCGGATCGCCGTGGAAGAAGACGACGGGCTTCCCCTCCCCCTCGTCCAGATAAGCGAGACGCAGTCCGTCTATCTCCGTGTAGCTCGACTCGAAGGGAAAGCCGGGCAGCCCCCGCAGGCTCTCCTCCGGCGTTCTCACCGCATCGACGCTCACCGGGCGATCATGGCAGCTGCGCCAGGAAGCTCGCCACCTCGGGCCCGAAGTAGGGCGAGAAGAGCTGAGTCGGACGGCCCTGGTAGCTGTAGCTGGTGACACCGTCGACGAGTTGTCCTTCGAGCAGCCAGGCGCCGCCACTGGAGCCAGCCGCCATGTCGCAGGAGGCGGGCATGGTCGGGGGCCCGGGGAAGCCATCGGTGAGGCGGTCGAGGCCGAGGCCGTGGGCGCGGCAGCTGCGCAGTTCCTCGCCGCCGGCTCGCGCTGCCGGGTAACCGAAGATCTGGAAGGCGCCGAGCCTCGAGCGCGAGGTGGAGTAGCCGCGCGCACCGACCACATCGGTGAGGGCGCCCAGGCTGTTCGGCTGAACGCGCAGCGCCGCCACGTCGTAGTCCGGGTTTTCGCCGTGGCGCCACTGCGGCATCACATAGACGGATTCGGCGGTGAAGGTTCCAAACGGACGGGTGCCGTGATCGTAGGCGGGGACGAATGAGATGCGCTGGCCCTCGCTCCCATCCTCGATCACGCAATGCCCCGCGGTGAGCACGATCGAGCGGCTCGGCGTGTTGATTGCCGTGCCCGAGCACGAGTAGGCGCCAGCGGCGGGGTCAACCCCGAAGATCCTCCCGTTGGTCCGGGTTCCGTCTTCGGAGGAGTTGAGAACGCGAAGGCTGCTGGCCTTCGCCTCTGGACCGCGCCTGAATCGTGGCGCCGGGGCGCGGCCGGGAACGCGCAATGGCGCTGCGGCGGCACGCGGTGCGGCCTTCAATTCGTGAACGGCCGGCGGCGCGGCCTGCGCGCTCGCCACCAGCAGTGCAAGGAAGGTGGTGGCCGTGGCCAGCACTCGTCGCGCTCCAGATCCCATTGCGCGACTCATCGGCGTGATGGTGCCGGATGGATGACTTCTGCACGCAGGATTGGCCAGGTGGTCATTTCGTAGCAGGAAACACTTGTTTGCGACAGAAGCTGCTCGTAGCATTTTCTATCTCTTCCACTCTCATCGAAAGGGTTACGCATGAACGATGAAAGTCTGATCAGCGGCTGGTGGGTATTCGCCGGCGTGCTGCTCCTCATCGCCGGGATTCTGAACATCGTCTACGGCATCGCGGCGATCGGCGATTCTAAGTTCTTCACCGAAAACGCGACGTTCATAATCAGCGGTCTGCACACCTGGGGATGGATCCTGTTGATCCTCGGCGTGCTCGAGCTGGTGGCGGCGTTCTCGCTCTTCTCGGGGGGCGAATTCGGCCGCTGGTTCGGCATCTTCATCGCCTCGCTCAATGCGATCGGCGCGCTGCTGTCGATCCCCGCCTACCCGTTCTGGTCGCTGGCGATTTTCGCCCTCTCGATCATCATCGTCTACAAGCTGGCCGAGGGCCCGGAAGGCAATCCGGTTCCCTAGATCAGCGTGGGATCAGCCGCCGAGCGGCGATCCCGAGACCTGCTGCGGACGAAGGCCCCGGGATCCTGGGGCCTTCGTCGTTTCAGGCCCCCCGGCTACGGCGAGCGGCTCCGGGACATCGAGGATCGACCACGGCGCCACGGTCGGCTCGCGACTCTCGTAGAGAACATCGACACCTGCGAGGCGATCCTGCCAGCCGCGTCGACGCTCGTCGAAGAGAACCCCGAGGAAACCAAGGCCGAAGGGGATCGCGGCGAGAAAGAGTCCGAAGAGGCGCTTCAACGACCTTCGGGGCGGCAGGCCGCGGCTCTCCACGCCAAGCCTGATGCCGAAGAAGCGCATTCCCGGGGTCTGTCCCGCCAGCGACCAGAAAGTGACCAGATAGAGAGACCCGAGGGCGACCCAGGCGGCGCTGCCAAGCGCCAGGGCGAAGCCGGAGAGACCGTTCCCGGTGCCGGAGAAGAAGGAGCCGATCAGCGCCAGAACCGCGGCCAGACCGGAGAAGGTGAGGTTGACGATCAGCAGGTCGAGCCCGAAGGCGAGGCCCCTGGTCAGCGCCCCAGCCCGTTCGGTCGGCTCGGTGCGCCTGCGGCGGAAGACGACCCGCCGCGCGATGCGCTCGATCACACCGTCCAGGCGCCGGGTCGCATCGCCGATCGTGTGGCCGACGTCCTCGATGAAGCCGACGCTCTGGGCGCTGATCGCAGCACGCAGCTCGGGTGCCTCGGCGATTCGCTCGACCAGGCGCTGTGCCTCATCGCTGGCCAGCAACCGGCGCCAGACCTCGTCGATCATCTCGCTGTCGAGCGCCTCGATCAGCGCTCGCTTCACCGCCTCGCTCTGCAGCGCGCTGTGCACGGTTTCCTCGACCAGGGGCCCCTGCAGGACCCGCACCAGCGCCCGCTCCACCGCCTCGCTTTCGACCGCGGCGACCATTGCCTCCTCGGCGGCTGACTGAACGGCTTGCTCGACCCCGGTCGCCTTGCCGACCGTGCGCGCCCCGCGCACCCCGGCGCCGAGCAGCCGAACCGAGAGCGGCAGCGGCCTTCCCGAGGGCCCCTCGGCCTGCGGAGAAGCCTGCGGATCCGGGCCGTCGTTCATCTGAGCCGAGTATACGTACGGTCCGGGAGGTGCGGTCGCACTTGTTCCCGCTATCCGGCGAGAAGTGCGACCGCACCGAGCCGCTACGGCCGATCGGCGCTGAGGGAGTCGAGCAGGCGGTCGATGAAAGGCGCTTGCGCCGACAGGATCTTGCGGCGTGCCTGAGCAGGATCGAGCCACTCCGCCCGATCGACCTCGGGGAACTCGCGCAAGCCGCCAGACCGCGGCGGCCACTCCAGCTCGAACGTGTTGCTGCGCAGTGCTTCCGGATCGAACTCGCCCTCTGCAGCCCAGGCGTGGACGACCTTGCCCCCCTTCTGCTCGACCGAACCCAACTCGGTCAAGTCTGCCACGGCGATCGACGGAGCAGCACCGCCCAGCTCCTCTCCCAGCTCGCGCAGCGCGCACCGCTGCGGGTCCTCCCCCTCATCCAGCTCTCCCTTTGGGATCGACCAGGCGCCGAGGTCCTTCTTCGCCCAGAACGGTCCACCGGGATGGACGAGGAGCACTTCCGTTGCCACGCCCCTGCGGAAGAGGAGCACCCCGGCGCTTTCCTTTGCCGCCACGTCCGGGCCGGTCAGGCCACTGCGCGCAACCGGCGCTTGGCCTGCTGGGCGATCACCGCGGCCCATTCGGAGTCATCGATGTGCACCGGCGCCGTGGTCGCGAGGAAGTCGCCGAGGGCGGCGGCGAGACCCTCCGGGTCTTCGAGGTGGGGGAAGTGGGCGGCGCGCGGCAGCGTCTCGAAGCGGCAACGGGGAATCGCCTCTTGGGCTTCGCGGCCATGTCGCAGCGGGATCGTGCGGTCGCGCTCGCCCCAGACGATCAGCGTCGGCATCTCGCCGAGCAGGTAGAGGCGGTCACGGGCGCTGACGTGCTGACCGTGTACGTCGATGACCGAGCGCAGCGTCTGCAGGAACGCCCGCCGTGAGCCAGGCTCCTGCAGCGGCCGCAGCGCCCGCGCGACCGCCTCCAGGTAGACGCCCCTCGAGCTGCCGCGGGCACGCAGCCGACCCCCAGCTGCATCGATCGCGTCGACGAGGCGGCGCTGCGCCGCAAGCTTCAACAGCGGCGAGACGCCCGGTAGGGCGGCGCCGCGCAGCAGCGGACTCACCTCCCGCCCGAGGCCGCCGCTGGAGACCAGAACGAGCCGCTCGGTGCGCTGTGGGAACTGGTAGAAGAACTGCATCGCCACGCCGCCGCCGAGCGAGTGGCCGACGATCGTCGCCCGCTCGACCCCGATCGTCGTCAGCAGGTCGCGAATGGTGGCTGCGTGGGCACCGAGCGAGTAATCGCCCCGCGGCGTCGCCGAGTCGCCGTGCCCGATGAGGTCGGGAGCGACCACCCGGTGCGAGCCGGCAAGCTTTCCGGCAACCGCCTCCCAGTGGCGCGAGGAGTTGACCATGCCGTGGATCAGCACCACGGTCGGCCCGCTGCCGGCGACGCGGTAGACCGCGCGGTGCCCGTGCAGATCGACCTCGTGTGCCTCGAAGCAGCTCGCCGCTTCCACGCCCAGACCCTACCGTCGTCTCCCGACCTTCCTCGTAGAGTCCGGCGATCGTGAGCGCAAACCGCACCGTGCCGCCATGAGCGGCGGCGAGATCGTCGCCATCGCCTTCGCCGGGCTGGCGGCAGGGACGATCAACACCGTCGTCGGCAGCGGCACCCTGATCACCTTCCCGGTGCTCCTGGCCTTTGGCTACGCACCGGTAACGGCAAACGTCTCCAACACGATCGGTCTCGTCCCGGGTTCGCTATCGGGGGCGCTGGGCTACCGGCGCGAGCTGGCCGGCCAGCGACAACGGGTGATCCGGCTCGGCGTCGTCGGGATGCTGGGTGGAGCGACCGGTGCGGTGCTGCTGCTGGTCCTCCCCCCAGCGGCCTTCAAGGCGATCGTTCCGGCCTTCATCGCGATCGCGCTCATCCTCGTCGTCCTGCAGCCGCGAATCAACCGCCTGCTGGCCAGCGGCGCGGTCGGCTCATGGCACGAGCGCGGAATCCTCACCCCCCTCGCCATCTACGCGACCGGCATCTACGGCGGCTACTTCGGGGCCGCCCAGGGAATCATGCTGCTGGCGATCCTCGGCGTCGCCCTGCCGCAGGACCTGCAGAAGACCAACGCCCTCAAGAACGTCCTCGCCACCCTCGTCAACGGCGTCGCCGGCTTCTTCTTCATCTTCGCCGCGCACGTGGCCTGGGCGCCCGCCGCGATCATCGCCGCCTCCTCGATCGTCGGCGGCCAGATCGGCGCCCGCTACGGGCGCCGCCTCTCGCCCGGCGCACTGCGTGTCCTCATAGTGGTGGTCGGCACCACCGCGATCGTCCGCCTAGTTGCGGCCTAGCTCAAAGCTCTCGCTGTCTATCGCGTGGCGCCGGCGGCCTCCAGGGTCCGCTTGACCGTCTCGATGCCGCGCTCCATCAGCCCATCCGTGACCTGCGCGAGATGGTCTGGCAGCAGGTCAGCGATCCAGACGAAGCGCGTCGTTCCGTCCTCGCCGGCAAGCACCTGCGCGGCCCCGTTGTGGTGCGTGTAGGGGCCGTCGACGATCGACCACACCAGCCTGCGGTCCTCGTCGCTCAGGTCGATCAGTCGCTCCCGGGCGACCGCGTCATTGAAGAAGGTGACGATCCGGTCCTCCCCGTCCAGCTGGGCGTCGACGACGAAGCCCGGCACGAGGCGTTCGTGCAGGGCGCCCCAGTCGCGCAGCGCCGCCCAGACCTCGTCCGACTTCGCCTCGATCGTCCGTTCCTTGCGGATGGATGCCATCCCTGATCCCCTTTCGTCACTGCTGTGCAGATCGACAGAGGATGCCCTCAACGGCATCGCCAGGCTTGGACATTCGTGTGCATCTGGGAGACTGAGACGCATGCTCAGCGCTCGGTCCATCCTCGCGCAGGACGGCCTCGAGATCGCGGATGTCGCCTGCCGGCATGGCCGCGGCAGGGGCACCACCGAGGAAGCCGGCCGGCACAGCATCGCTTTCGTGCGGCGCGGGTGTTTCGCGCGCAGCGTCAACGGCGCCCAGGAGCTGCTCGATCCCTCGGCCGTGTTTTTCGTCAATCCCGGGGACGAGCAGCGCTACGACCACCCCCACACCGGCGGCGACGACTGCACCGCGTTCCTTCTCGACGCCGACCTCCTTGCCTCGATCTGGGGAGGTGAGCCAGCGCTTCCCTCCGAACCGCTCTACAGCTCCCCCCAGCTCGACCTCGAGCAGCGGATCCTGCTCGCGGACGGGCGCCGCGGCGGCGACCCCGACGAGCTCGCGGAAAGGGCGATGCTGGTGGTGGCGAGCGTGCTCGAACTCAGCGATCGGCCCCGAGCCCAGGCGGGGCGCCCGGCGACGGATCGCATCCGCAAGGACCTGGTCGACGGTGCGCGGGAATCGCTGCTGGCGAACCCGGGGCAGTCGCTCCCCGATCTCTCCCGCTCGCTGGCGGTCTCCCCGCACCACCTCAGTCGCCTCTTCCGCTCGGTCACCGGGCACACGATCTCCCGCCACCGCATGCGCCTGCGGGCGCGCGCCGCCCTCGAGTGCCTCGCTGGCGGTGAGCGGGACCTCGCCCGCCTAGCCGCAGACCTCGGCTTTGCCGACCAGAGTCACCTCTGCCGCGTGGTGCGCTCGGAAACTGGCTCGACGCCCTCCTCGCTGCGCCAGGTGCTTGCCATACCGTGAACCGCGAACTCGGGCACCCGGCTCAGGAGCCGAAGAGGAACGCGCCACACGGAACCGCGATAGAGCCACGCTCGTGACAGGGAATCAGGAGTGCGGATGCTCGGCCGCGCGCTGGCGCGCCCCGGCCTTCTCCTCGAGCGACATCGCGCCCGGATGGCCGTCACCTGGCCACGGAGTGAGGATCAGCAGCAGCCGCGCATCGGAGCGAGCAGAGACCGTGTGGCGCTCGCCGGGATCGAACTCGAAGAGGTGACCGGCGCCCGCCGCGGTGCTCGACCCGGCGGCCGACGTGACCTCCACCTCGCCATCGACGACGACGAGCCGGGCCCGCTCGTGCACCTCGTGCTCCTGCAGCTCCTCCCCCGCGGGGAGGTGCAGCACGATCGTCCGCGCATCCTCAGCCGAGGCAAGGATCTGCGGCTGGTGCGGCTCCGCCTCGACGGTCTTCAGATCCCAGCTCTGCATCGTCCGCCTCCCCCAACCCTCGGCCCTTTCGTCTCACACCGCATTTGAAGGTTGTACCAGCTCAACGGCCACCTGACCGTCAAAGGACTCATGCCAGGGGGGATGCCGGCCGGATGCGGTCAAGGAGACCTGAGATGAAGGTTCGCGTCGTGACTCGCCGTGCCTATGCCGTGGCGTCTAACCCACGAATGGTGAGCTGGACGATCGGGATCGTCCGGTTCACCTTCGCCGCTTCTCGACGGTATGCCGCGTAGGGAGCGAAAATGCGGTCGGCGAGCGTCCAGAGCCTGCGGCGTTCGGCTTCGTCGCCAACCACCGCAGCCCGCATGGGGATACCGCCGAACGTGACGTAGGGGTCCGCCTGGAGATTGTGAAACCACGCCGGGTGTCTTTCGTAGCCGAGTTTCGAAGCGACGATCGTGACCCGGTCCCCGTCGTGGAAGTAGATGACCACGTTGCGCCGCACCGCGCCGCTCTTCGCCCCCCGGGTTTCGAGCAGAGCGGTGGGCATGACGAGGCCCATTCCGAGGCGACCCCCGGTTGCCCGCATCAGATAGGGATCGACCTTCCAGACGAGGTTGACCGACATGAACCTCCCCAGGCGGGTGTTGGCAAGCGCGGCATACACGCGGCTGAACAAACTGGGCGGCTTGGCGGGATCCACATACTTGAGTCCAGACGCCATCGTGGTTTGCCTCCTTCGGGAGCGGTTAGCCGGCAACGCCGCTCAAAATCGCACAGAGCTTCCCACGGGCCCGCGCCGGACGCATCGGAAAGGGCGCCTGTCACGCACTCGCCGATCAAGGCTTCCGACATTGACCCCACCCCAGTGTGGTCAATGTCGGCTGCGCCCTCCGGCAAGGGCAAATCGTTCCAGGCCCGCATCCGCTCGTCAGGCAATCCGCAACCTATTGTCTATATCGGGGAGACAGGACCAACTTGGCTCCCCAAGTGGCCTAGCTCTAAGGCTATATCACTCTCATATCCCGCTTTTCGCGGTCTGCGGCGCGGAGACGATCGCGTGCCATCTCGCCCAGCAGGGATGCACTGCGTATCATTTCGGAACTTTCTCGGTGATCCAGGGAACCGTCTTGACCGAGCGAATCGACATCCAGGAGAGCCTCACCAACCTGCCCGGTTCGGGTACGGTCGTATCGTTCGACGACGCGAAGGGCTTCGGACTCATCATCGATGACGAAGGAACCGAACGTTACGTTCATCGAGATTGCATCGCCGGGAGCACTCAAACCCTCGTCGAGGGAGGGGAGGTCACTTTCAGGCGCGCCATCAACTCGACTGGTCCGAGCGCGATCGATGTAGTCGAAGTCCGATCTCCGGATACGACTCCGGGCAAGAACCTCGTTGGCGGCGAGGATGAACTCTCGGTTCGCGCTATCGAAAAGCGGATGCTGGGTGCGCTGCGCCTGCAGTCGTTCACTTCGCCCGCCACCCTTCGTGCAGCGGTCGCACCTCAAGCAGCAGTCGGTGTCAATCGGACGCCGTTTCATCGTGCGTTCGACGAGGCACTCGAGCGGCTCGAACTCAACGGAACCATCGCCGGCTGGCCCACCCCCGATCGGACCGAGCATTGGTCCGGCAGGAGCCTGCGCCGTGAGTCGGTCCTCGCTGCGATCGACGAATTCGATCGCAGCGGGCGCAAGCAAACCCTGTCGAACCACGGCTTTCGCAAGGCACTCGACTACGTGGTACTCCATGAAGGCAATGAATATGACTCAAAGGCGCTCTACGCGATCGCCTACGGGTTGCAGTATCCGCAAGACCCACCGCTTCGCGAACAACCAGGATTCTCCGGCGGAGTCGCCTTGGTCAAGGCCTTCGAAGAACTTGGATTCAGGATCAAGAGACTGCGAGCAAAGGCAGACGCCGCCCTGACCCGGGAGGGCGCGCGAGCATGGATCGTTCGCGCGGGAAGGAGGGGTGAGAACGAGGATCTGGCGCGCGACGAGAACGTCGTCCTGATCGGCTGGTCCAAGCTGGGAAAGATCGGCCCGGACACGTCACGGGAGCGCTTGAAGGAACTGGTTCGTGCGACCGGCGAGGACCGAGACGCGAGCGTGAACGCCCAGGCGGGCTCAATCTACCGCTTCATCCACGAGATGCGGGAGGGGGACCTGGTCGTTTTGCCGCTGCAGCGCGAGCAGGGACGGGCGTCGGTGGGGGTCATCGAGAGTGCCTTCATCTATCGGCCCGACGGCGTCTTCAAAGACCGTGACGCGCACTACCAACGGGAGGTCACCTGGCTTTCCTGGGGTCTTCCATATGAGTCATTCGACTCCGACCTCCGTTCGGCCTTCGGAGCGCAGGGAACGGTGAGTGAGATTCAGCGCGATGACTCCGTCGGCCGGATCCTGAGCGCCTCACGGCATTCACCGGATGATCCGGCCCCCAGGCAGGACGAAGACGCCGCTGAACCCGAGCGGTCGGATCCCGAGCCCGTCGACCGCGAGCCTTTCGAGGAGCGATCGGCAGAAGAGATCGCCAAGGGGGTCCGTGCCGCCGGGATCTCGATCTCCGACCGGATGTTCCGGCGTTACCACCTCGCGCTGCGGACTCGCGGTTTCGTGATCCTCGCCGGGATCAGCGGGGGTGGCAAGACCTGGCTGGCGGAAACCTACGCCATCGCCTCCGGAGCCGAATTGCTGGTGGTGCCGGTGGCGCCAAACTGGACCACCAACGAAGACCTACTCGGTTACCTGAATCCGATCGATGGGAGTTACTGCCACACGCCCTTCAGCCGCTTCATGACCAAAGCGGCCACCGATTACGCGCTGGCGACGCAGGAGGGTAGGGCGCCTCGGCCGTACAATCTGGTCCTCGACGAGATGAACCTCGCTCGCGTCGAGCATTACTTCGCGAAGTTCCTCTCGGCGATGGAGGCCCGAACGCGGAACGGAACCTGTCCGGTTCACCTTGCGCCAGACTTGACGGTGGAGCTGACCCCGAATCTTCAGGTGATCGGCACGGTCAACGTCGATGAGACGACCTACGGATTCGCCGACAAGATATTCGACCGGGCTCAACTGATCGAGTTGGAGGTGCCCCGGGACGCGCTGCATACGCACGTCGAGAAGCACGACTACGGCGACACGATCATGCGAATCTGGGACGCGATCCACCCGATCGCCCCCTTCGGCTTCCGGGTCCTCGACGAGGTCGCCATCTACACGACGGAAGCTTTGAACCACGGCTCCACCTGGCAGGAAGCACTGGACGATCTGGTTCTGCAGAAGGTCCTGCCGAAGATCAAGGGAACCGATCCGAAGCTCGGCGGTGTCCTGGAGGAACTCGAACTGGCGACCCAGGACGACCTGCCATTCAGCCATGCCAAGGTGAAGAGTATGCGATCGGACTTCATCGCTCATGGCTTCGTGTCCTATTTCTAGAATCAGATTCCTCGACGAGGCGAAGCAACCGATCGACGCTCCGCGCGAGTGGACGGAGGGACACGTGTCCGTCGACTGCGGGGACCGCGATTGGAGGGGCGCACGGCTGACCTGCAATGGGACGGCGATACCTCTGTCCGTTGTCCAGATCGACGGCGAGGACGTGGTGCTCGGGCGCTGGACCCGCTCCGGCGCCGGGAACTACGAACTCCTGCTGCGCTGGGATGACGGACTCCGGGAAGAGAGGCGGGTCTGCACCGTCGAGCCCCGCAAACTCGATCCCGGCGCCGTGGCGACCATGGTCGAGCACTTGGACCGACGCCTGCCGGCCTCCATCGCGCTGGCGCTGCGTCGGGGTGGTGCGCTCGGCGGGATCGACCTCGTCGCGCCCGGTGAGACCACCCTCGCCGCGGAAGTGAATCGTCTCTCACGAGCGATCGACGGGACGAAGGACCGGGCCGGACTGGCCAAGATCCTCCGCGTCGTCAGCGAGCAACCACACCGGGTGCTAGACGCCGAGGAACGCTGGGTGGCGCCGCATCAAGCGCGGCGGATCGACCCGGTTCGCTTCGCCCTGGCGTTCGGTCGCGGCTCCAGTCTGTCCGCGGACGGCCTGCCAACGGTCGTCCCCGAACGGCCAGTCAAGCTCTCTGTGGACATGTACGAGAACCGCCTTCTGCGGACCTTCCACGAACAGGTCGACGTTCGGCTGCGCACAGTCGTCCAGGCGCTGAAAACCCGCGGCGATCACCGTGTCACCAGGGAAGCGCTGACGCTTTCGGCCCGCCTGCGAGACGCGCGCCGACTGGCGTCGTTCCTCGACCAGGTCGCGCCCCTTTCTGAGCCACCGTCGCGGGTCTCGATGCTCCTGCTGCGACAACCCGAGTACCGCGCGGCGATGGAAGGGTTTATTGAGTTCCGGCGTTCGGCAATTGTCCATCTGCGCGAGCCCGCGATCGACGCCCCGCTGGAGAACCTGCCGTTCCTGTACCAGTGCTGGGGCTTGCTCGAGGTTCTGTCGGTGATCCTGGATGCGGCCGTCGATCACGGCTATCAGGTCGTGACCGAGCGCCTGGCGGTGAGGGTAGAGGGAGAGCTCTGGATCCGTCTCCTGAGCGATGGCGAACCCGTCGTGGAACTCTCTCACCCAGGGTCGGGCGGGCGGGTGCGCATCGTTCCTCAACGCCGTTACAAGGTCCGGCAAGGCGATCTCCGGAGCATCAGCTTCGAACAGATCCCGGACATCTCGATCGAGTTCATCCGAGGCGAGGAGATCGCCGTGTACATATTCGATCCGAAGTACAAGCTCCGGGGAGACGATGGGGCCGACCCGGGCTCGCGACCGAAGAAGGAGGACGTGGATGCCATGCATGCCTACCGCGACGCCATCCGCGCGGCGGACGGCAAGAGGGTGGTGCGACACGCCGCGCTGCTGTATCCCGGGAGCAGCAGGCACTTCGGCACCGGCCTCGCGGCCCTCCAAGCCCAGCCGCACGCCTATGAGCAGCTGCGGCGGGAGGTCCGTTCGGTGCTGGAACCTGGGCTCGTCCCTTGAACGGGGCCCGCCCTTTGAGCCAGCCGTTCGGGCGCGCTCATATCACTCTCGCGCCAAGCGCTGTATCACTCTCGTATCACGGATCAGCGCGCATCCCCCCGAATAGCCTCGCGCGACAATTCCAATTTGGCGCTGTGCGTGGCTATGCGGAGTGGTACGAGGACGGCCCTGCTATCGCCCTAACTGGACGCCGCGTTGAAGCGCTGGACAAAGCTTCAAAGGAGAGATAGCCACAGGGGGTCCGTCTAAACTTTGGGCCAATGTCACGCCCTACCTGCTTCATCTCTTATAGGCGCGAGGACCCCGCCCATCAGGATTGGGTACTCGACTTGGCACGCGATCTTGGGGCGAACGGCATTGCGGTCTCCATAGACGCGGAGCTCGCGTTCGGGTCAGATTTGACGCACTACATGGAGCGGTCCATCAGCGAGTCCGACTTCGTCGTGATCGTCTGCACGCCGAGCTACGCCAAAAGGGCTGATGAACGTTTTCGCGGCGTCGGCTACGAGACCACGATCATCACCAGAGAGATCTTCAATATTGCGCCCGAGCGCAAGTTCATTCCGGTGCTCCGCAGGGGAGAGCACCCCCTTTCACTACCCGCCTACCTTGGCAACAGATACGCAGTCGATTTTCGGGCCGACGGAGAGTACGAGAGCTCCCTCACCCAGCTGGTGCGCCATATCTGGGGCGAGCCGCTGATCCCGCCACTCGCGGTAGGCGACCGCCCGCGGTTCGTCGAGGGGTTCAGGGCTCGCCACGCGCAACGGAAGAAGTCACCTCGGAGAAAGAGGGTCAAGAGACCGACTGCGCCAGTCGCGGCCGAACCGAAGGCGGCGAGGCAGCCGATTGCCGCGCCCACGCGTCCCCGTCAACGCCGAGGAACCGTGAGCCCAGAGCAATTGTCATGTGCCCGACAGAATCACCGCTTAAAGGTGAACGACAATCAGGCGATCTTTGGCTCCGACCATCGCATCGTCTTGGCAACTCGATACGACTGGGCGAAGCGGATCGGCCATGCGGGGGATCCCGCCGAGGCCGCAAAGCTCTACGCGGCGCTCGCCGCTGACTTTAAGCGGATCCATGGGTCGAGATACCGAGGCTATTTGGCTGCTTGCCGCCAGCAAGCTCACTGGAGCGGCGAGGCCGGCGACCGGCCCACGGCCATCCGCCTCTACAGGGAGCTACGCAACTACTACGCGGATCTACTCGGCCCAAATCATCGTCTCACCAGGCACTGCCAAGCCGCCTTGGACCATCTTGGAGGGCGTGCGCCAGGCTATGCGCTAGCAGTGGCCTAACCGGCACATAGCGCGCCGTCCGCCGCGACCCTCGTTCGAGATCACAAATTGTGATCTCAAAGCTTCTGCCTCGACTTTCGTCAGCTGGAACGAGAAATCCGCCTGGAAACACTTCGCGTTTAGTTTGACCTCTGGACAGGACCCTGGTGGCCTGGAACTTATTATCTACATCGGGGAGACAGGATTTGAACCTGCGACCGCTCGGCCCCCAGCCGAGTGCGCTACCAGACTGCGCCACTCCCCGTGGCTGCTCCGCATTCTGACGGATTCGGGCAAACTATCTAGCTGCCATAGCCCGGATGCGGCAGGTGGCGTGCACGCGCGGCGGTAGCTCAACGGTAGAGCCTCAGCCTTCCAAGCTGATGACGCGAGTTCGATTCTCGTCCGCCGCTTCTCCAGGGCCCGACCGAGCGCTACAGATCGGAACGCGCTCTGTCGATACCGGCCGTCAGTGGAGCCTGGAGCAGCAGACCGCCTTGCCGTCCTCCTGCTCGTCACCGCGCTGGGTGCCGCCGGACTCGCCGGTTGCGGCGGCAGCTCGGATGGCAGCGGGGGAAACGCCGCCCCGCTGGTCGACTGGCCCCTGTTCGGCCGGGTTCCGGAGCGCACCCATTACCTGCCTGACGAAGGGCGCGATCTCGATCCGCCGCTGCGCGAAGCGTGGTCGATCAACACCCACGCGCTGATCGAGTTCCCGCCGGCGGTCGCAAACGGGGTCGCCTTCGTCGTCAACAAGTACGGCAACGCCCGAGCGGTGCGGCTGCGCGACCGCAAGATCCTCTGGGAACGGGTCGTCACCCAGCACCTGGCGGGACCGCCGACCGACGTCACCGCTCCCGTCTACCACCGGGGTCGGGTCTACCTCGCCTACCTCAACGGAGATCTGGTCGCGGTTGACGCGGCGACCGGGAAGCAGGACTGGAAGCGGAACCTGCACGCTCACCTCGAATCTTCGCCACTCGCGGTCGGGGGCACCCTCTACCTCGGCGACGACAAGACGAACCTCGTCGCGATCGGCGCCTCGGACGGCAGGGTCCGCTGGCAGTTCAACTCACCGGGTGCGATCAAAGCCAGCCCCAGCTACCACGACGGCCGGGTCTACGTCGCCGACTACCAGGCGGCGATGTTCTGCGTGGACGCGAGTAGCGGCAAGCTCCTCTGGCGGACCAACACGAGCAAGGTCCCGCCGTTTGGCGACGGCGGCTTCTACTCCTCCCCGGCTGTCGCCTTCGGCCGCGTCTACGCCGCCCGTGACGACGGCACCGTCTACGCCTTCGACGAAGGGACCGGCAAGGTCGAGTGGTTCTTCCAGACCCACAACTTCATCTACGGCTCGCCCGCCGTCGCCCACGTGCCCGGCACGCCGCCCAGCGTCTACATCGGCGGCTACGACGAGCACTTCTACGCGCTCGACGCGCTGAACGGCAAACAGCGCTGGCGCTACGACGTCGGCGGCGCGGTGCCCGGGACCGCGGTCGTGATCGGCCACACCGTCTACACCTCGAGCTTCAAGACCCGCGAGGCGATCGGGATCGACGTCCGCACCCACCGCAAGACCTTCTCGCTGCGCCAGGCCGGCTACACCCCGGTCGTCTCCGACGGCAGGCGGCTCTACGCGATCGGCTACTACGAGCTGATCGGCCTGGAACCGACCCACCGCTGACCTCCTGGGCGACTCTCACGTTTTGCCGCCACCGCTCGTTGTACCCGGTATGGATCGACAAGATCTCACCTTCCAGGTCGACGGTGATGCGTGCGCGGCCTGGCTCTATCCGGCCGGGGGCAGCCCGACGGCCGCACCGATCGTCGTCATGGCACACGGCCTCTCGGGCACGCGCCGGGACGGCCTCGGGCCGTTCGCCGAGCGCTTCTCCGCCGCGGGCATTGCCGCACTCGTCTTCGATCACCGCGGCTTCGGCGACAGCGACGGCGAGCCCGACCTCTTCCACCCGAATCGCCAGAACGATGACTGGCGGGCGGCGATCGCTTTCGCCCGCTCACTGCCCGACATCGACCCCGACCGGGTCGCCACCTTCGGCTCTTCGATGGGAGGTGGCAACGCGCTTGCCGCCGCGGCGGACGACCCACGGGTCGCGGCGGCAATCAGCCAGGTGCCGTTCCTCGACATCCTGCGCCAAGCCCATCGCTCATCGCCTGCGGTGACGGCGCGAGCGATGCTCGCCGCTAGCCTCGGGCGCCACCTGCCAGCCGTCGGCCAGCCGGATGAGGCCGCCTTCATCAACGCCCCCGACGCCGAGGCGGGCTGGCGCCATGTGGTGGCGATCGGCGAGGACTCGCGCTGGCGCAACCGGGTCTCGTCCCGGTGGCTGCTCGGTCCCCCCTACCGCCCTGCGCGTCACGCGGCCAAGCTGCACTGCCCGTGGCTCGTCTGCGTCGGCGAGGCGGACCGCGTCGCCAGGCCCGGGCCGGCGATCGCCGCCGCGCGCCGGGCCCCGCTCGGGGAGCTGCACACCTATCCGGGCGTCGACCATTTCGACATCTACGACGGCCCGCAGCACGAGGCGGTCGTCGCCGACGAGATCGCCTTTCTGCGCCGCCACCTCCTCTAGCGAGGGTTACCAGGCATCGACGAAGCGGCGAGCGCGATCCGACTCGGGGGGGTGTGCCGCGGCGGCGGCCAGGGTCGAGGCGATCAGCGGACGGGTTTGCGCCGGGTCGACCACGTCATCGAGCTCGAAGAGAGTGGCCGCGTTGATGGCCTTCGCGTTGCGCTCCGCGGCCGTGGTGAGATCGCGGATCCGCTGCAGCCGCTCTCCATCGTCCTCGATCGCCTCCAACTCCTTGCGCAGCGCCAACTTCACCGCCCCCTCCAGACCCATCGGCCCGAGGTGAGCGGTTGGCCAGGCGATCGTCAACAGCGGCTCGTGCAGGCTGCCGCCGACCATCGCCTGCGCGCCAAGGCCGTAACCGCGGCGCAGGATCACGGCGACCAGCGGCACACGCAGCGCGGCGCCGCCGATCAGGAGCCGCGAGGCATGCCGCACCAGGCCAGTCGCCTCGGCCTCGGGGCCGACCATCATGCCCGGGGTGTCAACCAGCGAGACGATCGGCAGCCCGAATGAGTCGCACAGCTGCAGGAACCGCGCCGCCTTGTCGGCGGCGTCGCTGGTGATCGCGCCGGCGGTGTGGCGGGTGTCGTTGGCGACGAAGCCGAGCGGACGCCCCTCGATCCGGCCGAGCGCCGTCACCATCTCCGGCGCGAAGCGCGGACGCAGGAAGGTGACCGAGCCGGTATCGGCGAGCGTCTCGATCACCGGGTCGACCGGGTAGGCACGCCGCTCGCGCTCTGGCACCAGGTCGCGGAGCTGAGCCTGGTCGGGTTCGGGGCCGGGCGGCGTCGGCCCCTGGAAGTAGGCGAGCAGGCGCTTCGCGGCGGCGGTGGCCGCCTCCTCGTCGGCGACCGCGACGTCGATCACCCCGTTGCGCTCCTGCATCTCCAGGGGCCCAACCTCGTCGGGGTCGACCTTGCCGAGACCACCGCCCTCGATCATCGCCGGGCCGCCCATGCCCAGCGAGATGTTCTCGGTCGCGACGATCAGGTCCGAGCAGCCGGCGAGC
>DATIPC010000095.1:0-3716 GCA_035472395.1 Solirubrobacterales bacterium
AGAGTGGGCCTACGCCGCCGTCTATGGCTCCTCGCCCGAGAGGGCCGCAGCTCTCTCGGGTTGGATCGAGCGCTACAACTACCGGCGACGACACGGCGCCCTCGGCCACCGGCCGCCGATTCAGCGGCTACGGGAGCTCACCGGGAACAACGTGGCTGGCATCTACAACTAGTCCCTCAAATGACGCCGATGCGCGGCGATTAGCGGCGATTTCGGCCGATTCCAGCTTGCATTGATCTCGTTTGCGGCGGTAGTGGGCGGACGGCGAGGTACCCTAGGCAGATGGCCCAGGAGCGAATCACCGTCGATCCAAACCGGATGCGTGGCCTGCCCAGCATCCGAGACACCCGCGTGACCGTCAGCGCGGTGCTGGGTCAGCTTGCCGCTGGCGCCAGCGTCGACGAGCTGCTGGCCGATTACCCCTACCTGGAACGCGAGGACGTCCTCGCAGCGCTCGAATACGCAGCAGCAGCTGCGCAGGAGCGCGAGCTGGCAGTTGTAGCGCCCGCAGCGTGAAGCTGCTCCTCGACGCGAACCTCTCACCCGAGGTCGGACGCCGTCTCAAAGAGGCAGGCCACGATGCGATCCACGTCGGGGATATTGGGCTACTGACCGCAACCGACCCCGTGATCCTACGGGCCGCAGCGAAAGAGGAACGCATCCTGCTCACGGCTGATTCCGACTTCGGAGCATTGCTGGCTTTGGGCTCGCTGGCGTCGCCGTCAGTCCTGCTCTTGCGTTCAGCCGACCATCTGCGCCCGAGCGAGCAGGCAGAGCTAATTGCGGCCAACCTGCCGCAGATCGCCGAAGACCTGGAGAAGGGAGCGATCGTGAGCCTCACGAGAGATCGCCTGCGCATTCGTGAGCTTCCAATCCCAGCGAGCGACGGCTCGTGAGGGTGAGCCGAAGTAAATGAGCCTTTTGGGAGAGCGCAGGGTCAGCTTCGAGTTTGATCGCCGCCACTGAGGCGGCCTAGGAGACCGCCTTGATCGCGCGATGCGGAGCTTCGGCGACTATAAGCGCCTCGTCGGCATCGAGTCGTCCTCCAAGCCAATCCAGCGCCACGTTGTCGAAGCTGCCGGCTTGTAGTGCCAGTCGACTCACGCTGCGATCGCGGCCTTTTTCGATCGCGTACTCATCGATGTGCTCGCCGACGTTTCGCATCTTCCGAAGCTCAGGCAACGCCTCATCGAATTCTCTGATCGCGCTCTCAATCGCCGCTCGATTCGTCTCCGATCTTGCCGCCAGGCGAGCGGCTAGGCGAAGGCGACGCAGGCTGACGATGAGGAACTGAAAATCGGCCCAGCGACGAAATATGAAGGTTTCGTCCTCTGGCTCATTGGACTGAAGTCGTCGCCGCTGGAGGGCGACCATATGTACGGCTTCGTTGGCGAGACTGTGCGCCCGTTCGATCGTTGCTGCATCCGAGGGCTCGTCCATGCTCTGAGCGTATGGCAGGGCTAAGAGATTCCCGGTAACCATCAGCGGGGTGTACGGCTCGCTGATGTTCGCCTGCCGCGCTACTGGCCGGCCTCGGTCATCGTCGCGTTGCTCCTTGCCAGGCGCCTGCAGAATCGTTCTCTTCGAGAAGTTGAGGACGTCGGCAAGGATCTCGGTGAAATAACGGTCGAGCGCTGGCGGGAAGGAGACACGCGGACCGATCAAATGATCGCGCTGACCAAGACCGTGGCGCGGCTGACCTGGGTGCTGTTGGTGGCGACTGTCGTAACGCTCGTCGTCAACGTGGTGATCTTGGCTACGGTTTAGGGTCGGCGGGCGAGGTGAACATGAGCAAGGAAGAAGCGGCCGCGTTCTTGGAGGACGGCCTGGCCGACGACGAGGCCCATGCGCTACGCGAGCAGCTAGCTCGAGCCATACCGCCTCGGCTTTCAGAGAACGGCTTTCGTCTCTATATCCACTACGGGTTCGACGGTGACGCTGCGGGAATTGGGTTCGCGACGATGACGGAGATGGCCGCCGAGCTGGCCGAGGGCGCGGTCGCCTTGTTCGATGCAGAGCTTTGGTACCCGGGGGCAGCCCTAGTGCGGCAGTTGATCGAGTGCGGCTACCTAATCTCGCTTGCTGCTGAGAGCCGCGACGAGGCCGAGCAATGGATGCGAAGCTCGCCCAAGGAGGCTCGGGAGCGTTTCTCTGCTGGCAACATGCGCAACCGGGCTGCAAGGAACTTCCGCCTAGCCGAGTATCAGGTCCATTGCAGCCACGGCGGTCATCCGACCCCGGCGGGGCGCGACCTTCTCAAGCGCCGGGCCAGCGAACGCCCCGTCGATGTTCGCCTCTCCTGGTCCGACCTCACTCAGCATCTCGCCGACCTCTGGCAGGGGTTTTGCTCAGCGCTTCCCCTCTACGACCCGAGGTGCGAAAAAGACGGCCCGCTGTACGGACCTCACCGTTCGCCTGACGGTCGTGAGGAAATCGACACGCTGTTGGCAACCTGGCGAGAGCGCGATCCGCTGGCGCGCCATTTCGGTCTTCCCTGGGCTGAGTAGGCCGAATGTCTCGGGGTCTGGGCGGGCGACCGCGTCGGGCCGCCTACCGGAAGTGATCCAAGAACTCTGAGACGTTCTCTTTCGCCTTCAGCAGTTTCAGCATGTGGTGATGGCGCTCGTTGGTGAGGTAGGGGGCGCAGGAGGTCCAGCCGCCGTCAACGATGATGTCTTCTCCAGTGATGTAGGAGGAATCCTCGCTTGCCAGGAACAGGGCGGTGGTGGCTATCTCTTCGGCCCTTCCCTCGCGTCGCAGCAGGACCGACTCGTCCATCTGCTTCTCCATCATGTGCTTCATCAGCGGGTTGGAGGTCATCTTCCCGGTCATCTTCGTGGCGATGAAGCCGGGCTGGATCACGTTGCAGCGGATGCCCCAATCGGCGTAGATGTAGGCGGCCGAGCGCGACAGCCCCTCAAGCGCCCACTTGGAGGAGGAGTAGCCGGTGCCGAAGTTCCCGGTGGTCCCGGCGACCGAGCCGATGTTGACGATGGAGCCACCGCCGGACTCTTTGATCAGCGGGGCGCAGGTCTGCATCCCGACGAGGATCGAGGTCACGTTGATCTCGAACATCTTGTTCCACGCCTCCAGATCGACCTCGGGCAGCATCACGAGATCGTTCGTTCCGACGACGTTCATCAGGACGTTCAGGCCACCGAACTCCGATTTCGCCAGCTCGACCGCCGCCTCCCACTGATCCTGCTCGGTCACTTCCAGATCGGCGTAGATCGCCTTGCCTCCGGCGTCGGTGATCTCTTTGACGATGGCGTCACCCTCGTCTTTGTGGCGATCAGTGAGGAGGACCGCAGCGCCCTCTTTCGCGAACAGCCGAGCGGAGGAGCCGCCCATTCCGCCGGTGGCGCCGGTGACCAGTGCGACCTTGCCGTCGAGTTTCATTCGGGTCCTCCAAGGGGAAGTTTTGGATGGGCCGCTAACTGTCTCACGCTTGAGTGGCTGGCGGTAAAAGTGCCGGCAGCGAGTGGGCGGACTACCGGCGGCCGGGCAGGGGGCGACACAAATCAAACCACCACCTCGGATTTCGGGGACTCGGGCGCGCGAGTCCCCGAAACGCCGCATATCGCTCACTGTCACCGTTGAGCTGAGGTCGGCGGCGACGTCCGGCCCAGCCGGTTGGGTCTCGGATCGGCGGCGAGCTGACTCTGCATATCGCTGTCGGCCTCGTCTGACCTCATGCGGTTGTGTCGCTCGCCGCC
>DATIPC010000096.1:0-8406 GCA_035472395.1 Solirubrobacterales bacterium
CAGCCTTGCCCTTGCTCTTGTCCGGCAGCGAGAACTCCGACGGCCCGGTCGGAACCTTCGGGTTGTCGATCTGCCCGAGGCGATGGGTCAGTCGCAGCCACTGTTTCGGCTTCAGCAGGGCGTTGAACTCTTCGCCGAAAGCCCCCGCTTCCGGCCGGTAGCCGACGTGGACGTGGTCGTAGTGATCCGGCAGGGCGAAGCTGGTTTCCCCGGGCAGGTCCTCCAGCGAGATCACCTGGTGCGGGTGCATCGTCCCCTGCAGTTGCAGCACGGTTTTGATCAGCTCATCGGTGAGCGTGCCGGGTCCCTGGTTGCCGGTCACGGGCACGCCGTTGATCACCGCTATGTCGACCGCGTCGCCGGTCGAGTGCTCGGAGACGTTGCCGGAGGTGGTCAGGTAGCTGTGGCCGCACTCGAGCGCGGTGATCGTCAGCGTGAAGCCTTTGGAGACCAGGTACTCGAGCATCGCCAGCACCCTGCGGTCGATCTTGCCGGTGGCGATGTCGGTGCGTCCGCACTCGTAGATTTCGAGGTGTTCGTCGGCGAGAACGCGGCGCTCCAGGTCCTCCTTGGAGAGCAGCAGCACACCGGCGCCACCCAAGTCCTTGCTGAACGGGTTCTTGCCGTTGGCGCGGTAGATCGCCGTCGCCTCCAGCAGCTTCCAGCCGTCGAGGATCGGCTTCGGGTCGATCCGCGGCGCGCCCTTGCCGGCCGGGCGAATGGCGAAGTTGATGTGGGGGTCGACGCCGTCTTCGCCAGAGCCGATCCGCGCCAGCACCGTTCCGGCAATCACCTTCGACCCGACGTCGAGGGTTCCGTCGGCGCCCTTCGCGGCGGCCTGATCGACATGCTCGCCCGCCCGGCTCTGCCCCTCGTCCGCGGTTCGGCCCGGCAGCGCGTAGAGCCGCGGCCGGATGTTCTGGCTGTCGACCGGGACCCGTTTCTCCTTGCCGGTCGGCATCACCACCTTGCGGTGGTTGCGGACGATCGTGCCGAGCTTCGCGTAGATGTAGCGGTTGCCGAAGGCGTCGCGCAGCACCACGTAGCGGCCGAGCTTCTCCGAGTTGCCCATCTTCACGATCACGCCATCGTTGACGGCGACGACCGGAGCCCCTTCGGCGGCGAAGATGTTGATCCCGCGCCGGGTCGGCGAGGAGGAGATCACCTCGGCGGCGTTGCCGTATTCCTCACGGACCTTTGGCGTCGCTTTGCTCAGCGTGGCCCGGGTAGAGATGTCGTCGGCGTAGCGGGCGTCGGCGGCGACCGGGAAGTGAGCGCCCTCGGTCAGGCCGGTCAGCGACCCAACCAGATCGGTCGGCAGCTTGCCGTAGGCCCGGGCGTAGAGCAGCACCTCCTGCACGTACCAGTCGGCGTGGTTGTAGGAGAGGATCGCGTTGTAGAGATCGCCGGAGCCACCACTTGCCTTGAGGTAGTTGGCCGCGGCGCAGATCGCGTCGACCGGGTTGTAGGGGTCCTTGCGGCCGTCGCCGTTGGCGTCGACCCCATAGGTCTCCCAGGTCGAGGGAAGGAACTGCATCCAGCCGACTGCGCCGGCGCTGGAGACGTTGAGGTTGGTGCCGAACGCGGTCTCGATTTTGTTGATCGAAGCGAGCACCTCCCAGGGGATCCCGTACTCGGTTCCGCAGGCCTGGTAGATCGGCAGCAGGAAGGGCGGGATCTCAAAGGAGTCGATGACGAAGTTGGGGACGCCGATCGGGGCCGGGCCGAAGGGGGCGATCGTCGCCGAGGAGTTGGCGACGGTGGGGGCGCCGCCGGCGCCGAACTGAGAGCCGCCGTCGGCCCCTTCCTTCGGAGGCTGAACTCCGGCGGTCGCCGGCGGCGCGCTGACCCCGCCGCCGCTGGGCGAGTCGGTGGCGCCGAGGCTCTGGTTCTGCTGGACGCCGCCGCCATTGCTCGGGGCGGCTTCGGAGGCGTCGAGGCCGGTGCCGGAGCGGACGCCGGCTGCTTTCGGGGCCCCATCACCCGCTGGCTGCGAGCCTTCCGGGGAGGGACCAGGGCTTTCGGGAGAAGGTTGGGGGCTTTCGGGGGCCGGTGGGGGCGCTGCGGGCGCCTCGCTCGTATCGGCGGCCGATTCGCAGTCCGGGTCTTCGAGGTCGACCAGGCCGTCGCCATCGTCGTCGACAGCGTTTGCGCAGGCCGTTTCCCCGAGCGGGACCAGCATCCCGTCGGCGGTATGACCGCCGCCGAGCTGCGCCGAGGGGTCCGCACCCGCCATGCCGACCCCGAACGCGGTGACGACCGCGAAGCCGGCCAGGGCAATGATCAGTGCGAGCTTTTGTCTCATTAGACGGCGCCTCGGTCCCCTGCAGGCACGGGTCCTACCCGTGAGTGCTCTCCCCATAGATCAAGCACGCTCACGCTACTGGCTCGCGCGGAGGCACGCAACGCGGCGCGGCGCCCCCCAACATGCCCTTAATCAACGGCTGTTCCATGCCTAACGCCAGAGAGAATTTCAGTCAGCTCGGATGGGCTCGTTAAGAATTTGCTTCAACCCCGTGACAGCGGTCCCGCCGGACTCTCTAAGGTGTCGTCGATGAGTGCAGAGCACGACGATCAGGACGGCCTCAGAGCACGCAGCGAGCAGGCGATCGGCGAGCTGGCGCAGGCGCTGCTCGATAGTCAGGTCTTGGAGAACGCCGTGGCCGCCGCCTTCGGTGCCCGCGAGAAGGCACAGGAGGCTCAGCACGCGGCGATGGCGGCTCTCAATCTGCCCTCGGCCGGCGACCTCGAGCGCCTCGAGCGTCGATTGCGCTCGGTCTCGCAGCGCCTGGAAGAGGTCGAGGACGAGATCGACCGGGTTTCGCGCGAGATCGGCGGCTTGCGGCGGCAGTCGTCCGCAGATCGCCGCGCCAAGGACGCGGAGACAGCTTCCAAGGACTAACCCTAACCTTCGACTTGAGGGTTAGACAGGGCTTGGGCAGCTGCGTGCCCGGCCCTTATCGCCGTCGACTCGAGCGCTTCGTCGGGAAGCGTCTCGCCATTGCCCTCGCTGACGATCAGCACCGCGGCCATCGCGAGGCCCAGCTCGCGTCCGCGAGCCAGTACGGCGACGGTTTGCATATCGGTGGCGACGACGCCGGAGGGGACCGCCGCGGCTGCGGCCGGCATCGTGTCCAGGCTCGCCACCTCGGCGTCCCTCGACTCCCCCGCAAGCTCGCTGCGCAGGCGCTCGAGCAGTTCCGGGTCGGGTAGCACCGCGGCGCCCGGGTCGAGGCCGAAGGAGGCGGCGCTGCCGCCAGTCGCGACGGCTTCCGCCGGCAGCAGCAGCTCGCCGAGGCGGGCGCGCTCGGCGAAGCTGGCGCAGGTACCGACTCGCACCGCCCGCCTCACGCCGAGCTCCGCCAGGTCCGCGAGCACAAGTGCGGCGCTGGGCCCGCCCATCCCAGTCGCCTGGATCGTCAACTCGCCACCGGACCCGGTCCGGCCCGAGTAGCCCCAGAGCCCGCGCGCGTGGTTGCTCATCTTCGGCTCTGCCAGCAACTCCTGGGCGAGCAGCAGCGAGCGCCCAGGGTCACCGACCAGGATCGCAGCGGCGGCCAGTGGGCCTTTGGGGCGAAGCCGAGCTGGCACAGCGGCGGACCTTAGACGCTGACTCTGCCACTCGGGAGAAGGGCGCCGATGGCTTTTGCTCCATCCGTCCAAACACAGCCCGAGCGCGCCTTCGTAAGTTGCCTCTGTCGTCCAGATGACAGCGACGGAGTTGGGCTGGAGGCCTGGCCGCATGAAAAAGGTAGAAGCATTCATCCGCCATGAGGCGTTCGAGCCGATCAGGGCCGAGCTGGTCGACAAGGGATTCCCGTCGCTCTCGATCTGCGAGGCCAAGGGCTCGGGCCGCCAGAAGGGGATGGTCGAGCGCTACCGCGGCTCGACCCTGACGGTGAATGTCCGGCCCAAGCTGAAGCTCGAGGTCGTTGTCGAGGACAAGGACAAGTCCGTCGTCGTCGAGACGATCCTCAAGCACGCCCGTACCGGTGAGATCGGCGACGGCAAGATCTTCGTTCTGCCGGTGGAGGAGGCGATCCGGATTCGCACCGGCGAGGAGGGGGAGATGGTTCTGCAGGCGCACTCCGAGCAGGAGGTCCTCGCTTCCGACTAGCCTCGACTGTTCTCGATGGCCGCCGACGAACGCATCTCCCTGAGCGAGGCCTCGCGCCGCTCCGGCGTCTCGGCGAGCACGCTGAAACGCTGGGCGGCGGAGAAAGTGGTGCCGGTGCGACGCGGCCGCTGGACGGCCGCCGCGGCCGCCCAGGCCCGAGTCGTGGCAAGGATGCGGGAGCGCGGTCACTCATTGGAGGAACTGAAGCGGGCTGGCCGCGAGGGCAGGCTCGCCTTCGGCTTCGTCGAAGAGCTCCTTCCCAGCCCCGAGGAGCAGGTCTCGGTGGAGCAGGTGGCGGCGGAGACCGGTCTCGAGGCGGAGCTGATCGAGCGCATCCTGGCCATCCTCGGCACTCCTTTGGGTCGGGAGCGGCTGCTCAGCCCGGAGGACGTCAGAGCGTTGCGTCACTGCGCCCGCGTGTTGGCCGCCGGCTTTCCCCTCGTCGCCTTCCTGCAGCTGGTTCGGGTCTACGTGCAGTCGATGCGCCGGATCGCCGACGCCGAGGTGCGGCTCTTCCACCTCTATGTGCACGAGCCGATGATCCGCGACGCCATGCCCGAGCTGGAGATCGCCGAGGAGATGGGGGGCCTGGCGGCCGACATCCTGCCGCTGGCGGCGCCGCTGACCGAGTACCTGCACACCCGCTACCTGCGCTACTTCACCGAACAGGATGTGGTCGGCCACATGGAGACCGACTTCGGGGCAGCTGCTTCCCCCCTCGGCCAGGTCCCGGTCACCCTCTGCTTCATCGACCTCACCGGCTTCACCCGCTACACCGAGGAGGAAGGTGACCTGGAGGCGCTCGACGTGGTCGAGAACTTCGTCGAGACGGTTGAGGCGACGCTGCCGCCGGAGGCGACGATCGTGAAGACGATCGGCGACGAGGTGATGGTCGTCTCACCCGATCCGGCCTCGCTGACCGAGTGGGCGGTCGGCCTGCTCGACCGCTTCCCGGAGCGACCGCGACCGCGGGTGGGGATCCACTACGCGAATGCGGTGTACCGCGACGGTGACTACTTCGGCACGCACGTCAATCTCGTCCACCGCGTCGTCGGCAGCGCCCAGGCGGGCGAGGTCCTGGTCACCGACAGCGTCACCGGCTCGCTCGAGGAACGCGGGCTGACCTGCGAGCCGATCGGCGAGGTCAACCTGAAGGGGTTCCCCGTCGCGACCCCGCTATACCTGATCCGCCGAGCCGCAGACTGACCCCCCCAGGACGTGCCGCAGATTGAGTACCTATATGGGCCGCTAACTTGCGGCACGTCAGGGCGCGCGACACTTATGGGATGGAGAGCGAAGGCATGATCCAGGTGGTCCGTGAGGGCGGGCTTTTGCCCTTGGGCAGGCCGCTGGTGTCGATGCTGTCGGGGGGGAGGGACTCGGTTTGCTTGCTCGACCTCGCGGTGCGGTTGCTGGGTGCCGATGCGGTGACCGCGCTGCACGTCAACTACGGGCTGCGCGACGACTCAGATGAGGATGAGGCGCACTGCGCGGCGCTGTGCGAGCGGCTCGAGGTGCCGCTCGAGGTCGAGCGGCCGCGCCGGCCCGAGGGTCCGGGAAACCTGCAGGCCTGGGCGCGTGACACTCGCTACGCGGCGGCGGCACAACTGGCGCAATCCGGGGATTCCCTGATCGCCACCGGGCATACCGCCGACGACCAAGTCGAGACGATTCTCTACCGCCTCGCCTCCTCGCCGAGCCGCCGCGCCCTGCTCGGGATGCGCCCCCGCGACGGCAAGCTGGTGCGGCCGTTGCTCCCCTTCACCCGCGAGCAGACGACTGCCTACTGCGAGGAGCAGGGGCTGACTTGGCGCGACGACCCGACCAATGACGAGGCGGCCTATGCGCGCAACCGTGTCCGCCACGGCCTCGCTCGGGCGCTGGCCGACGTGCACCCCGCCGCCGCGCAGAACGTGCTGCGCACGGCGGAGCTGCTGCGCGACGAGGCCGAGGTGCTGGACGCGCTGGTCTCGGCCGAGCTCGACGGCTCGAACGGCTCGCCGCGGGGGACGATCGAGCTCGATCGTCTCGCCGAGCTGCCGCCTGCCCTGCGCCGCCTCGTCGTCCAGCAGCTCGCCGACCGCGCCGCCGGCCGCCCGGTCGCCGGCGCCGCCCGTCATGCCGAGAAGGTCGCCGCTCTGCGCCGCACCGGCACCGCGATGCTCGACCTGGGTGGCGGGGTGCGGGCAATTGCCGAGCGTGGCACGCTGCGAGCCGAGCGCTGACTCGCGGGCGTGCCGTTGCCAAAGACATATGAAGAGGACATATATAGGGATAGGGAGGGCCCTTGACCGTCGGCACGTCCGGCGAGGGGCTCGGTACTTAGACTGCGCCAGGTGAGCGGACGATGAGCGAGTCGGCGATCGGCGAGACCCTCGTCTCCAGCGAGGACCTGCAACGGCGCATCGCCGAGCTGGGCAGTCAGATCAGCGAGGACTACGATGGCCGTGATCTGTTCATGGTCGGGGTGCTGAAGGGAGCGGTGATCTTTCTCGCCGACCTGATGCGCCACCTGACCGTCTCCTGCGAGATCGACTTCATGGCCGTCTCCAGCTACGGCTCTCAGACCGACTCCTCCGGTGTGGTGCGGATACTCAAGGATCTCGACGCGCCGATCGAGGGCCGCCACGTCCTCATCGTCGAGGACATCATCGACTCCGGCCTCACGCTCCAGTATCTGATGCGCACCCTCAATGCCCGCGGTCCGGCGTCGCTCGAGGTCTGCGCGCTGCTGACCAAGCCCGAGCGGCTGCGGGTCGATCTGGAGCCCCGCTACGTCGGCTTCCGCATTTCAGACCGCTTCGCGATCGGCTACGGCCTCGACCACGCACAGCGCTACCGCAACCTCGACTACGTTGCTGCATTGAATAGCTAGGTGGCCAGGGGCCGAAACCGCCCTGGTACGCTGAATTTTCCCTGTGAGACGTTTCTTCAAAAGCGCGGCGTTCCCGATCCTGCTGGTGGTGATCCTCGCCTTTGTCGCCCAGCGAGTGATCAGCCCGGGGCCGAGCACGGAAGTGCCCTCCTACAACGAACTGGTCGGTTCGAAGGCGCAGGGGGGCTTGATCGCCAACGGTCGCATCGAAGAGGTGACGATCAACACCAAGGACAACTCGCTCGACGTCAAGGAAAAGGGCGAAAACGGCGACAGCTTCTCCACCGGCTACCCGCCCAATACCGAGCAGAGCCTGCTCGACGAGCTCGAGCAGAACAACGTCAAGACGACCGTCCACGGCACCGGCGGCTCCAGCCTGCTCTCGCTGCTCACCTACATCCTGCCCTTCGTCCTCTTCTTCGGCTTCTGGATCTTCTTGATGAACCAGATGCAGGGCGGCGGCTCGCGGGTGATGAACTTCGGCAAATCGAAAGCGAAGCGGATGTCGGTCGACGCGCCCAAAATCACCTTTCGCGACGTCGCCGGGGTCGACGAGGCGGTGCAGGAGCTGCAGGAGATCAAGGAATTCCTCGAGAACCCGAAGAAATTCCAGGCGCTCGGCGCCCGCATCCCGAAGGGCGTCCTTCTCTACGGCCCGCCCGGCACCGGTAAGACGCTGCTCGCCCGCGCGGTGGCCGGCGAGGCGGGCGTCCCCTTCTTCTCGATCTCCGGCTCGGACTTCGTCGAGATGTTCGTCGGGGTCGGCGCCAGCCGTGTCCGCGACCTCTTCGAGCAGGCCAAACAGAATTCCCCCTGCATCATCTTCATGGACGAGATCGACGCGGTCGGCCGCCACCGCGGAGCCGGCATGGGCGGCGGTCACGACGAGCGCGAGCAGACGCTGAACCAGCTCCTGGTCGAGATGGACGGCTTCGAGATGAAAGACAACATCATCTTGATCGCCGCCACCAACCGTCCCGACATCCTCGACCCGGCGCTGCTGCGGCCGGGTCGGTTCGACCGCCAGGTCGTCGTCGACCGCCCCGACCGCAAGGGCCGCAAGAAGATCCTCGAGGTCCACACCCGCGGCAAGCCGCTCGCCAAGGCGATCGACCTCGACACGCTGGCCGGTCAGACCCCCGGCTTCACCGGTGCCGACCTCGCCAACCTGATCAACGAGGCAGCGCTGCTCACCGCCCGCACCGGCAAGCGCGAAATCTCGATGACGGAGCTCGAGGAGGGGATCATGCGGGTGATCGCCGGCCCCGAGAAGAAGACCCGCGTGATGAGCGAGAAGGAGCGTTTGATCACCGCCTTCCACGAGATGGGCCACGCGATCGTCGGCCATCTGCTGCCGAACTGCGACCCCGTCCACAAGGTCTCGATCATCGGCCGCGGCCAGGCACTTGGCTAC
>DATIPC010000097.1:0-4394 GCA_035472395.1 Solirubrobacterales bacterium
CGGCTTCTACGGCGCCTCGCTCAAAGTCGGCGACCGCCAGATCCCGGCCTACATTCCGCACATCGGCGGCAAATACGAGGGCGGCGAGGTGATCTTCGGCACGCGGCTGAAATCACGGCTGCCGGCCAAACGGGTCCCCGAGGCGGTCGAGCGCTGGGTCAAGCTCTACGAGAGCAACCGCGCCGACGGCGAGGAGTTCAACGACTTCGCCGAGCGGACCGGCGCCGGAAGCTTCGAAGCTGAGGTTAAGGACCTGACGATGCCGCCGGAGTTCAGTCTCGAGACGATGCAGCAGTTCATCGACTGGAACCGATCGAGCCCGTACAAAGTCGAGCGCGGCGAGGGGGAGTGCGCGATCTAGCTCGCGCCCGATTCCTGCGATGAAGCCCCCGCCCGCAACCCTCTCCGGCACCGTGCCGACAAACGACCTCGACCACGAGGCGATCGCCGCTGAACTCGAGGACTGCACCCCGCACGAGGTGCTGGCCTGGATGTTCGACACCTTCGGCCAGGATCACTACATCGCCTGCTCGTTCCAGAAGACGAGTTCGGTGACCGCCCACATGGCGAGCCAGATCAATCCCGAGGCGCGCTTCTTCTATCTCGACACCGACTTCCTCTTTCCGGAGACCTACGCGACCCGCGACCAGCTGGCGGAGACGCTCGGGATCGAGTTCGACCGCTTCCACAATCTCACCCCCGAGGAGCAGGCCGCCGAATACGGCGAGGCACTCTGGAAGAAACAGCCCGATGCCTGCTGCGGCCTGCGCAAGGTCGAGCCGATGCGCCGGGCCCTTTCTTCCGTAGACTGCTGGGTCGCCGGAGTCCGACGCGGTGATTCCGCCACTCGTTCCAAGACGCCGAAGTTCGGCTGGGACAAGAAATTCAACCTCTGGAAGCTGAATCCGCTCGCCACCTGGAGCGAGCGCGACGTCTGGAACTACATTCATGAGCACCACCTCCCGTACAACCCGCTCCACGATCAGGGCTACCCCTCGATCGGCTGCACGCACTGCACGCGGCCGGTCGGTCCCGGTGGTTCCTCGCGGGACGGCCGTTGGGCGGGGATCTCAAAGACTGAGTGCGGGATCAACTAGCCCCGCCGCTGCGCATCCCGGCACTTTCCCCTGTACCCGACCCGATTGGTGAGACCTTCCGATGAGCGAGACCATGGCTGAGTTGTCCCTGACCCTTTCCGAGCGCCACACGGCCGACTTCGAGATGATCGGCAACGGCGGCTTCGCGCCCCTGACCGGCTTCCAGGGCTCCGCCGACTGGGAGAGCGTCTGCGCGAACATGCGGACCGCCGCCGGTGATTACTGGCCGATCCCGATCACCCTGGCGAGCGACCTCGAGTGCGAGGTGGGGGATGTCGTCTCGTTGTCCAGCGACGAGGGCAAGCCG
The DNA here is from genome assembly GCA_035472395.1 of Solirubrobacterales bacterium. GTDB lineage: Bacteria > Actinomycetota > Thermoleophilia > Solirubrobacterales > 70-9 > VRUE01. The sequence goes on from DATIPC010000097.1 coordinate 1,405, forward strand.
CTGGGCCGGCTCACCGTTGAGGAGATCTGGGACCGCGACGTCAAGCGCGAGGCCGAGCTGGTCTACGGGACCACCGACGAGGCCCACCCGGGCGTGGCAGCGATCTACGAGGAGGGCAACCGGATGCTCGCCGGCCCGATCGAGGTCGACGCCCTGCCCGACCACGACGAGGCGTTCATGCGCCGTTACCAGACCCCGGCCGAGACGAAACAGGAGTTCGCCGACCGCGGCTGGAAGCGGATCGTCGCCTTCCAGACGCGCAACCCGATCCACCGCGCCCACGAGTACCTGACCAAGGCCGCGCTCGAGACCTGCGACGGGCTCTTCATCCAGCCGCTGATCGGCAAGACCAAGGCTGGCGACATCCCCGCCGACGTGCGGATGCGCTGCTACGAGGTGCTGATGGAGAACTACTACCCGAACGACCGCGTGATGCTCGGCGTCAAGCCGGCGAAGATGCACTACGCCGGCCCGCGCGAGGCGGTCCTGCACGCGATCGTCCGCCGCAATTACGGCGCCACCCACTTCATCGTCGGCCGCGACCACGCTGGCGCCGGCGACTACTACGGGACTTACGACGCCCAGAAGATCTTCGACGAGATCGACATCGACGAGCTCGGGATCGAGCCGCTGATGTTCGAGCACACCTTCTGGTGCAACGAGTGTGAGGGGCTGGCTTCGAACAAGACCTGCCCTCACGACCAAGAGGCGCGCCTGTTCCTCTCCGGGACGAAGGTCCGCGAAATGCTCGGCAACGGCGAAAGGCCGCCGCACGAGTTCTCGCGTGACGAGGTCGCCGACATCCTTATCGACGCTTACAAGGAGGACTGAAAAAGCATGGCTGGTGAGAAGGGCTTCACCCTCTGGTTCACCGGGCTCTCCGGAGCCGGGAAGACGACGATTTCCGGGCACCTCGAGCAGGAGCTGCGCGCGCGCGGCTCGAAGCTGGAGATCCTCGACGGCGACATCGTTCGCGAAAACCTCTCGAAGGGCCTCGGCTTCTCGAAGGAGGATCGCGACATCAACATCCGCCGGATCGCTTTCGTCGCCGACCTGCTGAGCCGCAACGGCGTGCCGGTGATCACCGCCGCGATCTCCCCCTACAAGGAGATCCGCGACGAGGCGCATGAGCTGATGGGCGACCGCTTCATCGAGGTCTACGTCAAGGCTTCGGTCGACACCTGCGCCGAGCGCGACGTGAAGGGCCTCTACGCGAAAGCCTTCTCCGGCGAGATCAAAGAATTCACCGGCGTCTCCGACCCCTACGAGGCTCCCGAGAACCCCGCGGTGGTCTGCGACACGGAGAACGAAAGCCCCGAGGAGTCGGCCCAGAAGCTGCTTGCCTTCCTCGAGCAGCGCGAGCTGATCCCGGCCGCCGCCGCGGTCTAGGGAGCAGCACCTGGAGAGGGGCGTCCGCCTCTCTCCAGGTCACGGCGCCGGTCACGGCGCTTCTGCAGGTCCTGGTCAGCGCGCCGCGCCGCGATGTGGTTGTCGATCGCTTCGCGCACCGCGTCGGAGACGTGCATGCCATCGGCCTGCGCGACCGCGGCCAGTTCGGCAGCCTTGGTTTCGGGCAGGCGCAGGTTCAAGGCTTTGTTGGGCATCCGGTCCAGAACCTCCTTGTTCGCCAGTATGCATCCGCCGGTCTGCCAAGGGACGGATGGACGAACAATCTTCGGCAACCCCGTGCCGCAGTAGTCGATTTGGACGGCGAAGCGGCGCGGTTCTCCGGGTCAGCGAGCGAGGCGTTCGAGGACCTCGCGGTCCTCTGCAAGGCGCCTCTTAAGGCGCTTCTGGAAGTCCTTGTCGCCGCGCCGCGCCGCGATGTGGTTGTCGATCGCTTCGCGCACCGCCTCGGAGACCGGCACCTCGTCGGTGCGGGCGATTGCGGCGAGCTCGGCCGCCTTCTCCTCCGAGAGGCGGAGACTCATTGCCTTGGTTGCCATTGGGGAGGTGCTCCTCGGTGTTGGAGGCTGCTCACTGGTTTAGATCATTACAGCATGTTCGGCAGCGGTATAGCAATATTTTGTATAGCTTGGTATCAAGATGTCACACCGCTTGGAACTCGCCGACCTTCTTCTCATCGCCGAGGCTCTGCTCGGCGAGCCGGCTGAGCGGCTAGCCAGCATCGTCCTCGTCGCCAGCGCCGAGTCGGCATTGGCGGCGCCATTTGCGACCTTCAGCGGCGTCGATTTCTATCCGGACCCGGTCGAGCGGGCAGCGATCTGCTGTTCACGGATCATCCGCAACCACCCGTTCCCCGACGGCAACAAGCGAGTCGGATATGAGTGCATGCGGGAGATGCTGGAGCGAGACGGGATCCCGTGGCCGCGGCCTGGGGACGTCGAGGAGATCGCCGGCACGATCGAGGCGCTGGCGGCACGGGAGATCTCCGAGCGCGCGTTCGTCGCCTGGGTGCGGGCGCGGACCGAGCTCTAGCGGCGCGGGGGCACCTGCGGCTCGGCGAGGCCGTAGGTCTCGTAGTCGCCGAACTTCGAGAACGTCTTGTGGGTCGGGCCGTGGAAGTCCGACGAGGCGGTCGGGATCATGCCGAGCTCTTCGCAGAGCGAGAGCAGGTGCTTGGTCTGGGCTTCGGTGTGGGGGGGATAGAAGGTCTCGACCCCGTCGGGGCGGAGGGTGCGGATCAGGTCCTCGACCTCGCCCGGATCGGAGATGTCCCAGTAGGGGTGGGCGATGACGGCGCTGCCGCCGGCGCTGCGGATCAGCTCGATCGCCTCCTCGGCGTCAGGCCAGCGTCGCGGCACGAACGCCTTCGCGCCGGGCACCAGGTACTCCTCGAAGAAGGGGCCGAGGTCGCCCGTCGCTCCCGCGGCCTTGGCGATGTGGGGGCGGCCGATCGAGTCGGCGCCGCCGGCTTCGCGGATCGCGTCCTCGAGCGTCAGCTCGAAGCCCTCGCGGCGCAGGTTCTCGACGATCTCCCCGGCGCGGTCGCGGCGCTCCTGCTGGGCCCGCTCGCAGGCCGGGGCCAT
>DATIPC010000098.1:0-93803 GCA_035472395.1 Solirubrobacterales bacterium
CCGAGACCATTTCGGGACCAAGTTTGGAATTCGCTAAATCGGCATGATGAAAAAGGTGCCTATTTGCAGGAGCTTCCAGTGGGGCGGGAAGGACTCGAACCTTCGACCGACGGATTATGAGTCCGCTGCTCTAACCAACTGAGCTACCGCCCCTGGAAGGGCGAGGGTAGCGCGCGGCGGGTGGGGCGGGTCTCGTCAGGCGCTGAACAGCTGAGCCAGGGAACGGCCCACGTCCGGCGGCTCTTCTTTGCCCTCGGCGGCAGCGTTGGCGCCCTCGGAGAGCGCCTTGGCGGCATCGGCGATCTGGTGTGAGCGGCCGCCTCGGAGGACGCCGGACTTCTTCGCTTCGGCGAGGTCGGATTCCATCAGCCCGGCGAGCTCGGCGAGGCGCCGCAGACCGACGGCTCCCGCCGTTCCCTTCAGCGCGTGGGCTTCGGCACGCAAGGTCTCGAAGTCTTCGGTCTCCGTCGCAAGGCCCGCCGCAATCACGTCGCAGCGGCGTCGCGTCTCCTCGGCGAACGTCTTCAGCAGCTCTGGATCGGGTGCGGTTTTCTCGCTCATTCCCCGGCCACCTCTTCTACGACCTTGTTCATGCGGTCAACCCCGAAGGCTCCCTCGATCACTTCCCGGATCACACCCTGGCGGTTGATCGCAAACAGCCAGGGCTCGCTCGGCAGGTGAAAAGCTCGCACCTGCGGGCGCACGCCCTTGCTTGGATCGTTGTCGTTGTAGATCTCCATGTGGATGAACGCAGCATCGGCGCCGGTTTCTTCTTTGACCTGCTCGGCAACGTCGACGACCGGGCCGCATACCCGACTCTGGCAGAACTGCGGGGTCGCAAACAAGAGGAAGATCGGTTCCTTGCCCAGAGCGTCCGCGTAATCGACCCGGTTCTGGGTGTCGGGCGGGATGCGGGTGGTGATCTTGGAGAGATCGCCGCCAACGTCGGCAGGCGTCGGCGTGTGGATCTTCGGCGCCTTCTGCCCCACCCTTGGCACACCCTTGAACTCGCCGACCGTGGCGCTGGGCAGCAGCGTCGCGGCGATTTCGCTCCCCTGCCTGATCAGCGCCGCGACCCGCCACTCGCCGTCGCTGGGGAAATCGATGTTGGTCGTGTAGACGATCGAGGCGGCATCCGGGTCGCTGGCCGTCGTCTGGGCGCGGAAGGCGGGCTTGGTGGCGAGGCTTTCAATCGCTGCCGGATAGGGGCCCATCGCCGGTTCTTCGAGGGCTTCGGTGCGTGCCCTCGCAACCGCCCCTTTCTTCTCCGTGCCGTCCGTGGTGGCCCCTCCCCCGTCTGCCTTCGCCTGCGGCACCTTGGCGACGTAGAGGGCGACTTCGGCATCGTCGACCTGGCTGCGGTCGGGGTGGAAGACGCCGAACGGGTAGCGGTTCGTCCCCTTGTAGAAAGCGAGGGCGGCCGGGGAGACGACCAGTTCGGCGTGCGAATCGGCGGCTTTGACGATTTCGCCCAGCGTCCTCCCTTCGGCCTTGGGGAAGTTGCTCTTCGGTGGCGCGGGCCTGCTCGCGGCAGTTCCAGAGGCGGAGGTGGACGAATCGGAACCTCCGCCGCAGCCGGCCGCAAGGGCGGCGCAGGCGAAAAGGCAGGCGAAGGCGCTTCTAGCGCGGCACGAGGACATGCGGGTCGGTCATGTTATTCGGCGGCGTATAGGGTGGGTTTCCCGGCGAACGACGAGCATGAGGAGGGCAAGTTGGCGGACCGAGCGGCACTGATCACTGGGGCCTCGAGCGGGATCGGGCTGGCAATCGCCCGCACGCTTGGCGAAGAGGGATACGCGCTGACCGTCTCGGCGCGGCGGCCGGAGAAGCTGGAGGGCGCCGCCGAGGAGCTGCGCGCCTCTGCGCCCGAGGTCCAGAGCATCGCCGCCAACATGACCGACGAGGAGGACGTGGTCGGCGTCTTCGCCAGGCACCGCGAGGCCTACGGCCGCCTCGACGTGCTGGTCAACAACGCCGGTGTCGGGATCGGGGCCCCGATGGAGGAGATCCAGACCAAATTCCTCGACATGCAGCTGGCGGTCAACCTGCGGGCGCTGATCATCGGCACCCGCGAGGGGCTGCCGATGCTGCGCGATGCAGGCGCCGAGCACAGCAAGGCGCTGATCGTCAACACCGCCTCGATCGCCGGCAAAGGCGGACAGGCTTGGCTTTCCGTCTACGCCGCAACCAAGGGCGCGGTGATCAACTTCACTCAGTCGACGCACCGCGAGGTGGGCAGCGCCGGCATCCAGTGCACGGCGCTGGCACCGGGCTTCGTCGATACCCCGATGACCGAGTTCGCCAAGGGTCAGGTGCCCGGCGAGGAGATGATCCGGCCGGAGGACATCGGCGAGGCCGTGCGCTTCCTCCTCCGCACCTCACCCAACTGCCACGTTCCCGAGATCGTCTTCAACCGACCCAGTGAGGGCCTCGACACCCCCTGACGACCCCGGGTCGTCGCCATGCGCTTCCTAGTCGCCGCCTTCGGTGACCCCGGGCACGTCTTCCCCGCGATAGCGCTCGGCCGAGCGCTGGCCGGGCGTGACCACGAGGTTACGATCGAGACCTGGGAGGAGCGGCGAGCCGCGGTCGAGGGAGCTGGCCTGGACTTTGCCGCGGCGGAGGAATACCGGATGTTCCCACCGCCCGACCCCGACTCGGCGGAGGGAGCCCACGCGGCGGAGGCGGCACGGGCGCTGTTGCCGCTGCTGGGGGAGATGCGCCCCCATGCGGTGGTCAGCGACATCCTCACCCTGGCGCCGGCTCTCGCCGCCGAGGCCGCCGGAGTCCCGCTGGCGACCCTGATCCCGCACATCTACCCAGCGGTCGAGCCGGGCCTCCCCTTCTTCGCGGTCGGCCTGCAGCCGCCGCGCACGCCCTTTGGAAGGGGCATTTGGCGGGCGGGACAACGAGCCCTGAATGTTGGCCTGGAACAGGGGCGCAGCGACCTCAACCGGCAGCGGGCGCGACTGGATCTGCCCCCAACCGAGCGCTTCCACGGTGGGATCAGCCCCGACCTGGCGCTGGTCGGCACCTTCCCCCAACTCGAGTACCCGCGGCACTGGCCGGCCGGAGTCGAGGTGACCGGGCCGATGAGCTTCGAGATCCCTCACCCGGAGATCGAGCTGCCACCCGGGGACGATCCGCTCGTACTGGTCGCGCCGAGCACGGCACACGACTCGGAAAACCACCTCGTGCGCACAGCGCTGAAGGCGCTGGCGGATGAGCCGGTGCGAGTCGTTGCGACGACCAACCGGGTGGTGCCGCAGCGCCCGATCGAGATTCCCGCCAACGCGGTCCTGGTCGATTGGCTCAGCTACAGCCAGCTGATGCCGGTTGCCTCGCTGGTGATCTCGCACGGCGGCCACGGGACCGTCGCCCGTGCCCTCGCGGCCGGCACGCCGCTGCTGATCAGCCCCTTCATCGGCGACATGAGCGAGACCGCGATGCGGGTCAGCTGGGCCAAGGCCGGCCTCTCGCTGCCCTGGCGCCTCTGCCGCCCGGCCCCCCTGCGCTGGGCCGCCCGCCGCATCCTCGACGAGCCGTCGTTCGCCGCCCGCGCCGGAGAGCTCGCCGCCTGGGCCCGAGAGCACGATGGCGCCGAGCGGGGCGCGCAGCTGGTAGAGAAGCTGGCGCGCACCCGCTCATACGCTTGAAAAGCTCCGGGGGTGGGACTCGAACCCACAACCCCTCGGTTAACAGCCGAGTGCTCTACCGATTGAGCTACCCCGGAATAATTAAATTAAATTAAGCGGATCTTTCTCCGCGGAACTTCTCTGAGCCACCGGCAGAGTAGCGAACCCACCCTCAACCTCGGCATGGCAATTCGCGCAGAGCAGCACGCACTTGCGGATCTCGGCGCGGCTCCGAGCCAGTGACCGCGAGTGCCCCCGCTGGCTAATATGGAACGTCTTGCGGCTGGGGTCGAGGTGGTGAAACTGGAGGGCTCCGGGCCAACGTCGGTAACCGCAAAGAGCACAGGCGCCCCCAGCTTCCTTAACCAACTTCTGCTTGACAGCCCGGCGGCGCTTAGAAACCGCAGACGACCGGCATCTCCTGCATCTGTAGTGGCCGCGGCCCTCGAGAACAAACTCGGTGACGCCATGTTGCCTGCACTTGAAGATCGCCGTCTTGCTGCCCCGGCCACACCGCCGCCTTGGATCGCGGCGAGCGGATGATTTGATCCTGTACTGAGCAAGCCAGTAGCGGACCGTCGACACACTGCGGTCGAGTTGCTCCGCCATCTCCGCCAGCGTCGCTCCGCTATCAGCGAGCTCCTTCAGCCGCTCCGAACAAAGAGAGGCTCGCGGCCCATACTTCTCCGACCCGACTGAAGTGAGCTCATACTTTTTCAGCCAGTAGCCCACCGTCGAAGGGTGCTTCCCAACCCGCCTCCCAATAGCCTCAAGCGACATCTCCCTAGCCAGACAATCCTCCAGAAACCGCTTATTCATGGGGAAACCCTGCCGATCGGATCGGACGGAAACACGAACATATGTTCGCTAGCTAGCTTGAGAAAGGCGAAAACTCAGCGAAGCGCAGGAGGGTCGAATCGAGCTCGCCGCGGGTCTCCTTCGCTGCTTTCGGAACCGGCGCGGGGCCCTCATCGGGGTCGGTTGTCTTTTGCTCATCCTCGCGAATCCTTGGTGCCTTGGTTTGCGGCGGCATCAAGCCTTGAACGAGGTCGCGGTAGAACTCGGTCGTCTGACGCCGGGTCTCAGCAGTGAAGGATCCATCCGTGCGCCCTCCTTTTCTCCCCATCGGCTTCGACAAAGCCAACAGGAACGAGCGCGGCTCCCGCTTGGGATCGCCCTCCAAAAGCAACCGCTCGGGAGCGTCGCGGCAATCCCGCAAAAGCGCCGACTGAGTTGAGCGCGCCCGACTGAGACGCACCTCGACACGCAGGTCGTCCGGAGCGTCCTTCAACTGACGCAGCAGCCAGTTGACTCGCGTCTTTGGACGGCCTTCCTTCGGGGCCTGGATCTCGACGGTCGTCGTCACGCGCCTCGTACGCAAGTTGGCCTCCACCCCCAACGGGCCGACCGCATCGGGGACCCGAATCGAACACTCGAGCACACCCTCATCGGCCAGTCGCTTCGCGGCGGTGCCGATCCGGTCGTTGGAATCCGCTCCACGCGGTCTCTGGTGAGTGACATCGACTCCGATCTCCTGACTGAGATGCAGGCAGAGGTACTCGGCGAACTGCTCCCATCGGTGGCAAATCGTCTTCGCCTCTGGATCTGACGCTCGCAGCGTTTCGTTACGCGCATCTTCCCTGACCCGCACCCACTCCTGGCCCATTCCTTCGAAGCCGCTTGCACCCGACTTTCCATCGTCGAGGTAACGGATCAGCTCGCCGAGAATCCAAGCCTGGTCGGGGTCCTCGATTCCGCGAAAGCGATGCTGAACGATTGCCTCGGTGAGCACCCTCCACCACGAGAGGTGGTAAACGGTGAGACCACGAAGCTTCCGCTTGTCGACGGAATACGGAAGCGCATATGGGTCGCTGTTGATCTCATTGGAAATGGTTAGAAACCCGTCGAAGCCGTTATCCCGTGCCAAATCGAGGTATCGGGAGATTTGCTCTGCCTCTAGCGACACTCCACTCGTTTTGATCTCGACCAGGCAGCCCCAGCGCTTCTTTCCCCTCTCAACGACCACGGCCCCGTCGGGGATATGGGTCCGCTGATCGCCGTCCTTGAAGCGCAGCTCGGTGTAGGTGGAGATTGCCCCTTTCGGAGCCTTCATCCCGGCCAGCAATCCATGGCAGAAATCCGGGACGGCGCTCATCACAGCAAGAAGCGCTGAGGCAGCGCGCTTCTCCTGCTCGTTCTGATTCCGAATTCCAGCAGTCGGCAACAGCCGGGCCGGCACCCAATCGTCCTGAGTCAACAGATCTACGTTTCCCATTGCAACTCCTCCCATACCGATAAAGGACGGGTGACTATTCGCTGCGCTCGGGAAGGAACCTCCTAGCCAACACGCTCGGTGCGGGCTATGCGCTCGACCAGAGCGGCGCGCTCGCGGCTCAGGGTGGCGCGGCGCTCGTAGTCGTCTGCTTCACCGGCCGCGGCGATCTGCGACTCGAGGCGGCGCTGCTCCAGGAGGAGGTAGTTGAGCTCCATCGCCTCTGCCGAAGCCGGTTCGTCGTGGGCAACGATGACCAGCTCGGCGATCAGGCCGGCGAGCTGGTCATCGTCGTGAGGAAGGTTGGACGCCGGGTCCTCCGGATAGTCGCGCAACCACGCTGCGGCGCGAGCGCCGTTTGGTGAGAGATGCTCGTCGGTGAGGCGGCCCAGGTACTCCTTCCCCTCGGCAGGTAACGCGATGCACATTGCCAGTAGAGCGCGCTCGCGCCGTTCGCGTGAGGTCAGCTCTCCGCCGCTGCGCACCGGCGCCGTCGGAGTCCCCTGCCGAGGCGGCTCCCCCGACCCACCGCTCGCCGGCCGCGCGACGGTCACACGGCCCATCACCAGCGCCGGCTCCAGGTCGAGTCGCCCGGCGACGCGCCGCACCAGGTCATCGCGGCTTGCCGTCTCCCCCATCCCTGCCAGGATCGGCGCGACCTCCCCCAGCGCCCGGTCGCGCTCCGCCGGCGAGGAGACATCGGTCCCATCCAGCACCAGCCCGACCTGGAAGGCGGGCAGGTCGACCGCTCCCTCGAGCAGCGCCCGAAAGCGCTCCGCACCATCCTTCGCCGCGAGCATCTCAGCCGGATCCTCACCTTCTGGCATCGCCGCCACCCGCAGCCGCATTTTCCGTCCCGCCGCAACCCGCTGCGCGCGCAGCATCGCCTCCTGCCCAGCCGAGTCTGCGTCGAGCGCCAACACCACCTCATCGACCATCCCCGAGAGCGCCGCCACCTGCTCCTCGGTGATCGCGGTGCCCATCACGCAGACCGCCTCGCCGATCCCCGCCTGGTGCAGCGCCAGCACATCGGTATAGCCCTCGGCAACGACCGCCCGGCCGCTTTTCGCAATCGCCTCTTTGGCGAGGTCGATCCCATAGAGCGTCTGACTCTTGTGGAAGAAGTCGGTCTCGGCGGTGTTGACGTACTTCGCCCCCTGGTCGGAACGCATCGCCCGCCCGCCGAAGCCGAGGGTGCGGCCGCGGCGGTCGCGGATCGGGAACATGATCCGCGAGCGGAAGCGGTCGTACTCGCCGCCGCTGCGCCCACGCTGGGCGAGGCCCACGGCGCGCAGCTCCTCGACCTTGAAGCCCGCCCGCTGCCCGCGCAGCAAGACCGTGTCCCAGGCGCTCGGCGCGTAGCCGACGGCGAACGCGCGCAGCGCCTCCTCACCCAGGCCGCGCTCGGCGAGGTACGTGCGTGCCGTCCCGGCCTCCTCGGACTCCCAGAGGTACTGGGCGTAGAAAGCAGCCGTGCGATCGAGCAGCTCGCCCAGCCGCCGCCGCTGCTGACGCCTTGCCTCCGCCCGCGGGTCCTCACGCTCGCGCTGCAGCTCAACCCCGTAGCGGTCGGCGAGCAGCTCTACCGCCTCGGCGAAGCCAAGCCCCTCCTTCTCCTCGATGAACTTGATCGTGTCGCCGCCCACCCCGCAGCCGAAGCAGTGGTAGAGCTTTTCCTGCGCGTCGACCGAGAAGGACGGCGTGCGCTCCTCGTGGAAGGGACAGAGCCCGACCCAGCGCGCACCCTGGCGACGCAGGTCGGTATGGGCGGAGACGACCTCGACGATGTCCGCCGCCTGCTTGACCCGCTCCAGGCTCTCATCGGAGATCAGCGCCATCAGAAGCGGGCCGCCTCGGGGATCGTCAGCTCCGAGAAGCGGGCGATGCAGTAGCGGTCGGTCATCCCCGCCAGGTAGTCGGCGACCCGCTGGCACTCGTTCGCTCCCGGCTCGCCCTCGGGCACCTCCTCGGGGTTCTCCATGTAGTGGTCGAAGAGGCCGCGCAGAGCGCGCTGCGCCCGCTCGTGCTCGCCCCGCGCCTCCTCGCCCAGGTAGACGCGGTCGAACATGAACTTGCGCAATCGCAGCATCGCCCCGCCAACCTCCTCGCTCTGCACGATGTCGCCGGCTGCGGTGGAGCGCCCGACGATGTCGCGGACCAGAGTGTCGATCCGCGTGGATCCCGTCGGCCCGAGCAGCTCGATCTCCGCCGCAGGCAGGTCGTCTGGGCGCAGGATTCCCGCCCGCAGAGCGTCGTCGATGTCGTGATTGATGTAAGCAACGCGATCGACCAGCTTGACGATGCGCCCCTCCAGGGTCGCCGGCCTATCGGAGCCGGTGTGGTTGAGGATGCCGTCGCGAACCTGCTCGGTCAGGTTCAGCCCGTTGCCGTCCCGCTCCAGCACGTCGACCACCCGCAGCGAGTGGACGTTGTGCTTGAAGCCATGGCCACAGCGCTCGCGCAACGCCGCATCGAGCGCGTCCTCGCCGGTGTGGCCGAAGGGCGGGTGCCCGAGGTCGTGGCCGAGCCCGATCGCCTCGGTCAGGTCCTCGTTGAGGCTGAGCGCGCGGGCCACCGTGCGGGCGATCCCGCAGGCCTCCAGGGTGTGGGTGAGGCGAGTGCGGTAGTGGTCGCCTTCGGGAGCGATGAATACCTGCGTCTTGTGCTTGAGGCGGCGGAACGCCTTCGAGTGGACGATCCGGTCGCGGTCGCGTTGGAACGGCGTCCGCAGTGGGCTATCTGGCTCCTCGACCCGGCGCTTTGCTGGATAAGACCTGGTGGCCTGCGGAGCAAGAAACTCCTCCTCCCAGGCGATGATGCGATCCTCGAAGGTGGCCGTGAGTGACACCTGTCGATCATAAGGAGACGGGGAGGGACTTGGCGGAGCCTCCCCGCTGTTGCTCCGACAAGTCCCTCCCCGTCTCCTAAGCTGCAGCACGTAGTTGCACGTGCGCGTGGTGCTCCAGCGTCTCGCCGACCGCCCGTTCCGCCTGGCGCAGCTCGCGCTCGCCAGCGTCCGGCGCCTCGGCCAGCGGCCTGGCGATCGAGTCGACCATGAAGCGATGGGCCTCCTCGGAGAGCGGGAAGGAGCCCGCCTCGCAGCTAGCGCAGACAACCCCGCCTGCCGCACCCGAGAAGCCGACCAGATGCTCCGCCTCGCCGCAGCGTGCGCAGGAGGCCAGCTCGGGTGAGAAACCGGCGGCAAGGGCGAGCTTGAGCCGGAAGGAGAGCGCCGTCGTCAGCGACGCCGCCGCGGGCGCACCGGGTTCGTCGAGCAGCGACAGGTAGCGGCTGAGCAGGTTGTAGGCGGGTGGGTTGGGCTCGGCCGAGTCGAGCAGCCGCAGCACCGCGTCGCAGGCGCGAGCGCCCGCGGTGAGCGCCGCCCCGGAGGAGCGCAGGCGCGGGTAGCCGTCGACCGTGTTGGCCTGGGTCACCGTGAGCAGCTCGCCGCGCCCTTCGTGCAGCAGCAGGTCGAGCCGGAAGAACGGCTCCAGGCGGCCGCCGAAGCGCGATTTGGGCCGGCGCGCTCCCTTCGCGATCGCCCCCACCCGCCCCCGCTTCGCCGTATAGAGATGGAGGATGCGATCGGCCTCGCCGTAGCGGATGCTGCGGAGGACGATCGCCTCCGTCTTCAACGTCTTGCCGGCCATGACCGATCTACGTTGAACGAGGCGCCGGACGGCGACGCCGGCGTGGCCTGCGCCGCAGCCGCACCTGGCAGGCGGGGCAGAAGTAGGTGGAGCGGCCGGAGACGACGATCCGCTCGATCGTCCCGTCGCTGCGCGGGCACGGCTCTCCCTCGCGGGTATGGACGAGGAACTCGTCCTGCATGCTGCCCTTCTCGCCGCGCCCGTCGCGGTAGTCGTCGATCGAGGCGCCACCGCCGTCGATCCCCGCTTCCAGTGCGGCGACAACCGCGTCGCGCAGAGCCCCGTGATGCTCGGGCTTCATCGAACCGGCTGGCGAGAGCGGATGCAGCCGCGCCCGGAAGAGCGCCTCGTCGGCGTAGATGTTGCCGACGCCGGCAACGCCCGACTGGTCGAGCAGGAAGGACTTGAGCGGGGCCGTGCGGCCGGCGGCGATCTCGCCCAGAGCCTCGGCGGTGAAGGCGCCGGAGAGCGGCTCGACCCCGAGCCGCGCGAAGCGGTCACCGAGACCGTCGTCGGCGATCAGGAACGCCTCGCCGAAGCGACGCGGATCGGTGAACCAGACCTCGCGGCCGTCGTCGAGCGTGAAGCGGGCGCGCAGGTGGCGCTCGGAGGTCGAGCGCTCACCCTCGTAGAGCCGCATTCCCTCGGAGGGATCGAGCTTGTCCTCGCCCTCGACCAGGAGGAGATTTCCGGTCATCCGCAGGTGCATCACCAGCGTCTGCCCGCCATCCAGCCCCAGCAGCAGGTACTTGCCACGCCGCCCCAGCCCCACGATCGTCCTTCCCGACACCGCCGCCTCCAGCTCGGCGGGCGGTTGCGGCCGACACCAGCGCGCGTCGAGAACCTCCAGCGACTCGATCCGCCGCCCTTCCAGCTCCGGCTCGAGCTGGCGGCAGACGGTCTCGACCTCGGGCAGCTCGGGCATCCCCGAGTTTTATCCGATTGCGGTCGCACCTCTTCCCGCATACCGGTAACAAATACGACCGCGGCTGGGTTCAGCCACGACCGCGGCTGGGTTCAGCCGTCGGTCGCCCGGGGATGCGCCTCGAAGTAGACCTCCTTGAGGCGTTCACCGGAGAGGTGCGTGTACATCTGCGTGGTCGCGATGTCGGCGTGGCCGAGCATCTCCTGCACCGCGCGCAGGTCACAGCCTCCCGCCAGCAAATGGGTGGCGAAGCTGTGGCGCAGCGTGTGAGGGCTCATCTGCCCGGCCAGGCCGGCCTCGCGAGCGTGGCGCTGGACGATCTTGTAGAGGCCCTGGCGGGTAAGCGGCCCGCCGCGGAAGTTGACGAACAGCTTCACCTCATGGCGCTCGCCGACCAACCGCGGCCGCCCTCCTCGCAGATAGGCGGAGATCGCGGCGATCGCCTTGCGACCCAGCGGGACGATCCGCTCCTTGGAGCCCTTGCCGCGCGCTCGCAGCAGCCCCTCGTGCAGGTCGAGGTCGGACATCTCCAGCCCGATCGTCTCCGAGGCGCGCAGCCCGCACGCGTACATCACCTCCAGCAGCGCCCGGTCGCGCAGCGTCGTCGGCTCGCTGCCGCGCGGCGCGGCGAGCAGCTTCTGCACCTCGGCGTAGTTGAGGACCTGGGGCAGCTTCTTGGCCCGGCGCGGGGCGCGCAGGGCAGCGGTCGGGTCGTCGCCGATCAGCTCATCGCGGCGCAGGTGCTTGTAGAAGGAGCGCAGGCAGGCGGTCTTGCGATGGACCGTTGCCGCCGAGCAAGCCGGCCGGCCGTTGCCGGTGGCCAGGTCGGCGAGAAAGTCGCCGATGTCGGCCGGGCGGGCTGCCAGCGCGTCGAGCTCGTGCCCGGCGAGGAACTCGCCGTACTGGAGCAGATCGGTGCGATAGGCGTTCAGGGTGTTGCGGGAGAGGCCCCGCTCCAGCTCCAGGTAGGAGAGGAAGTCGAGGACGAGGCCCTCGAAGCGGTCCTCTGTAGCGGTGCGGGGCTCGACGGCGATGGCCATGCGGGGTGGTTCTCCCGCGCTGACCTCATTCCTCGCGGCGCAAGGCGACACCCGCGGCGAGCGGGGCGGCGAAGAACAGCGGGTCCTCATCCAGGGTGCGGCCCATGGTTCGGGTCGGAAGGCCGGATGCGGCATATCCAGCCAGGTCGGCCGGAGCTTCTTCGAGCTTGTGGCGCCAGGCCGCTGCCTCCGCCAGCTGCGCCGTCACAACCGGGTTGCCCGCCGGCACCGTGACCGCGACGGCGCCGAGCATCATCTGCATCACGGTCAGGGTGTGATGGCTGACACCGCGGTGGCGCTCGCGGGGATCGGCGCCGGAGAGGCGGGGCGAGAGCAGGGTCGGCAGACCGAGGGCCAGCGCCGCGTGGGCGTTGTCGAGCGCTGCCATCCCGCCGTGGCCGAGCCGCGTCTCGGAGCCGATGATCCCCGGTCCAGGGCCCACGATCGCCGCCTCCCAGCCCAACTTCTGGGCCGCTGCGTCAAGCGCCCCGGCCGTCGAGAGCGCCTCGTGCTCGCCGCCGTAAGCGGGAGCGGCGGTCACGTGAGAGCAGATCAGGCCCCGCTCGCGCAGCTCAGCGACGTCCCGGCTCATCGATCCGGGCAAAGCGCCACCAGCGGTCTGCACGTAGCCGACCTTCAACCCCGGCGCGGTCTGCGCGACCGCCCACGCAGCCGGGGCGAGGTGTCCGTGCAGGGGCAGGACCAGCACCGGCATCGCCCTCCCCCGTCCCGGCTCGCGGGCTGTGCGCTCGACCGGCACGATCGCGTGCTGCAGGGAGCTGTAGTTGAGCTTCATCACGTGCTCGCCCTCGCCAGCCCCGCCCCGCAGTCCGCGGGTCAGGTTGACGTGGACGACATCGAAGCCACCCGAGCCGAGCTCCAAATCGAGCGCCGCAACGTTGACGACGACCTCGTCGCCCTCGCGCATCGCACCGAGCAGCGCCGTGTCAGCCCACGCCGGCCTCCGCGCGCCACCGACCTCCACCGTGAGCGGATCCTCGTCGACGACGACGCCGGACCGCAGCTCCAACCGACCGCTCACCCTGCGGACGTCTCGGCCCCGGCCTCGGCGACGATGCCCTCGCAGACCACCAGCATCGCGTCGAGGTTGCGGGCAGAGACGCTCTCCTGCGGCGTGTGATTGGCCTCGGTGCCGTTGGCGAGCAGAACGCAGTCGAAGCCAGCGGAGATCAGCGCGTTGGCGTCGCTGCCGCCACCGGTCGAGGTTCGATGCGGCTCGAACCCGGCGCGGCGCAGGCCCGCCTCGGCCAGCGCCAGCGAGGGAGATGCAGTCGGCACCTCGTAACCACGGAAGAGCTCCTCGACCCGCACGTCCACGTCGCAACCGTGCTCGCTTGCACCCCAGGCGCAGGCCTCGGTCAGCTCGCCTGCCACCGCAGCTGCCCGGTCGGCGCCGAGACTGCGCGCCTCGGCCGTGATCCGGCAGTGACCGGGGACGACGTTGCCCGAGGTGCCACCGGCGATCACGCCGACGTTCGCGGTCGTCTCCTCGTCGAGCCGCCCCAGCTCCATCCGCGAAATCGCCGCGGCGGCGGCGGCGATCGCGTTGCTGCCGTCCTCGGGGCGGATCCCGGCGTGCGCCTCAACTCCGGAGAAGTCGGCGATCACACGCTGCTGGGTCGGTGAGGCGACGATCACCTCGCCGACCGCGCTGGCATGGTCGAGGACGAAGCCGCAATCGGCGCGCAACGCGCTCGGGTCGAACGCCTTCGCCCCACGCAGCCCCTGCTCCTCGGCGACGGTCAGCAGCAGCTCGATCCCGACTGGCGGCAGGGCCGAGGCATGGCGCGCAACCAGCTCCATGAAGACCGCCACCGCAGCCTTGTTGTCGGCGCCGAGGATCGTCTCACCGTGACTGCGGAAGACGCCTTCGTCGTCAACCACCTCGATCTGGCCGGGGTGCGGCACGGTGTCGATGTGGGCGCAGAACATCGCCCAGCGGTCGCTGCGGCCCGGCAGACGCGCGAGGATGTTCCCGGCCCCGGCTTCGGCCGGCCCAGCCGCGCCGTCCTCGCTCACCTCCAGTCCGAGCGCCTTCAGCTCGGCGAGAATCGTGTCGGCGACCTCACGCTCCTCCCCGGTCGGGCTGCGGATCTCGCAGAGCCTGACGAACGTCTCATGCAACCTGTCCACGCCGGACAGGCTAGTGGGCTACAGAGGAATCCTCTGTCTCGATCTCCGCGCCTTCGGCGGGCCGCTCGCCGCCGTGGCGCGCGGCGGCGCCGATGAACTCGCGGAAGAGTGGCTCGGGCCGGTTGGGGCGGGAGTTGAACTCGGGGTGGAACTGGGAGGCGATGAAGAACGGATGGTCGGGCAGCTCGATCATCTCGACCAGGCGCTCGTCGGGTGAGGTGCCGCCGCAGACCAGCCCTTCGTCTTCGAGCCGGCGGCGCATCTGGATGTTGACCTCGTAGCGATGGCGGTGGCGCTTGTAGATGACCGCCTCGCCGAAGATCTCGCGCGCCCGGGTTCCCTCGTGCAGCTTCACCGGGTCGGCACCGAGCCGCATCGTCCCGCCCATCTCGGAGACTTCCTTCTGCTCGGGCAGCAAGTCGACGACGGGGTAGGGCGTCTCGGGGTCGAACTCAGCCGAGTTGGCGCCCTCCATCCCCGCCACGGTGCGAGCGAACTCGACCACGGCGATCTGCATCCCCAGGCAGATGCCCAGATAGGGGATCGAGCGCTCGCGGGCGATCCGCGCCGCTGTGACCTTGCCCTCGATCCCGCGCTCGCCAAAACCGCCGGGGATGAGGACGCCGTCGGCGCCTTCCAGCTTCTCCGGCTCGAAGTTCTCCGAATCGACCAGCTCGACCTCGACCTCGATCCCGTGGTGGAAGCCGCCGTGCTCGAGCGCCTCGATCACCGACTTGTAGGCGTCGGCGAGCTGCACGTACTTGCCGACAAGGGCGATCCGCACCTTGCCGGTGGCGGCGTCGGCGCGGCGCACCATCGCCTCCCACTCGCTCAGGTCGGAGGCCGGCGCCTCCATCCCGAAGTGATCGAGCACCAGGTCATCGACGCCTTCGGCCCGGAAGACGAGCGGAACCTTGTAGATGTTGTCGACGTCGTGGGCGGAGATCACTGCGTCGACCGGGAGACTGGCGAAGAGGGCGATCTTGCTGCGGATCTCGCGGTCGAGGCGGCTCTCGGAACGGCAGACCAGGGCATGCGGCTGGATCCCGATCCGGCGCAGCTCGTTGACCGAGTGCTGGGTCGGCTTCGTCTTCAGTTCCCCCGCGTGGCCAACGTAGGGGACCAAGGTCAGGTGCATGAACATGGCACGCTTCGGGCCGAGATCGGTGTAGAGCTGGCGGATCGACTCGAGGAAGGGCAGCGACTCGATATCGCCGACCGTGCCGCCGATCTCGGTCAGCACGAAGTCGACCGACTGCGACTCGGCGACGATCAGGATCCGGTTCTTGATCTCGTCGGTGATGTGCGGGATCACCTGGACCGTGGCGCCGAGGTAGTCGCCGCGCCGCTCGCGATTGATCACCGAGTTGTAGACCGAGCCGGCGGTGACGTTGGAGGCCCGCGAGGTGTTCTCGTCGGTGAAGCGCTCGTAGTGGCCGAGGTCGAGGTCGGTCTCGGCCCCGTCCTCGGTAACGAAGACCTCGCCGTGCTGGAAGGGGCTCATTGTGCCCGGGTCCACGTTGATGTAGGGGTCGAACTTCTGCAGCTGCACCCGATAGCCACGGGAGACGAGAAGGCGGCCGATCGAGGCCGCGGCGATTCCCTTGCCGAGGGCCGAGACGACGCCGCCGGTGACGAAGATGAAGCGCGTGTCTCCTGGCTTGGCCCGATTCATCCTCTGCCGAGCGAGTCTAGCCAGCGCAAGGGCGGAACCGAATCGATCGTCGCCGAAATAGATCGCAACTCGCCGAAAACGGTGAGTGCCGCGACCAGCGCCAGGGCGATCAGCCGGCCGCTGCCGCCGAGCGTGGTCAACAACCAGACCCCGCCGATCGCCCCGATCAGGTTGGAGCCGGTGTCGCCCAGCATCGCCCGCTCGCGCAGGGTGAAGGCAGCGCCGACCAGGACCGGGCCGGCGAAGATTCCCAGCAACTCCAGCGGCGCGAAGGTCCAGGCGCCGAGGCAGAGGCCAGCGCCGAGCAGAGCCAGCCCCTTCTCCGCTCGCCCGGGTCGCAGGTCGAGCAGGTTGAAGGCGTTGGTGGCGAGGATCAGCAGCGCCACGTCGGCCAGGTAGCGCCACGATTCGAGGCCGCGTCCGGAGACGACATAGGCGGCAAGGGCGAGCGCCCCGATCGCCTTGATCGCCCCGGTGGAGAGCCGTCCCTCGCGCAGCGCCCGGGCGTGGCCGCGCCAGCCGCGGGGAGAGCCAGCCGCCCCACCTCGTCCCAGCGAGTCGTCGAGGAAGCCGAGGAAGGCGACGCCGATCACGTAGGGCAACCAGCGGCGCAGATCGGGATCGAGCAGTTCCAGATCGCCGCGATCGTCGAGGAAGGCGAGCGGCGCCAGCGCGACCAGTGCGGCGGTGGCCAGCACCGCGCCGAGCGGAAAGGCGAGCCGGGCGCCGCGGAAGTTCTCCTGCGCCAAGCCAGCGTCGAGCAGGCCGCGCACGCCCGCCGGAACGACCAGCAGCGCCACCGCGATCGCAACCGGGAACCCGATCCAGGTCATCCGTGCGGGGCCAGCAGGTCAGGCAGCAGGCGGTCGGCGCTGCCCTTGACGCCGAAGCTGCCCTCGGC
This sequence comes from Solirubrobacterales bacterium, assembly GCA_035472395.1. Classification (GTDB taxonomy): domain Bacteria; phylum Actinomycetota; class Thermoleophilia; order Solirubrobacterales; family 70-9; genus VRUE01. The sequence continues at coordinate 16,253 of DATIPC010000098.1, forward strand.
GCCGAGCAGGGCGAAGACGGTCGCCAACCGCCCCGCCACTAGATCGACGTCGTCGACGCTGGAGAGGTCGTTGCCCTGGAAGAAGGAGATCGAGGACGGTTCGGCTTCGGAGCTCTCGACGCCGACCGCCGGCGTGTGGGTGGCGGTGATGCCGCTCGCCATCCCCGACTCGATCCGGCCCGCGACCGAGCGCTGGACCGGCCCCATGTCCTGTGGTTGGTCACGGACGACGATCACCCCGTCGAGCGCGCCGAAGTTGCCGCTTGCACGCGAGAAGAGGTGGCTGCGCACCGGCTCCAGCAGGGTCCCACCGCGGACCAGCTGCCGGCCGAGCCCGACGCCGAGAGCGGTCTGGGCGTCGGGGTTGCGGGCGAGGTTGGCGAAGCGGGTCTTGGCCAGATCGCCGGCGAGGGCGCGCGCGTCGACCGGCTCGCGCACGACCCCCACCCCGACGAGCCGCGCCCCGGTCGGCGCAAGCGCTTCCTCGATCGAGCCGGAGACGTCGCCCGGCAGGCCGCCGAAGGCGAGCAGGCCGATCCGCCGGCCGCGCAGCTGGTCGCGGACCAGGACCGGATAGACGCGGCTGGAGAATTCGTTCGCCTGCCCGAGCTCGCCGCTCAGGTCCTCGGCGCGTTCGCGGGCGTCCTGGAGGTTGCCGGTGAGGCTGTGCTCGAGGTCCTTGCGCGTATTGGTGAGAGTGTCGCCGCCGAACTCGGCGCCGATCAGGATCCCGATCGCCAGGGCGAGAAACACCGCGATCAACGACGTGGCGTGGTAGCGCGCGCTGTAACCCATCGGCCGGGGAAGGCTAGACGGTCGCCCCGCCGCGCACTACAACCCGAGCCAGATCTTGATCTTCAGCCAGAGCAGTTCGACGAGGTCGTTGAGCGCCGGCGAGGTGATCACGACGATCGTCAGCAGGATCGCGAAGGCGGCGAGGAAGAGGGCGACGGGGGCAAAGGTCGACGGGGGGTTGTAGAGGCGGCTGACCCCCTTTGCATCGACCAGCTTCTCGCCGATCCGCAGGCGGGTGAGGAAGGTGGAGGACATGCCACCGCGCTTGCGGTCGAGGAACTCGATCAGGTTGAAATGGGCGCCGACGCTGACGATCAGGTCGGCCCCCTTCTCATAGGACATCAGCATCGCCACGTCCTCGCTGGTCCCCGCGGCCGGCACCAGGGTGTGCTCCAGTCCCAGCTCGAGCAAGCGCTCGCGACCGGGCGCGCGCCCATCCGGGTAGGCGTGGACGATCAGCTCCGCTCCGCAGCGCAACGCCTCGTCCCCGGCGGAGTCCATGTCGCCGAGGATGATGTCGGGCTTGAGGCCGGCCTCGAGGCAACCGTTGGCGCCGCCGTCGACAGCGACGACGATCGGCCGGACGTCGCGGATGTAGGCCCGCAGCGCCTTCAGGTCGCGGCGATGGCGGTCGCCACGGACGACGATCAGCACATGGCGGTCGCGGAACGAGGTCCGGGTTGGAGGGAACTCGACCGCGTCGGTCAGCAGGTCGGCCTCCTGACGCACGTGGGCAACCGTGTTCTCGGCGAATTCGGCAAGCGCCTCGTCGACCCGCTCGCGCTGCTCGGCGAGGCGGCCTTCGAGCTCACCGGCACCAAGGACCCTGCCCCGCAGGATCTCCCGCCCACCGACGCTCACGGCGCCGGCCACGATCGTCACCTCGCCACCGTCGTCGAGCTGCTCGAAGGGATCCGCGGCGGCGATGTCGATCAGCGTCACGCCACTGCGCACGAGAAGCAGCGGGCCCGCGTTCGGGTAGCGACCGTCACTCGACTCGGAGGCGTTGAGCACGGCGCGGGCACCGGCGGCAATCAGCTCCTCGGCGGCGATCCGGTCGATGTTGACGTGATCGATCACCGCGACGTCGCCGGGGCGCAACCGCTTGACCAGATCCTTAGTGCGACGACCGAGCCGAGCAGTGCCGTGAATCGCCTCCTCTGCGTCGGCCCCATTGCGACGCGACAACAGCGCAGGCAAGCGACGACGACTGGCGGTAGCCACGAGGTCAGATTAACCCCTCAACATGGACGTGCCGCTAGTTGAGTACCCATATTGGGCCGCTAAACAGCGGCACGTCTGCGGGGCGGTGAGGGCTCCTATGCGGCGGCGAGCAGCTCACGGGCGTGACGGTCGGCCGCCTCGTCGGAGCTCTCGCCGCCCAACATGCGGCGGATCTCCTCGACGACTCCCTCGCCGTCGAGCCGCTCCACGGTGGCGACTGCCCGATCGCCTCCCACGTCCTTCTCGAGGCGGAAGTGAGTCGGCGCCAGCGAGGCAACCTGCGGCAAGTGGGTGATGCAGAGGACCTGTCGGCCCTCGCCGAGCGCGCGCAGGCGCTCGCCGACGACGCGGGCGGTCTTGCCGCCCACGCCGGCGTCGATCTCATCGAAGACCAGGGTGCCGGCACCCGCGCCGGCGCCGAGGCCCGACAGCGCCAGCATCACCCGCGACAGCTCGCCCCCGGAAGCGGCATCGCGCAGTGGCGCTGGGGCCATCCCGGGGTTCGGGGAGATGCGCAGCTCGACGGCCTCGCGCCCGTTCGACCCGAAGCCATCGGGGTACGGCTCCAGCTCGACCTCGAGGCTGGCGCCCGGCATCGCGAGACGCTCCAGCTCCTCGGCGACCCGCTCCCGCAGCGGCACGACGGCGGCGCCCCGGCCCTTGCTCAACCGCTTGCCGAGCTTCTCGCGCTCCGACTCCGCCCCGGCGAGAGCTGCCTGCGCCTCGGCGCCGCGCGTCTCGGCCCCCTCCAGCCGCTCGATCTCGGCCCGGCAATGCTCGGCGTGGGCGAGCACCGACTCGACGCTGCCGCCGTGCTTGCGCTGCAGCCGGTCAATCGCCTCCAGGCGCTCCTCCACCGCGGCGAGGCGACCGGGGTCGGAGTCGATCCCATCGGCGTAGCCGCGCAGCTCACCGGCCACATCGCCCAGATCGACCGCGAGGGCGGCGAGCCTCTCGGCCAGCGCGTCCAGCTCGGAGTCAACCCCCGCCATGCCGTGCAGCAGCGATTCGGCGCCAGCCAGGGCGCTCGCCGCGCCGCCACCGTCCTCGTCGGCCCCGGCCGCGCCCGCGAGGGCACCAAACGCGGCCTCACGCAATCCCTCTGCGTGGCGCAAGCGCTCGCGTTCGGCGGACAGCTCCGTTTCCTCGGCGGGGTCGGGAGCCACCTCCTCGATCTCCGAGAGCTCGTAGCGATAGAGATCGAGGTCGCGCTCGCGGGAGCCGTCGCGCTCGCGCAGCGCGGCCAGCTCCGCCTCCAGCCGCGCACACTCGCGGTACGCCTCGCGGTAGCTCTCCCGCAGCGCCAGGTGATCCCCACCGGCAAAACCGTCCAGCACCTCCATCTGCGCGGAGGAGATCGTCAGCTTGCGGTGCTCGTGCTGGCCATAGAAGGCGAGCAGCCTGCCTCCCAGCAGCTTCAGGTCGGCGGCGGAAGCGGCGCGGCCAGCGAGGAAGGCGGCGGTCCGCCCCGAGGCCGAGACACGTCGCCCCAGCGCGATCTCCCCCGCCTCCGCGGGGAACCGCTCTGCGACCTCCGCCATCTCGGGCTCGGCCAGCAGTCCCGGCGGCAGATCGAAGACCCCCTCGACCCAGGCCTCCTCCGCCCCAGGGCGGACGATCTGCGGCCGCGCCTTGCCACCCATCAAGAGGTCGAGCGAGTGGGCCAAAATGGTCTTGCCGGCCCCGGTCTCGCCGGTGATCGCGTTCAGCCCCTCCCCCAGCCGCAGCTCGGCCTTCTCGATCAGCAGCAGGTTCTCGATCCGAAGCTCGCGGAGCACGCCCCTTTAGTAGCAGCGGAGGCGGACCGACTGTGACCTTTCGCGGGCGGGTCCTGTCACGGCGGCCCTCCCCCATGTGCTCGGACGCCGCTCCGCGGCGCCCTCCGCTATGGGGGACCCCCGCCGCCGTGCCACCCGCCCGACAGGCGCTACACCGGGACGGGCTCCGCGGCTTCGGCGTCTGGCGAAGCTTGGGATTGGACGAAATCGCTGGAGCGGATCAGGGCGAAGCCGAGGGCGGCTCCGACGAAGGAGAGGATCGCGCCGATCAGCAGGATCTCGTTGAACCCGCTGACGAAGGCAACCTTGGCTGCGTGCACGACGTCTGCCCGCTGAGCGGGCGGGCCGACCGCGGCGGCGGCGCGCGAACCGCCTGAGGAGACGGCTTCGGCAAGCCCGGCCGGGGCGTGCGGCAGCAGGCTGGAGAGCTTCGAGTCGACCTGGGACTGGAACACCGCGCCCAGCGAGGCGACGCCGGTAGCGATCCCGACCTGGCGGAAGGTCGTGTTGATCCCGGATCCCATCCCCGCTTTGGCGGCCGGAACGACGGCGATAGCGGCCTGACCGATGTTGGGGTTGACGGTGCCGATCCCAATCCCGGCGACCAGGAAACCGGGGAGCAGAGCCGAGACATCCGAATCCGGCTCGAGCCCGTGCATCAGCATCAGCCCGACCCCGACCAGGCCGAGACCGATGCCGACCAGAACGCGGATCGGAATCCGGTTGGAGAGCTTGCCGGAGATCGGCGCAACGACGAAGGAGAGCACCGTGAGCGGCAGGAACCGCAGGCCAGTCTCCAGCGGCGAGAAGTTCAGCACGCCCTGCATGTAGATGGTCAAGTAGAGAAACATCGCGAACATCCCGCCGGAGAGGCCGAAGGCGACCGCGGAGACGCCGTTGAAGGCGGGCTTGCTGAACAGGGTCAGGTCGAGCATCGGGTGGGCGCTGCGAGCCTCGATCGCGATGAAGGCGAGCAGCAACGCCACCGCGCCGGCCAGAGAGGCCACGATCGTCGCGCTCCCCCAACCCTCTGGGTTACCGCGGATCAGACCGAAGATGAGCAGGAAGAGGCCGCCGGAGAAGGTGGCGAGACCCGGCAGATCGATCGGCGCCGGATCCTGGGCGGCGACGTTCGCGAGCCTCATCTCGGTCAGCGCGACCGCGGCAACGCCGATCGGGATGTTGACGAAGAAGATCCACTCCCAACCGAGGTGCTCGGTGATCAAGCCGCCGACCAGCGGTCCGATCGCGACCGCGCCGCCGACCGTCGCGCCCCAGACGCCGAACGCGGTCGCCCGATCTTTTCCGTGGAACTCCTGGCCGATCAGGGCGAGCGAGGTGGCGAACATCGCGGCGCCGCCGATCCCCTGCAGGCCACGGGCCAGGTTGAGCAGGGTCGGATCGCCGGCGATCCCGCAGAGAAACGAGGCAAAGGTGAAGAGGCCGAGGCCGAGCGAGAAAACTCGGCGGCGACCCAACCGATCGCCCAGCGACCCCGCGGTCAACAGGAAGGCGGCGAGCATCAGCGAGTAAGCGTCGACGACCCACTGCAGGCTGGAGAGACTGGCGTCGAGGTCGCGCTGGATGTCCGGCAAGGCGACGTTGACGACCGTGATGTCCAACAGCAACATGAACGTCGCGATCGAGCTGAGGACGAGGGTCCACCATTTCCGCTCCATCGATCAACACCCTAGACAACCGCTGGGGCCGCTCTAGACGGCGAGGTGGCCGAACTTCTCGCGTATGCGCTGGTAGAAGCTCGTCCCCGGCAACTGGGCGAGCCGCGCGACGCCGTCGGCGAAGCGGACCTCGAGCGCCGCCCCCGACCCGAGCGTGCCGGTGTGGGCGCCGTCGATCGCGACGTCAACCGGCTCGCGACCATCGGCGTTGCCGACGTGGAGAACGTCGCTTGGCGCGACGACGAGAGCGCGTGCCGTTAGTGAGTGAGGAGCGACGTAGGAGACCACGTAACCCTTCACCCCCCAGGCGAGGATCGGCCCATGGTTGGCGAGGTTGTAGCCGGTCGAGCCGACCGGGGTGGCGGCGACGAGGCCGTCGCAGCGGACACGCCCGACCTCCTCGCCGGCGATCTTGTAGCTCAGCTCGGCAACCCGCTCGTGCGGGCGGCGGATGAAGCTGACGTCGTTGAGGGCAACCTGGGCCTCGCCCCCCACCTCGATCTCGAGGCCGGGCAGCTCGATGGCCTCCGTCTCGCCAGCGAAGGCGCGGCGCATCCCCTCCTCGGCCTGATCGCGCTCGACCGCGGCGAGAAAGCCGACCGTGCCGAAGTTGACCCCGAAGACCGGCACACCGCTGCGGGCGAAGTGGCGCAGCGCGTAGAGGATCGACCCGTCGCCGCCGAGGACGAGGCAGAGGTCGGCCTGGCGCGGCAGCGCATCGACGATCTCGACCCCGGCGGCGGCCTCGCCGTGCTTGGCCACCTCCTTCGCGGTGGCGAGCAGCCGCCAGCCGGCATCGCGGGCGGCGGAGGTCGCGACCGCCACCGCGTCGGTTGCGGCTGGCGGGTGCGAGTGGGTGATCAGGGCGGCGACGCGTTCGCTCACGGATCGACCTCGCGGGCGGCGGCCTCGAGGTCGGCGAGCGGCTCGCCCTCCCCCCCGCACCAGACGAAGGTCTCGCGGTTGCCCTTCGGCCCCGGCAGGCCGGAGGAAGCGAAGCCGCGAACCGACAGGCCGAGGTCGGCAGCGGCACGGGCGACGGCAATGATCGCCTCGTGCCGGTCGGCGGCATCGCGGACGACGCCCTTGCGGACCCGCTCGCGACCGAGCTCGAACTGGGGCTTGACCATCGCCAGAACCTCACCGCCAGGGCGCAGGCAGGAGGCGACGGTGGGAAGCACCTTGGTCAGTGAGATGAAGGAGACGTCGACGGCGGCAAGATCCGGGCGAAAGGGCAGGTCCGCCGGGACGAGGGCACGCGCGTTGAGGCGCTCCAGCACGGTCACGCGGGGATCCTCGCGCATGCGCAGGTCGATCTGGCCGTAGGCGACGTCGAGCGCCGCCACCCGCGCCGCGCCGCGCTGCAGAAGGCAATCGGTGAAGCCCCCCGTCGAGGCGCCGGTATCGAGGCAGTCGCGCCCGCTGACGTCGATGCCGAGCGCGTCGAGGGCGTTGTCGAGCTTGATCCCTCCCCGAGAGACGAAGCGCGGGCCCTGCTCGACCCGGAAGTCGGCCTCGGGGTCGACCAGCTGACTGGGACGCAGCGCCACCGGGCCATCTTCGCCAACCCGGACCTCGCCGGCGCGGACCGCGCCGGCAGCCGCAGAGCGCGACGGGAAGAGACCGCGCTCGGCCAGAACCGCGTCTATCCGCGCCTTCGCCACGCAGGAACGGTACAGCCGCCCATCCGGCAATCGTGAAGTGGCCCTTGCCAGATGTTTAGCGAGACCTTAGAATTGGGTAGAAGAATTGCCGCCGTGAGCCGATAGCGCGCAGAAACAGGCCTCTGTGACTCGGCTCACACACAAACCGCACGTATGTTCGTATCTTGATTCAAGGATTCGCGTGAGAAACCCGATGAAAGGCTGAACAAAAATCTTCCTGGCTGGGTCCCGCGCCGCCCATATACGCAGTTGACTCCCATCGACTCCGTCCGCGGCACATCAAGGGCTCACCTACCTCCCACGGATCCACATATATAGAGATACATATCTCTCCTCCCTGTAGTAACCCCAGAAACGCCCCTCCTCCCCGGAGGGGCGTTTTCTGTTGGGTTGGGCTCTGGCAAGCGGAAAAAGTAGGCCTGTGCCCCGAGAGGGTGGGTCGGCTCGCTAGGCGCGTCGTACATGACCCGGAGGTTTTGCCAAAGCAGCATTGGGTAGCCAAACCCTCGGGTTGGACAAGCATCCCAACGCATCAGGCGTGGGAACCGAAGCAGTCGAGGAGAGACCTGTGATTGGAGCAGTTATAGGAGCGCTGATCGTCGTTGCCATCGTGCTCGTCCTGCTCAAGGTTGCCGTGGCGGGAGGCGTGCTTGGACTGATCGCGATCATCCTCCTCATCCTGCTCTTGCTGGGGAGAATCTGATGACCGTCGGCGGCTCGATCCTCTTGATAGCCGTAGGGGCGATTCTCTACTTTGCCACCAACCTGCACCTCGCCCACATCAGCATCGACACCGTCGGGCTGATCCTGATGATCGCTGGCGCCGCCGGACTGGTTCTCGGCCTGATTCAGCAGGCAATCTGGTCGCGACGCTCACGCCGCGACGTCATCGTCGAGGAACGCCGTGACCCCCGCGACCCGCCCCCCTACTAGAGGAGGAACCGAATGTCCACCGTGCTGATCGTGATCATCGCAGTAGTCGTCCTCGCCCTCGCCGCTCTGCTCGTCTCGGCGGCCTCCCGGCGCAAACGCACACGGCGGATCGCCGAGACCCAGACCCAGGCCAAACAGGACGACGCTTCCCACCACCGCGAGCAAGCCCAGCGGGCCCGCACCGAGGCGGAGCTGGCGCAGGAGCGAGCGAAGCGGGCTGCCGCCGAGGCGGAGTTGAACGAGCGTCAAGCGAGCGAGCGCGAGCAGGAGCTGAAGAGCAGCGAATAGGTAGGTGCCTCAGGGCTGACAAAGACGCACCCGGACCACAGGGCCGACTGGGCACTCCGGTGTAGGGAAGGGACCGGAGAGATGTTCAGCTGTAAAAGATGTAGAAGCAGGTTCCACCCGGAGCGGGCGGCGGCGATCGTCAATTGCCCTCGGTGCCTGCTGAGGGACGGCATCTCGTCGCCGCTCAGTTTCAGGCAGCGGCCCGAGGTGGGACTGAAAGGGCCAGGGCGAGCGAGATAGGTTTCCGGCCATGTCGAGGCGCACGCTGATGCTGGCCAATGCCGGGTTTCGGCTGGCCTATGGGATCGGCGGACTGGTGTCGCCTGCCGCGATGGGCCGGCTGCGGCTGGCGGCCGATACCCCGGAGCGCCCCGATGCGCGGCTTTTCGTTCGCGGCTTCAGCGCCCACCAGATCGGCATTGCCGCGCTCGGGCTCGCCAGCCTGCGCTGGCCACGGCTGGCGCGAACGGGTGCGCTTGCCGCCGTGGCGATCGATCTCGCCGACATGCTCTCCGCAGCAGTGGAGGCGGGCGAACGGGGTGAGCTCGGAGGCGACCTGGCGGGTGGGCTGGTGTTCTCGGCGGCTGGCGTCGCCACGGCATCGGCCGCCCTGCGGGCTCCGGAGCAGCCAGGAAGCAGATGACCGAAGTTCTGCCAGACGTCCTCTGCCCCGATCTGCGGGTCGTCTTCTGCGGCACCGCGGCGGGCACCGCCTCAGCCCGAGCCAAGGCCTACTACGCCGGCCCGGGCAACGGGTTCTGGCGGACGCTCCACGAGACCGTGCTGACGCCGGTCGAGCTGGCGCCGGCTGAATTCAAGCGGCTGCCGGAGTACGGGATCGGCCTCACCGACATCTGCAAGGTGCTGCACGGCTCCGACCTGGAGGTCGGCACGGTCGAGTTCGACATCGCGGGGCTCGAGGCACGGATCGCCGCAGCCGAACCCGCCAACCTCGCCTTCAACGGCAAGAACGCAGCCCGCGGCGCGCTCGAACGCGACGTCGAGTGCGGACCCCAGCCCGAGCGGATCGGCGGCGCGGCGGTCTGGGTCCTGCCTTCCACCTCCGGCGCCGCGCGTCGCTTCTGGGACATCGAGCCCTGGCGTTGCCTGGCCGACGCGTGCTCCTCTCGAGGCGCTTGACTCAGCCCTGGTCCTGAAAGAGCTGCCCGGAGCGGATCCGCTCCGCCATATCCGCTGAGTCCTCGCGATAGACCCGTCCGTCCTCGAGCTCGATCACGGGGTACTTCCGCTGGTCGGAGAGACGATCGAGCTCGTCTCGCTTGCCCGACCGCAGCGGGCCCTTGACGACCTCGTACTCGATTCCCTCTTCGTCGAGCGCCTTCTGCACACGCCAGCAGGGATGGGCGTCGATCTTGACCCACATGGTCGAGCAGCGATGAAGCTTGACCGCCATTAGTCCTCACCCTAGTCCGGCGCGACTGGCGAAGCAAGGGTCAGTGCGCTTGACAAGTGACTATTTAGTCACCTATTATCTCACCATGGACGAGGTGTTCAAAGCCCTGGCGGATCCGACTCGGCGGCGCCTGCTCGACGCCCTCTTCGGGGAGGACGGGCAGACGCTGAGCGCCTTGGAGGGGCAGCTGCCGATGACGCGGTTCGGCGTCATGAAGCACCTCAAGGTGCTCGAGGGGGCCAATTTGGTGACCACCAAGCGGCGCGGTCGCGAGAAGCTCCACTTCCTCAACCCCGTCCCGATCCGGCTCGTCCACGACCGCTGGGTGAGCAAGTACGCCGAGCCCTGGGCCGCGGGGCTCGGCGGCCTCAAGAAAGCAATCGAGAAGGAGAACCCGATGGAGAAAGTCTTCGAGATCTACATCCGCACCACGCCGGAGCGCCTCTGGGAGGCGATCACCGACGGCACCACGATGCGGGTCCTGGTCGGGCCCGACTACGACGGCGAGCTTCCCAAGTCCACCGCCGAGCAGCTGGAGGCCGATCCACCCCGTCGTCTGGTCCAGCGCATGGTCGCCGAATGGAGCGAGGAGGTGAAGCGCGAAGGTCCCTCGCGAATCACCTGGGAGATCGAGCCGGTCGGCAGCTCCTGCCGGCTCAGGGTCACCCACGACGAACTACGCGAGGGCGCCAACGACGAGCTGTACGGCGGCTGGACGATGATCCTCTCGGCCCTCAAGACCTTCCTCGAGACCGGCGAGTACATCGACACCCCGGCCACCCTGCGCTTCGCCGCGGCGGCCGACCAGCAGGCCTGAGCGACCCCGCGCCGCGACCGGCGGTCTCGCTGCCGGTCGCGGGCAGAGGTCCGCCTGCCCAACGGACCCTGCATATCCAGAGATACGCGCCTCCTCTCCCTGTAGTAACCCCAGAAACGTCCGCGAAGCGAGCCGGTTCCGTTGCCACCAAGAAGGCCCGGGAAAGCTAGCCGATTGAGCGCTTTGGTGCAAGCTCTATCTGGGATCAGCTCAGCGCGGGCTCGCCGGAGCGCAACGCGGCAAGCACCCGCTCGGCCACAGACTCCCCCGTCAGGCCGACCTCCTCGCGCAGCAACGCCGGCTTGCCGTGGGTGACGTAGCGATCGGGGAGGCCCACCCTCATCACCCGGGCCCGGTCCTGCGGACGATCGGCAAAGGAGTCCTCGAGGTGCTCCAGCACGGCCGAGCCGAAACCGCCCGGCAGCACGTTCTCCTCGATCGTCACGACCAGATCGTGGCCGAGCGCCAACCGCTCCAGCAGCTCCGCGTCGAGTGGCTTGGCGAAGCGGGCGTCGGCGACGGTCGGGCGAAGATCGTGGGCGGCGAGGATCTCGGCCGCCCGCAGCGCAACCGGGACGCCGTAGCCGTAACCCAGCAGCGCGACCCGCTCGCCGCTCGCCAGCAGCTCACCGCTGCCGATCGGAATCGCCACCGGCTCGGCCGGCAGCTCGACCCCCTCAGCCGCACCGCGCGGATAGCGCAGCGCCGCCGGGCCTTCGTGGCCGATCGCGGTGCGCAGCATGTGGACCAGCATCGCCTCATCGCGCGGTGCCATCACGACCACGTTGGGCAGCGGTCGGAAGTAGGAGACGTCGAAGGCACCGTGGTGGGTCGGACCGTCGTCTCCGACCAGGCCGGCCCGATCCATGACGAAGGTCACGTCGAGCTGCTGCAGGCAGACGTCGTGGATGATCTGGTCATAGGCGCGCTGCAGGAAGGTCGAGTAGATCGCGCAGACCGGCTTTGCCCCCTGCAGGGCAAGGCCGGAGGCGAGCAGGACCGCGTTCTGCTCGGCGATGCCGACGTCGTAGTACTGCTCGGGGATCTCGTCGGCGAGCTTCTGCAGCCCGGTCCCCCCCGCCATCGCGGCGGTGATTCCCACCACGCGCTCGTCGGCCTCGGCCTCGGCGACGATTGCGTCGGCGAAGACCTGCGTGTACTGCGGCGGCGCCCCCGCCACCGGCGGCTTCTCCAGTCGCTCCGGCGCGATCGACTCGGGCGAGTCGGACTCCTTCACCGCCACCGGCTTCGCCGCCGGCGCCCCGTTGACGATCGAGTTCGGCTTCGCCGCGTGCCACTTCTCCATCCCCTCCAGGCCGCCCTCCTCGGCTGGGGCGAAGCCCTTGCCCTTGACCGTGTGGATGTGGACGACGACCGGGCGGTCGGCCTCGAAGGCCTCGCGCAGGGCGTCGCGCAGAGCGTGCACGTCGTGGCCGTCGATCACCCCCATGTAGGCGAGGTCGAGCTCCTCGAAGAAGAGACCCGGCGCCCAGTAGGCCTTGATCGCCGACTTGATCTCCGGTCCCAGCCGTTCGATCCGTCTGCCAAATCCCAGCGGCAGCTTGGTCAGCCGGTCCTCGACGCCCTCGCGGGCGTGGTAGAGGCGCGGGTTGAGCCGCACCCGGTTGAAGTAGCGCGAGAGCGCCCCCACGTTGGGGGAGATCGACATCCCGTTGTCGTTGAGGACGATCACGATCGGCGTCTGCAACCCCCCGGCCGCGTGCAGCGCCTCATAGGCGACGCCACCGGTCAGAGCGCCGTCGCCGATCACCGCGGCGACCCGTCCGTCCTCGCCGATCCCCTTGCGCATCGCCTCCTTCAGCCCGACCGCGTAGCCGATCGAGGTCGAGGCGTGGCCGGCGCCCATGATGTCGTGCTCGGACTCGGGGATCGAGCAGAACGGGGCCAGGCCTTCGTACTGGCGGATTGTCGGCAGCGCCTCGCGGCGGCCGGTGAGGATCTTGTGCGGATAGGCCTGGTGGCCGACGTCCCAGAGGATCTTGTCGCGGGGCGAGTCGAGCAGGCTGTGTAGAGCCACAGCGAGCTCGCAGGTGCCGAGGTTGGCGCCGAAGTGGCCGCCGATCTCACCGATCGTGTCGATGATGTAGGTGCGCATCTCCTGCGCGACCTGCTGCAACTGATCGTCGTCGAGCTCGTGCAGGTCGGCGGGAGAGTCGATCCCCTCGAGCAGGGTCGAGCCCTCTTCGGTCTTGTCTTCTGGCTTCTGCTGTCTGTCGCTCATTCGTTCCTGGTGAAGATGTAGTCGGCGATCCCTCTCAGGTTGCCGGTGTCGCCGCTTGCCTCGCCCAGCGCCGCGATCGCCTTGGCGTGGGACTCGGCCGCGAGCCCGCGTGCCCGCTCCAGGCCGAAGAGGCTGACGTAGGTGAGTTTGCCATGTCGCTCGTCGCTTCCGTGGGGCTTGCCGAGCTGCTCGTCGCTTCCGGTCACGTCAAGGATGTCGTCGACGATCTGGAAGAGGACGCCGAGCTCACCGGCGAACCGGCGATAGGGAATTGTCTCAGGTTCGGCGAGGCCCTCGAGGATTAGGACGACGCCGATGCCGGCGGCGATCAACTGACCCGTCTTCAGCCCGTGCAGGGCGCGCAGCGCCTCGGCGTCGCGGGCGTCGCCGGCGACGTCGACGTACTGGCCGCCGACCATGCCGTCGACTCCGGTCGCCCCGGTCAACTCGCCCAAAGCGGCGAGCACGCGGGCCGGCTCGCCGGGCTGTTCGCAGAAGAGCCGGATCGCCTCGGCAAAGAGGCCGTCGCCAGCCAGGATCGCCACGTCCTCGCCGAACTTGACGTGCGACGTGGGCAGCCCACGGCGCAGATCGTCGTCGTCCATCGCCGGCAGGTCGTCGTGGATCAGCGAGTAGGTGTGGATCAGCTCGACCGCTGCGGCCACCCTCAGGTAGCGCTCCGGGTCGGCGCCCAGGGCACGGGCGGTGGCCAGGGTGAGGACGGGACGCACGCGCTTGCCCCCCGCCAGCAACGAGTACCGCATCGCCTCCTCGAGCCCCTCCGTAGCCGTGATCGCCGAGAAGCGCAGCCGCTCCAGCTCGGCGTCAACCAGCGCGCGCAGATCCTCCGGGTAGCTCATCTCCGGTGCGCCTTATGTATCCAGTGGGTGCAAAAGGCGCACCGGAACCGACTGCCCACTATGAGCCCGCCGACTCGCGGATGCGGCGGTTCGCCTCCTCGACCGCCTCCGTGGAGAGCTCCGCCGCCTCGCGGGCCAGCTCTGCTGCTCGCTCGTCGCTCGCCTCGGAGCCCTCCAACTCGACCGCGATCGCCTTCAGCCTGACGGAGATCTCCCGCAGGCGAGCTTGCTCGCTCACTCAGCTCACCCCCTGCCGCTCGCGCACGATTGCGCCAAGGATCCCGTTGACGAAGCCAGGCGCGTCAGCGCCGCAGTACTCCTTGGCAATTTCGACCGCCTCGTCGATCGCGACCTCGGCCGGCACGTCCTCGCTGTACTCGATCTCGTAGAGCGCCACCCGCATCACGTTGAGCTCCAGCGACGCGATCCGCGCCAGCTCCCAGCCGCGGGCATGGCGATCGATCGTCTCGTCCAACTCCTCGCGCCGCGCCTCGACCGCCTCGGCGAGCTCGCGCGTGAACGGCCGTGCCTCGCCCAGCTGCTCCTCCAGAGGGCGCCCGGTGACGTCGCGCTGGTAGCAGGCGAAGACGGCGTCGCGGCGCTGGTCGGATCTGCGCATGGCTGTCTATTCTCGCGCTTCGGGCGGCCGGTGGGCGCCTACGCGCGCGAGATGTACTCGCCGCTGCGGGTGTCGACCCGAATCGACTCGCCCTCGTCGATGAAGAGCGGGACCTGGACGACCACGCCCGACTCCAGGGTCGCCGGCTTGTTGCCGCCACCCGAGGCGGTGTCGCCCTTCACGCCGGGGTCGGTCTGCGTCACCTTCATCTCGATCGCGCCGGCCACCTGCACATCGCTGGGCTGCTCGTCGACGAAGAGGACGTCGACCTCGTCGTTGGGCAAGACCCACCTCATCGCCTCGCCGACGGCGCCAGCCGGGATCTCGATCTGCTCGTAGTCCTGGCTGTCCATGAAGACAGCGGCCTCGCCGGAGTCGTAGAGGTACTGCATCTTGCGCGACTCGGTGTGGACGGGCCTGAACTTCTCCCCCGCCCTGAACGTTTTGTCCTGAACGGAGCCGTCGTCGAGCTTGCGCAGCTTGGTCCGCACGAACGCCCCGCCCTTGCCGGGCTTGACGTGCTGGAACTCGATGATCTTGAAGACGGACCCATCGATTTCGATGTGGCTGCCGTTCTTGAATTGGTTGGTCGATATCAAGGTTTTTACCTGCTAATTAGCGCTTTTTCTATGTGGGTGCCGATCTGGCCACCTCGGTGCGACAAAGCCTATTGGAGCCGTCACGTTCGGGACTTTGGTCAATGGTACGGAGCCTCACTGGCTCAGCAGGCCCAAATCGGCGTAGCAACCGAAGATGATTTCCTCCACGAGAGACAGTTTTTCTTTAACGGCCTGCGACAAATCGCGGCCGCGATGAGGCGTCGTTAGGAAGTCGTCATTGACGATGTCCTCGACTTCACTCGCGTACCGGATTTTTAGCTCGCCCCGAACCCGCTGCACGCCAAACCAAGCAAGCTCCACTGCGCGATGGTGGGCGAGCTGGTCACGCACCGAATGGCCATCCTCAGTCCCGCGAACGCCTGAAAGATCCTGCTCGGCCAGCCGACACTTGATTGCGTCAGAGCACTCGGTTGGTTCGCGACCATCCACAGTCCGATCAAGTCGGCGGAAACTCCCACCGTCAGTCTTAAAGAAGGCGGAGATCGCTATCGCCGCATAGTCCAGAGTGCGTCGCAGCGCGAACTGGAGCGCGGCATACTCAGCGCTCAGCGACGGGATTCGGAAGCTCGTATCCCGACCTTCCGGAAAGAGATCCTCTCGCCGTTCGCAGAACGAGATCACCTCGTTCTCAATCTGCTCGATTCGGCTGACGTGGTAATGGCAAGCGGTCATACCGTCTCTAACGGACTGAGAGCCCCCGCGTAGGACAGCAAGCCAATCGCGCTGCGCCCCTCCGTGCGGTGCAAGACGACCGAGCGCTGGGCCGATTGGATCACGCCAGTGCTCGACAATCTCGTTCAAGCGCTCAGTCTGCGCAAGAGGCAACCAGTCGCCGATTACCTCTTGTAGGGCTACGTGGCTTTCAATTGCATCAAGGAAGAACCCCGCCTGTCGCGCATCGTCGTTGGCTTCCGCCTCCTCGCTCGTCAGCCGATCACCCTCATTGAGATCCCCGGCTTCGCCCCCGCGCCATACGGTGGGCGCGCAACCCGGCCCGTGGACCGACAGCAAGCCAAAGGCAAACCGCAGGCGCACCGTCCTCCGGGCTATTACGGTAGATCAGACGGAAGCGCGGCTTGCCTTTGTGCGTCTCGATATCGAAGCGGATTCGACGGCAATCGGCCAGCTCAGGGTGGCGACCTGAGCCCATCAGCTCGCCGGTGTGCGGATTCGTCTCGCACTCCAAGAACAGCTCAGCGATTCGACGCTTCAGCAAATCGATTTCGTCGTGGTCGGCCTCGGTTGCATTACCCGAAAGCGCCGTCAACTCGGCGATATCGCCCTTTACTCCTTCGGCAAGCTCGACCTTGACCTTGGGAGCGGTTGCGTCGCCCACAACCTAGCGAACGTCAATGCCGAGGTCGGCCAGCGCCTCGGCGCCATCCTCAGCTCGCCCGGCTGCGCCACTTCGAACGCGCTCTGCGGCGAGAGCCTCGATCTCGTCGTCGGCTTGGCGATCGTGAAGGATTGCGATCTCGCCCTGCATTTGGCGCATCTGGTCTTCCAAGTCACTCAGCTTCTCGAAGAGCTGTCTGGATTTCGTCCTAGGCAAGAGCGGCATCGCGAACCAGAATACCTCTGCCGTCCGCCGGATTCGCCAGTCTGCGCGATCTCGCAGGCTATGTGCCTGTTGACCAACTAGACAACTGGTTGGTTGAGATCACGGCGGCGAATCCTAGAGGGGTCGGCCAAACTCCGGCAGTCTCTAATGTAAGGGTGGCCTGGGAGATGAGAGGAACGCTGGGAATACTCGCCGCGATCATGCTCGTGACGCTAACCGTCGCGCCGCTGGCGCACGGGGAAGACCAGACCCGAGAAGGCTACGTCGCCCAAGTCGAGCCGATCTGCCAGGCGAACAGGGCCGCCAACGAACGGATCATGGCCGGCGCCAAGGATCGCGTCAACAAAGGCAAGCTGGCGCTCGCGGGGAAGCAGTTCGTCCGTGTCTCGGGCTCGGTCGGGAGCCTGATAGCCGGGCTCGCGGCGGTGCCGCCACCGCCCGCCGACAGCCACCGGATCGAACGGTGGCTCCACTTGATGAGGCTTCTCGAGCAGCGGCTCCGCAACGTCGGCAAGTACTACAAGGCCGAAGAAAAGATCAAAGCCACCCACGAGTCGATCCTGGCCGAACGGAGCGGTCTCTCGGCCAACAACACCAGCATCGTCTTCCACTTCCACTACTGCCGCTTCAGCCACATCCGCGGTACTTGACGGTCCTCAGCGAGAGGCAACATAAGGGCCGTCGTCGAGCTCAGTCCGCCGATTCCGCCGCGGTGCTGGTGGTGAGGCTCGAAGCGGCGCCGCCTGAGAGGACGCGGCGCACCAGTCGCGGGGCGAGAATGCGGGCGACCGCGGCCAGCGCGTAGGGGCGCGGCACGTAGCGCTCCGCTCTACCGCGCAGGCCCGTCTCGACGATTGCCTCGGCGACCTTCTCCGGCTTGGAGACGATCCAGCGGGTCAGCGCCCGTTCGCGCAGCTCCGTCGCCGGGAAGCCCTCGGTGACGATGAAGCCCGGCAGGACCATGCCGACGTGGACGCCGTACGGGCGCTCCTCGGCGTAGAGCGCATCGGTCCAACCGATCAGGGCGAACTTGCTGGCCGAGTAGGAGCCGGTGCGCGCTCGGGCCACCCGCCCGGCGGTGCTGGCGACGTTGACGATCGCGCTCGGCGCCGAGCGCCGCAGCAGTGGCAGCAATGCCTCGGTGAGGCGGACGACCGCGTCGAAGTTGAGCTCCATGTGGCGATGGACGTTGTCGTAGCCAGCATCGGCGAAGGATCCGCGCCAGGATCCGCCGGCATTGTTGACGAGCAGCGTGAGGCGATTGTCGTGGCGCTCAGCGAGGTGGGCACGAACTCGCTCGGGAGCGTCCGGCTCGGTCAGGTCGGCCACAACCCAGGTCGCCTCGCAGGGCAGCGACTCGGCCAGGGCGCGCAACCGCTCCTCGCGGCGCGCGACGAGGATCAGCTCGGCGCCCGGCTCGCGGGCGAGCCGCCTCGCGGCCGCCTCGCCGATGCCGCTCGAGGCGCCGGTGATCAACACGGTCATCGTCGGATCGCTCATAGAAGAGAAAACTATTCGAAATGCCTGTCGACGGCCGTCTGTCCGACTCGGCATACTGCGCACCTCGAATGGCCGAAGTCCCCGCACTTCTCGACAAGCTGCTGCACGCAAGCGCCCCCTCGGGTCATGAGGGACCGGCTGCTGCCGTCTGGCGCGAGGAAGCATCCTTTGCCGCGCTCTCGGCCGACGGGCTCGGCTCCTCGATCGCCCGCATCGGCGAGGACGGGCCACTGCTCGCCGTCGTCGGGCACATCGACGAGATCGGCCTCGTCGTCACCCACATCGACGAGAGCGGATTCCTCTGGTTCGCTCCGATCGGCGGCTGGGACCCGCAGATCCTGGTCGGACAGCGAGTCGAGCTTCGGGGAAGAGACGGGCTCGTGCCGGGCGTCGTCGGCCGGAAGCCGATCCACCTGCTCGAGGCCGACCAGCGTAAAAAGGTCGTCGAGTTGAAAGGGCTGCACATCGACGTCGGCGCGGCCGATCGCGAGGAGGCCTCCGACCTCGTCCGGATCGGGGACCCGGCGGTGATCGCGGCCGAGCCGGTGCGTCTTGCCGGCGACCGGCTCGTATCCCGCGCGATGGACAACCGGTTGGGCGCCTATGTGGCACTGGAGGCGCTGCGCCGCTGCCACGAGCGCGGCTCGGTGGATGGCAGCTTTGTTGCGATCGCCGCGGTCCAGGAGGAGATCGGGCTGTTCGGGTCGCGGACCTCGGCCTTCGAGGTGCGGCCGGACCTGGCCGTCGCCGTCGACGTCACCCACGCCACCGACGCTCCCGGGGTCGACGAGAAGGAGATCGGCAGTCACCCCCTCGGTTCCGGCCCGGTGATCGGGCGGGGCTCGACCCTCTCGCCCAAGGTCTTCGAGCTGCTGGTCGAGACCGCCGAGGAGGCCGGGATCGAGTACACGATCAGCGCCAGCGGTCGCAGCACCAGCACCGACGCCGACGCGATCCAGATCTCGCGCTCGGGCATCCCGACCGGCCTTGTCTCGATCCCGCTCCGCTACATGCACTCCCCGGTCGAGCTGGTCGACCTGGGCGACCTCGAAGCCACCGTCGAGCTGATCGCCGCCTTCGCGGCGCGCCTGCAGGCCGACATCGACCTCAGTCGCTGAGTCTCCCGCGGCTCAGTTCGAGCCCACCGAGACCTGATCCCGCCCCGCTGCCTTGGCGCAGTAGAGCGCCGCGTCGGCCAGGCCAACCAGCTCATCGGTGTCGAGCGGGCCGGTCTGGGAGACGGCGACCCCGATGCTGAGCGTCACCGCCACTCCGGCAGGTCGCCGCTCGCGCACGGCATGCCGCAGCCGCTCGGCGATTCCCACGGCGTCGGCCTTGGTGGCGCCGGGCAGGACGACGAGGATCTCCTCGCCCCCGACCCGGTAGATCGAGTCGCCGGCGCGCAGGTTGGTGCGCATCGTGTAGGCGACCTCTTGGAGCACCGTGTCGCCGGCCGCGTGCCCGAGTTTGTCGTTGACCCGCTTGAAGTTGTCGAGGTCGCAGAGCAGCAGCGCGTAGGAGTTGCCCTTTGCGTCGCCGGTCGGCTGACCGTCGAGCTCGCCGAGCCGTTGCTCGAGTGCGTTGCGGTTGAAGAGGCCGGTGAGCGGATCGAGCGTGGAGCGACGCCGGTGCGCGCGGTCGGACTCGACCAGAGCGCCGGAGAGGATCACCGTGCTGAGGACCAGGGCGACGGCGGCGATCACCTCCTGGTGGTGCTCAGGGGCGCTTGCGGAGTCCAGCCCGACGGTGCTGATCAGGAGCAAGGCGACGATGTAGGCGGTGCCGATCGCCGTGCCGCGGGTCGAGAAGCGGGCGCCGAGCGTTACAGCCGGCAACGCGAACCACATCAGCACCGGGCTCGCCGCGCCGCCAGTGACGACCACCGCATCGGCAAGAAGCAGCGGCAGGATTCCCCAGGCGGTCGCAACCCAGAGCGCCGGGTGCTCGCTGCTGCGCATGAAGTTGTCCGCGATCGCGAAGCCACCCAGGCCGGCGAGGAGCGGTGCCACCCACCACCAGCCGATCTCGGAGCCGACCGAGACGAGGGCCAAGCCGAGGATCGCAAAGCAGGCGAACCGGTAGGGCCGCAGCCTTATCTCCATGTCCAGCATGCGCTCGCGGCGAGCGTCATCGCGCGCCGCCACCAACGACTCCTTGGGTGGCGTCGAGGCGGTGGCGGCGAATAGGCGCCCGAGGCGCATCGTGCGTGCGGTCCGTCTCACGAGATGCGCATCGGCCCGGCGGCTGCCGGACTTTGACGTTGCACCGGAGATCCCGCGCGATACGCACCCGGGTGCGTCGTCAGTCGACCAGTTGCAGCTCTTTGGGCAGGCCGCTGAGGTTGCGGCAGCCCTCGGCGGTGACGACCACGAGATCCTCGATCCGCACACCAAGCCCCCCCGGCACGTAGATGCCGGGCTCGATCGTCACCACCTCTCCCACCGCCAGCACGTCCTCGGAGCGGGGTGAGACGCGCGGCCCCTCGTGCACCTCGAGCCCGACCCCGTGGCCCAGACCATGGCCGAAGCGCTCGCCGTACCCGGCCGCATCGATCCTCTTGCGGGCGACGGCGTCGAGCTCCTCGCCCCCGACCCCCGCGGCGACGGCGGCGAGCGCGTCGGCCTGCGCCACCCGCACCGTCTCGTAGACCTCACGGGCGTTCTCGCTGGGCTCGCCGACGGCGAAGGTGCGGGTGCCGTCCGAGCAGTAGCCGTCGAGCATCGCGCCCATGTCGAAGACGACCAGCTCTCCGGCGCCGATCTTGCGCTCGCCCGGCTCGGCATGGGGCAGCGCGCCGTTGGGCCCGGCGGCGACGATCGTCGGGAAGGAGGGGTCCCCTCCCTGCTCGCGGATCCGGGCTTCCGCGGCGCGGGCGACGTCGCGCTCGGTGCGGCCGCCAAGACCGCGCTCCAGGCTCCAGACCCAGACCTCGTCGGCCAGCTTCGAGGCGGCGGCGATCGTCTCCAGCTCAGCCTCGTCCTTGACCCGGCGCAGCTTCTCGACCGTGCCGGCGGCGGCCACAGCCTCGACCCCGTCTGCCAGCTTGCCCCGCAGCCGCTCGAGCAGGCGGACCGAGACGTGATCGTCCTCGAAGCCGAACCTCCCCGTCAGCTGCGCGGCGATGCCAACCAGCCAGTCGTCGGAGACCGTGATCGTCTCCCAGCCGTCGACCTCGGCCGCGGCCCGCTCGGTATAGCGGAAGTCGGTCAGGAACAGGCGCGTGTCCGGACCGCAGACGCAGGCGCCGTTGGTGCCGGTGAAACCGGTCAGGTAGCGGACGTTGACCAGGTTGGTGACCAGCATCAGGTCGAGCTCACGCTCGCCCAACGAGGCTGCGAGACGGTCGCCGCGGCCCCTCATGGCTCGGCGGAAACGCCCAGGTGTCGGGCCAGGACGGCCAGCGCGTCGCCGTAACCGTCCGGCCCCTTGCCGGAGATCTTCTCCAGCACGAGCCCGTCGAAAACCGAGATCTTGCGGAAGTCCTGGCGCGACTCGACGTCGGAGAGGTGCACCTCGACCGCGGGCAGGCCGGTCAGCTCGAGCGCGTCGGCGATCGCGCGGCTGTAGTGGGTCCAGGCGCCGGCGTTGATCACGATCGAGTCCGCCAGCTCCGGCGCCCGGTGCAGGTACTCGGCGAACTCGCCCTCGGAGTTGGTCTGGAAGAAGATCGTTTCCAGGCCGAGCCCTCGGGCCGCGCCCTGGATCCTCGTCTCCAGCTCACCCAGCGAGAGCCCGCCGTAGATCTCGGGGTCGCGCCGCTCCAGCACGTCGAAGTTGACCCCGTGCAGGACCGCGACCCTGTTGTGAGCGCTGGTCATCCGTGCAACTCCAGCACAGCTGCCCGGACCGTGTCGGGGTCGAGGATCTGCCCCGTCCGAGGCCTGCCAGGCTCAGGGAGAAGGACGAAGCCGACCCCCGCCGCGGTTCGCTTCTTGTCTCGTTGCAGGGCGGTGAGGATGTCCTCGACGTCGATCGCGGGATCGATCGCGACCGGCAGCCGGTGAAGGCGCAGAATCTCCTCGACCTCCTGGCGCAGCTCTGCCGCCCCTGAGAGCCGCAGGGTCGCGAGCAGGCCGATTCCGACCGCCTCGCCATGCCGGTAGCGCGAGTAGCCGCTCGCCGCCTCGATCGCGTGGCCGACCGTGTGGCCGAGGTTGAGGGTGTGCCTCAGCCCAGAGTCGCGCTCGTCGGCGGCGACGACCTCGCACTTGTAGCGGGCGCAAGCGAAGACGACGTCGCCGAGCCCACCTGAGTCGAGCGACTCGATGCCCCGCACCCGCTCCCAGAGCGCACCGCCGGCCAGGAGGCCGGTCTTCAACACCTCGACGAAGCCCGCCGCCAGCTCCTCGGGCGGCAAGCTCGCCAGCGTCTCAGTGTCGGCGATCACGGCCGCCGGCAGGTGGTAGGCGCCGGCGTAGTTCTTGCCCTCGGGGAGGTCGACCCCGGTCTTCCCCCCGTAGGCGGAGTCGACCTGGGCGACGAGGGTCGTGGGGACCTGGACGACCGCAACGCCGCGCTGGTAGACGTGGGCGCAGAAGCCCCCCAGGTCGCCGACGACGCCACCGCCCAGCGCGATGACGTGGTCCTCGCGGGTCATCCCGGCACGGGCGAGCTCGCGCAGAACCTGCTCCGCCTCATCCATCGTCTTCGCCGCCTCGCCGGGCTCGACCTCGATCCGAGCCTCGAGCGGAGCGAGGCGGTCCGCGTAGATCGCCCCGACCGCGCTGTCGGTGACGCAGAAGCGCCGGCCCTCCAGCGGCCACCGATCCACCCCGAGCAGAGCGCTGCCGACGAAGACCGGGTACTCGCCGGAAGCGCTCGACGCCCACAGCATCTTCGTCCCTGCGGGCAGCTCGCGGAGCGCTTCGATCGAAGGCAGCGCTCGCATGACCATCTCCGGATCGCCCACCGGCAGCACGGCGTCGGCGAGCGACTCGTACAGCGGGCGACGCTCGGCGAACAGCGAATCGAACCGGGCGCGTTCCTGGGCAAGGGGACGATCGGTGCCCACAACCCGCTCCCAAGCGGTTTCGGGATCGACGTCGAGCCAGACGACGAGGTGATCGGCGAGCTCCGAGCTGATGCGCTCGGAAAGGACGGACCCTCCGCCAAGCGCGATGGCTCCTCCGTCGGCCTCGCTCAGAATCTCACTCGCAACCTCCTCCTCAACGCGCCGGAACTCCTCTTCCCCGCGCTTCTCGAAGAGCTCGCGAACCGACAATCCGACCCGCCGCTCGATCCGGACGTCCATGTCCTCCGCCCCGCCCACCGCGGCCTCGACAGTCAGGGCGGCGCTCGACTTGCCCGCCCCCATGAAGCCGATGAAGACGATCGCGGGCCGCTTCACGCGGTCACCAGCGAAAGTCGATTCGCTGCTTGTAGGAGTCGAGGGCGGCGAGCACGTCGTCGATGTGATCGCCACCGAACTTCTCGCGGTAGCAGCGGACGAGGGTGAGGCAGACCATCGCCTCGGCGACGACCGCGGCGGCGGGGACGACGGTCGAGTCGGTGCGCTCGCGCAGCGCCTGGGCGGGCTCCTTGGTCTCGGTGTCGACCGAGCGCAGCGGCTTGGTCAGGGTCGAGATCGGCTTGATCGCCGCCCGCACTGAAAGGGGCTGACCGTTGGTCATGCCTCCCTCGAGCCCGCCGGCGTGGTTGGTCTCGCGGTAGTAGCCGCGCTCCTCTGACCAGAAGATCTCGTCGTGCGCCTCGGAACCGGGGCGACCCGCGACATCCCAGGCTTCGCCGATCGCGACCCCCTTCACCGACTGGATCGAGGCGACGGCACCGGCAAGGCGCCCGTCGAGACGGTCTTCCCAGGAAATGTGCGAGCCGAGCCCGGGGACGAGGCCGAAGACGAGCACCTCGAAGCTGCCGCCGAGGCTCTCGTTGGCCTTGCGCAAGCGGTTGATCTCCGCGACCATCGCGGCGCTCGCATCGCTATCGAGGCAACGCACCGGATCGTCGTCGACCGCGGTGAAGTCCTCCGGGCCGAGGCCGGGCCGCTCGGGCGCTTTCACCGAGGCGATCTGGGTGACGTGGCTATAGACGCTCACCCCCAGCGCCGTGAGCAGGCCGCGGGCAAGCGACCCCGCCGCCACCCGGGCCGCGGTCTCGCGGGCGCTGGCACGCTCGAGGACGTTGCGAATGTCGCTGTGGCCGTATTTCTGGGCGCCGACCAGATCGGCGTGTCCCGGCCGCGGCAAGTGGACCTCGTCGACCTCGGCATCGACCGGCCAGGGATTCATCCGCTCCTCCCAGTTGGCGTAGTCGCGGTTGGCGACCAGCACCGCGATCGGGCTGCCCAGGGTGTGCCCGTGGCGAACCCCGGAGCGGATCTCGACCGAGTCGGACTCGATCCTCATCCGGCCACCCCGCCCATGGCCGAGCTGGCGTCGCGCCATGTCGCGGTCGAGCGCCTCCCGGTCGAGCTCCAGCCCGGCCGGCATGCCCTCGACGATCGCGACCAGGCCGGGGCCATGCGACTCACCTGCGGTCGTAAACCGAAAGCGCGTGCTCATTCCCGCAAGGCTATAGGCGGAACCGCTGTCGGGTTTTCCCTGGCAGGAGCACGGGAAAAGTCGACAGCGACATCAAGCGCGCGCCGCGGCGCGCATCGCATCCAGCGAGGGCTCGTGCCCGGTCCAGATCCGCAGCGAGAGAGCGCCCTGGCGGACGAGGATCTCGATTCCGTCGACGACAGTCGCCCCGACGGCCGCGGCGGCGGCGAGTAGGCTGCTCGGCCGATCGCCGTAGACGAGGTCGACGACGGTCTGCGCAGCGCCGAACGCATCCGGTCTGAGCGGAAGCTCAGCGAACGGATCCTCGCCGCGCAGGCCGACAGCGGTCGTGTTGACGATCAGCTCGTAGTCGCGGGCATCGGGGGTCGCGGTCGGCTCACCCCCCAGCTCCCGGCAGAGGTTCTCGGCGCGCAACGCCGTGCGGTTCCAGACCGCCACCTCGGCGCCCTCGCGGACGAGCGCCCAGACGGCGGCCCGGGCGGCACCGCCGGCTCCCAACACCAGCGCCTGCAGGCTCTCGGGCGAGCCGGGAAGCGCGTCCAGCAGCCCCTGCGCATCGGTGTTGTCGGCGCGGATCTCGCCGCCCTCGAAGCTGAGCGTGTTCGATGCCCCAATCTCCCGCGCCGTCTCTGAGAGCGAGTCCGCAAGCGAGAGCGCCGCTCCCTTGTGGGGGACGGTGACGTTGGCGCCGGCGAACCCCTCGCCCGCCATCGCCCGCACCCGCGTCTCGAGCTCATCCGGCGCGACGTCGATCGCCTCGTAGCTCCACTCCCCGGCCAGCCCAAGCTCGGCCAGCGCCGCTCCGTGCATCGCCGGCGAGCGGGAATGCCCCACCGGGTGACCGAGAACGGCGAGGCGCCTCATTCTCCGCAGGTGTCCGGCGACTCGCCGCCGGCCGCTTCGCGCGCTTCGTCGTAGCGGGCGACGTCGGCTTCGAACTGCGCTTCGCTCGCGGAGAAGGAGTGTTCGCCGCAGGCCCCGGGCTTGACCACGTAGAAGAGGTAGTCGACCTTGGCCGGGTGCGCCGCCGCTTCGATCGAGGCCAGGCCGGGGCTGCCGATCGGGCCCGGCGGCAGGCCGGCATTGAGCCGGGTGTTGTAAGGGGAGTCCACGGCCAGCTCGGATTCGGTCAGCGGCCGGTCGTAGTTGCCGGTCGCGAAGCGGATCGTCGCGTCGATCCCCAGCGGCATCCCGTCGTGCAGGCGGTTGTAGATCACCGCGGCGATCAGCGGCCGCTCCTTCTCGAGCTGCGCCTCGCGCTCGATCATCGAGGCGATCGTCACCACGTCGCGGGTAGTGAGGTTCTTGGAGCGCGCATAGCGCATATCGACCCCCGCGACGCGGCGCTTGAAATCCTGCAGCTGCAGTTCGACCAGATCAGAGGCGGGCGCGCCTTTTTCCAGTTCGAAGGTGTCGGGAAAGAGGAACCCCTCATGACCCTTGCTGGCCTTCATGTAGCTGCCGGTCAGGCCGGCTTCCTTGGCGATCTGCGCGGTCTGCTCACGGCTGTAGCCCTCGGGGATCGTCACCGTGACCGTCTTCAGCACGACCGGTGGCGGCGCGTCGCTCCGCCGGGAGTGGCGGTAGACAGCCGCAGCGGCGAGCGCGGCGAGCAGGAGAACCACGACCGCCACTCCGGCGAGCGCGATGCGACGGCGGCTGCGGCGGGGCTTTGACGGCGGGCCGCCAGAAGGCTCTGGGGGGGGCTCGGCGGGAGGTGGAGCGGTCGGCGCTGCACTGTGGCGCCGCTCCTCCCGTTCCCTCCACCTCCGCTCCCTCTCGGTGGCGTCAGGGTCGTCGCCGAACCAGTCCTCACTCATCGTCTGCGGAGCCCTCGATCGCCGCCTGTCCGGCGAGGTAGGCCTGCAGCAAGTGGGCGGCAGCGAGGGAATCCGGCGCCGCCGCCGCCCCTTCGCGCTTGCTCGCCTCGGCCATCCTGGTCGTCAAGCGCTCGTCATAGGTCTCGACTGGGACGTCGAGGATGGCCTCCAGTTCGACGCAGAAGGTCCGCGTGAGTTTCGCCTGCGCGCCCTCCTCGCCGCTGAGGTGGAGCGGCAGCCCGACGACGACGCGCTCGACCTCGTACTGAGCGGCCAGCTCCGCCACCGAACGGGGCTCCGGCGGCTCAATCACGGGCAGCGGCGTCGAGAGGGTTCCGCTCGGATCGGAGATCGCGCAGCCGATCCGGGCGGTGCCGTAGTCGAGGGCGAGCACGCGCACTACGAGAGCGCCTTCGAGATCGCCTCACGCGCCACAGCCAGTGCCTCGTCGAGCCTGGACGGATCCTTGCCGCCCGCCTGCGCCATCTCGTCGCGGCCACCGCCGCCGCCACCGACCAGCGGCGCTGCCTCGCGGACGATCGCGGCCGCCGAGAGACCGCGCCCCACCGCGCCCTTGGAGACGAGCACGACCAGGCCGACCTTGGACCCCTCGGCGCCACCAAGCGCAATCGCCGACTCGCCGCCCAGCTTCGACTGCACCCGGTTGGCCAGCTCGAGCAGCTGCTTCTGGTCGGCGATGGGAGCCTGCGAGCTGACGACGCCGAGGCCACCGACATCCTCGGCCGTGCCGACAAGACGCTCCGCCTCATCGCCCAGCAACTGCTTCGCCGCCTGCTTGGCGCCCTGCCCCGCCTCCCGCAGACGCTCCGCCGCGCGCCTGGCCCCGGTCAGCGGGTCCTGCGGGGAGCCGAGCAGCTCGCCAACCTCGCGCAGGCGCTCCTCGCTGTGGCGGAACCAGTCGATCGCGGCGGGGCCGGTCAGAGCCTCTATCCGCCGCACGTTCGCAGCGCTGGAGCCCTCCGAGGCGATCTTGAAGATGCCGACCTCGGCCGTGTTGGCAACGTGGGTACCGCCACACAGCTCACGCGAGACCCCGTCGACCTCAACCACCCGGACCCACTCGCCGTATTTCTCGCCGAACAGCGCCATCGCCCCCAGCTTCTCGGCCTCGGTGCGCTCCATCTCCAGCCAGCGCACCGGCCGGCTCGCCTTGACCCAGTCGTTGACCCGATCCTCGACCGCGGCGAGGTCCTCCGCGGCGAGCGCCTGGCCGTGGGTGAAGTCGAAACGGAGCTTGTCGGGCCGCACGGCCGAGCCGGCCTGGCGGACGTGGTCGCCCAGCCGCTCGCGCAGCGCCGCGTGCAGGAGGTGGGTAGCGGTGTGGTTGCGCATCGTCGCGTGGCGCGTCTCATGGTCGACCAAGACATCAACCGCCGCCTCCTCTGCTCCCGCAAGGACGCGCTCATCACCACCGGAAGCCTCGCGTCCTTGCTCCCGCGTCCGGGGGCGGCGGGCAACGACCTCGAGCACCTGGTCGTCTCCGACGCGGTAGACATCGACGACTTCGGCTTCCCCATCCGCCCAGCGCAACACTCCCGAGTCGGCGACCTGACCACCCCCCTCGGGGTAGAAGGGACTCTCCTCGAGCTTGACCAGCGCCCTGCCGTCATTCACCTCGATCGCGGCTAGGCCGGTGGTCGCGCGCAGCGTCTCGTAGCCGACGAAGCGGGTCGGCGGCGCCTGCGTCGCGAACTCGGCCACCCGCTCGTGAGAACGCTCGGAACCGTGCGCGGTGGCGGCGCCGACGCGGGCGCGCTGGCGCTGCTCCTCCATCAGCTCCTCGAAGCCGCCGTCGTCGACCGCGAGGCCCTGCTCGGCGAGCAGCTCCTTGGTCAGGTCGTAGGGGAAGCCGTAGGTGTCGTGGAGCTTGAAGGCGTCGGCGGCGTCGATCCAGGAGGTGCTGGATTCCTTTGCCTCGGAGACCAAGCGCTCCAGCAGCTCGGTGCCGCGCTCCAGGGTGCGGCCGAAGCTCTCCTCCTCGTCGCCGACCCAGCGCGCGATCGCCTCCCGCTCCGCGACCAGCTCCGAATAGGCGCCGCCCATGATCTCGATCGCCCGCTCGGCGAAGCGACCCAGCCAGGGCGCCTCGAGACCCAGCGTGCGGCCCTGCTGAATCGCCCGTCGCATGATCCGCCGCAGGATGTAGCCACGGTCTTCGTTGGAAGGAACGACGCCATCCGCGATCAGGAAGGCGGCGCCGCGCGAGTGGTCGGCGACGATCCGCATCGCGCGCGTCACCGCCCCGCCCTCCGCGTAGGAGCGGCCCGAGAGCTCCTCGGCGAGGTCGAGGAGCGGGCGGATCAGGTCCGTCTCGAAGACGGAGGGAGCGTCCTGGAGGATCGCCGCCATCCGGTCGAGGCCCATGCCGGTGTCGATGTTGCGCATCGGCAGCTCGGTCAGCTTGCCGTCGGCGGAGAGGTCGTAGGTCATGAAGACGTGGTTCCAGAACTCGAGGAAGCGGTCGGTGTCGTCGCCGGGTCGCTCGCCGGCCGAGCCGAAGTCCTCGCCGCGATCCAGGTAGAGCTCAGAACAGGGGCCGCAGGGGCCGGTCGGGCCCGCCTGCCAGAAGTTGTCCTCGCGGCCGAGCAGGACGATCCGCTCCTCCGACATCCCCTGCGCCTTCCAGATCTCTATCGCGTCGGTATCCGGACCGAGGCCAAGCTCCTCATCGCCACCGAACACGGTCGCCCAGATCCGCTCCGGGTCCATCCCGAACCCCTGCGTCGCCAGCTCCCAGCCCCAGGGGATCGACTCTGCCTTGAAGTAGTCGCCAAAGCTCCAGTTGCCGAGCATCTCGAAGAAAGTGAGGTGGCGAGCCGTGTTGCCGACCTCCTCGATGTCGGTCGTGCGGAAGCACTTCTGCACGTCGGCGAGCCGCGGCGCGGGCGGCTTCTCGCGCCCCAGAAAGTACGGCTTGAAGGGCTGCATCCCGGCCGTGGTCAGCAGCACCGATGGGTCGTGAGCCGAGGGAACCAGCGATGCCGAGGGCACGATCTTGTGCCCTCGCTGCTCAAAGAAGGAAAGGAACGTGTCGCGGATTTCCTCGGCTTTCATAGGCAACAGAGCCTAAGTCAACGAGGCGGTGGTTCGGGGTGGCGTCAGCCGGACCGAGCGATAGTGCCGTGCCCGACGATCGCCTCGCCGCAGAGCAACACCGCCGCCTGGCCCGGCGAGGCGGCGTCGAATGACTCGCCCAGCTCCACGTCCAACTCGGCGTGGCGCCCGCTCCCCGCGCCGCTGACCGAGGCCGGGATCGGCGTCGCCTGGTAGCGCAGCTTGACTGCGTCGACGCGGTCGCCGTCACGGTGCAGGACGGCATCGCGGATCCGCACCCGGCTCGTCGCCAGCTCCGCCCGGGGACCGACGGTGACCGTGTTGGCCGTGGCGTCGGTCGCAACCACGTAGAGCGGTTCGGGTGAGGAGACCCCGATCCCGCGCCGCTGCCCAACCGTGAAGTTGTGGTGGCCACGGTGGCGGCCGATCGTCTGGCCGGAGCGGTCCAGCACCGCGCCATCGCGCTCGCCGAGGCCGCCGTGACGGCGCAGGAACCGGCCCTTGCCCTGGCCAGCGAGGAAGCAGAGGTCCTGGCTCTCGGGCTTCTTCGCGACGGCGAGATCGTGGCGGGCGGCGATCTCGCGCACCTCGGGCTTGGTCAGCTCGGTGAGCGGGAAGCGCAGCCTGTCGAGGAGCGCCGGAGGCAGGGCGGCGAGCATGTAGCTCTGGTCCTTGTTGCGATCGGAGGCGGCGGCGAGCAGAGGGCCCGACTCGTCGTCGACGATGCGAGCGTAGTGGCCGGTGACCAGGTAGTCGGCACCGACGCGCTCGGCCAGATCGATCATCGCCGCGATCCGCACCTCGCCGTTGCAGACGATGCAGGGGTTGGGGGTCGCGCCCGCTCCGTATCCGGAGAGAAAGGCGCCGACCACGCGGCGACGGAACTCCTCCTCCAGATCGAGGGTGAGATGCGGAATCCCCAGCGAGTGGGCAACGGCTCGAGCGCCGAGGACCGCCTCGGGCGAGCAGCAGGCTTTGGCGCCGTCGGTCTCGGGATCGGCCCAGAGCTTCAGCGTCACGCCAAGCACGTCTGCGCCCCGCTCTCGTTCCAGCAGGGCCGCGACGGCGCTGTCGACCCCACCGGACATGGCGATCAGGACGCGGCCGGGGTGCGGCGTGGCGAGTTGCTCCGAAGACGCCGCGGCACTCGCCAGCGCCCGGTGCAGAGCATCGGCAGCGAGCTGGGCAGCGTGGCGCTTGGCCGGGGTCAGGCCCCCGATCGCCTCGTCGATCTCGTCGATTCCGATGCGAGCGGCCTCGACGACAGGCTGGCCATCGACCATCTCGGCTACCGCCGCGGTGGCCGCCCGCGTCGCCCCGCACCCCTCGGCGTCGAAGGTCACCGCAGCGACGCGCCCATCCTCGAACGCAAGCGACAGCCGCGAGAGGTCACCGCAGGCCGCCCCGCCCGCGGCGCCCGTGAAGGCACCCTCGAGCGACGGCCCAAGCCGCGTCTCGTCACGCAGGTAGTGCTCGAAAAGCTCCCGGCTCACGTCGCACAGCGTAGAGCCGCACTCAGATCGGCAGCGATACCCGCCCCGTCGTCACGGAGCTGGCGCCAGGTCACTCGCAACACGCGCCATCCGCCGACCATGAGCAACCTGTCGCGCTCGCGGTCGGACTCGAACGCCTTCGCCGTCCGGTGCACAGCCCGTCCATCGAGCTCGACGATCAACCGCTCGCTCCTCCAGAGACAGTCGACCGAGAAGAACCGACCACCGACCGCAACATCGGCATTGAGCCGTGGGCGCGGCAGCCCACACGAATCAAGCAGCGCTGCAAAGCGCTCCTCCAAGTCGTTCTTGGTGACCCCGCGTGCCACGACCTCGTCGTCCAACAGAGCGCGGAGGGCCGCTGATCCTCGCCGCCGCGGATACCGCCCAAGCAGATCCGGGATCGACAGCCGATCGGTCAGGCCCTGCACTTCGACCTCGCTGAAAGCTCGCTCGAGCTGCCGCCTAGATACAACAGCCGCGAGATCCAGCACCGTCCGTGGCACGGTGGTAACAGGGATCCCGTCGACAACGGCCCGCTCGTCGTTTGGCACCGAGGACGCGTGAGAGACGATGCGGGAACGACCTCGAGCATGGGTCGGCCGCGTCACTTCGAAGGCCCGACTCGATCGCGGCACTATGCCCCATAACTCCCCCGCAGATCGATGGCTGAGCACCGCCTCAGGTCCCAATGCGAGGGTCGCCGCCATCCATCGTCCACTGGTCGAGACGAGAGAATGGCCCACTGCATAGACCCCACGATGGATCAGATGCAACGTCCCTCGTTGGAGGCGACCACCGATAGCGCGACGCCCAACCCCGGCATCGAGCAGCTGATATCTACGACCACCCCCTGCTGTGCGTCGGCCAACCCAGCAATCACCCGATCGACATGAGCTGCGCTCCCATCCAGCGAATGAAGTTCACCTTTGGCCCCTGTGAGGGGCTCAACGTGAACTTCGTCAGAGACGAAGCCTCCGGTCGACTTATGGATTGCCATTGCCCCGAGCCTGACCTGGCTCGACGCACGCGTGGCGCGCCAAATGTCAAATGTTTCGCACGAAAAAGAGGCTCCAACCCGCCGTTGCCGCCCCTGGCTTTGATCCCTTGAAGTAAAGGGTGGGCGCCTCCTCCGGATCCCACAGGACCAAGAGAGATCGGCCCCCGCGCCGTTTGTGTTGGGTCAAACGGTGGGACGGCTCTCGCACGGGCTCGAGCCTCGGTCCAACCGTACCACCGCGGCGGCTCTGTGGCGACTGGAGATCGGTCCAGATGACCCTCGCCCGGGGCTTCGCCTCAATCGAGGTTGGAGAGCAGGAACTCGGCCTCGCTCCAATCGCCCCCACGCACCCGCAGGGCGATGTCGCCCCGGCCGAAGCGGTCGATTGGCCAGTCCGCGGTCAACGCCGCTTCGATTCCGGCCTCGATCAATGCCTGGTGCCAGGCGCGCGCGGTACGCACGTCGGCGAAATCACGCACGACCTCCCAGGAATCGAAGGCCGGATCGTCGACGTGAATCGGCGTCTTCCCGGGGCCGGGCTCGCGACCCCGACGGGCGAATCGGAAGCGATCGAGGAGGCTCATCCTCATATCTTGACCGCTCTTTTCCCTCTTGGGAATCGACCCTGGCGAATCTCAGCTCAGTGCCCGGCGAGACCGCGCCGGTGCAGCGCGATGCCGAGCTCCTTCAGCTGCATCTCCCCGACCGGGGCCGGAGCGCCGGTCAGCGCATCGGCGCCGGAGGCGGTCTTGGGGAAGGCGATCACGTCGCGGATCGACGCCGCGCCAGCGAGGCGCTGCACGATCCGGTCGAGCCCGTAGGCAATGCCACCGTGCGGCGGGGCGCCGTAGCGCAGCGCCTCGAGCAGGAAGCCAAAGCGCGCCTCGGCTTCCTCCGCGTCGATTCCGAGCGCGGCGAAGACCTTCTCCTGCACATCGGCCCGGTGGATGCGAATCGAGCCGCCGCCCATCTCCTGGCCGTTCCAGACCAGGTCGTAGGCGAGCGCCCGTGCATCCCCCGGGTTATCGGGGTCGAACTCCCCGGCGGGCGCCGTGAACGGATGGTGCAGCGGGTCCCACCGATTCTCGCCGGGGCTCCACTCGAGCAGCGGCCAATCGACGATCCAGACCAGCCGGTGCAGATCGGGTGAGATCAGGCCGAAGCGCTCGGCCAGCTCGACCCGTAGCTGCCCCAGCACCGCGTTGGCGACGTCTCGCTGGTCGGCGACGAGCAGCAACAGGTCGCCCTCCTCGGCGTCGAGGCAGCGGTTGAGCTCCCCTAGTTCCGCCTCGGATAGGAACTTCGCAGTCGGCGAGCGCCAGCCGTCACCCTCGCGAAAGGCCCAGACCAGCCCCTTCGCGCCCAGCTCCTGGGCGCGGGAGATCAGGCCGTCGAGCTCGGAGCGCGGCAACTCGCGCCGGCCGGCGTTCAAGCCCCGCACCGCGCCACCCGATTCGATCGCCCCACGGAAGACCTTGAACTCGGTCTCGGCGAGAGCCTCGGTGAGATCGACCAGCTCCAGGCCGAAACGCAGGTCGGGCCGATCGGTGCCGAAGCGGCTCATCGCCTCGTCATAGGCGAGCCGCTCGATCGGTTGCTGGATCGCCGGGCCCCCAACCTGCTCGAAGACGCGCGCAAGCAGCCGTTCGTTGACCTCGATCACATCGTCGACGCCGACGAAGGACATCTCGATGTCGAGCTGGGTGAAGTCGGGCTGGCGGTCGGCACGCAGGTCCTCGTCGCGGAAGCAGCGGGCAACCTGGTAGTAGCGCTCGAAGCCGGCGATCATCAGCATCTGCTTGAACAGCTGCGGCGACTGCGGCAGCGCGTAGAACGAACCCTGCTGGAGCCGACTGGGCACGAGGAAGTCGCGAGCGCCCTCGGGGGTTGAGCGGGTCAGCACCGGCGTCTCGACGTCGAGGAAGCCCTCGCCGTCGAGGAACTCGCGCATCGCCGCCGTCACCCGGTGGCGCAGGACCAGCGCTTCGCGCATCGGCTCACGGCGCAGATCGAGGTAGCGGTGGCGCAGCCGGGCGTCCTCCCCCACCTCGCCGGAGAAGCCCTCGATCTGGAAGGGCGGCGTCTCGGCATCGGCGAGCAGCTCGGCGCTGGCTACCGCAAGCTCGACCTCGCCGGTAGGAAGCTCCGGGTTGACCGTCTCCGCCGAGCGGCGGACGACCGTGCCGGAGGCGGTCAGCACGTCCTCGGCGCGCAGCTTGTGGGCCAGCTCGAAGGCCTCGCCCGAGGAATCCGGATGAAAGACGAGCTGGACGATCCCGGTGCGGTCGCGCAGGTCGATGAAGATCAGACCACCGTGGTCGCGGCGGCGGTGGACCCAGCCGGCCACCCGCGCGGTGGAGTCGACCCGATCGCCAAGCGCCAGGCCACACCAGGTATCGCGGTACTCGTTCGCACGCAGTGCCGGCACCTCGCTCACGACTGCCCCCCGGCGATCGCCTCGACCAGCCTGGCCGGGTCGATCGGGCGCTGCTCGCCGCTCTCCATGTCGCGAAGCAGCACAGAGCCATCCTGCTCGAGGATGGCGACCCGTCGGGCACCGACGCGATCCGCGTGTTTGAGCTGACCCTTGAGGCTGCGGCCGGCGAGGTCGACCTCGGCCGAGAGACCGGCGTGGCGCAGCTCGCCGGCCAGCGCCAGCGCCTTCCGCCGCTGGCCGGGCTCGGCGACGGCGAGGAAGGCATCGCGACCGGCAGCATCCTCAACCTCGTCCAAGGTCAGCAGAATCCGCTCGATCCCCGCCGCCCAGCCGACAGCCGGCGTCAGCGGCCCGCCGAGTTGCTCGATCAGGCCGTCGTAGCGACCACCTCCGCCGACCTCGGATTGCGCCCCCAGCTCGTCGCAGACGAAGGAGAAGATCGTCCGCGTGTAGTAGTCGAGGCCGCGCACCAGGGTGGGGTCGATCGCGTAGGCGACGCCGGCGGCCTCCAGCAGGGCGCGCACCTCGGTGAAGTGCTCGGCGTCTTCGCCCTCGAGGCGCTCGACGATCGTCGGCGCGCTCGCCATCACCGCTCGAGTGCCCTCGTCGTCGGCGTCGAAGGCACGCAATGGGTTGATCTCGATCCGCTCGCGGACGTCCTTGGACAGCTCTCCCTCGTGGGCACGCAGATGGGCTTTCAGCTCCTCCATGTAGGCACTGCGACTCCGGGGGGAGCCGAGGCTGCCCAGGCGCAGCTCTACGCCCGGCACGCCAAGCTCGGCGAGAAGGTCGGAGAGCAGCATGATCGCCTCGGCGTCGGCGAGGGGCGAGTCGGTGCCGATCGCCTCGACGCCAACCTGATGGAACTGGCGGAAGCGACCCGCCTGCGGTCGCTCATGACGGAAGAACGGCCCGCAGTAAGAGAGCTTCACCGGCTGCGCCAGCTTGTGCATGCCGTGCTCCAAGTAGGCGCGGCAGATAGGCGCGGTGCCCTCGGGACGCAGGGTGATGCTGCGGCCGCCCTTGTCCTCGAAGGTGAACATCTCCTTGCGCACGATGTCGGTCGAACGCCCAACCCCGCGCTCGAACAACTCGGTGTCCTCGAAGGCGGGCGTGGTGATCGGCTCGTATCCGGCCCGAGCGAAGACCGCAGCGGCGGTGGCTTCGATCCGCCGCCTCGAGCGGGCACCTGCGGGCAGGACGTCAAAGGTCCCGCGAGGGGCTTGGTACTTACTCGCCATCGTGGCGCGACCTTACCTGCGCAGCACTTGGGTCAGCGCGCCAGCTCGGCGAGGAAGGGGTTGGTTGCGCGCTCGGCGCCGAGCGTCGTGACGCCCATGTGCCCCGGGTAGACGCCGGTTTCCGGCGAGTGGGACTCGAGCAGCTCGCGGATCGACCGCATCAGGGTCGGGCCGTCGCCCCCGGGGAGGTCGACCCGGCCTACCGATCCCTGGAAGAGCACGTCACCGGAGAACATCGCGTCCTCGTCCCGCACCGAGTAGGTGACGTGCCCGGGGCTGTGGCCGGGAGTGAAGATGACGTCGATCGTCATCCCCGCCAACTCCAGCGTCTCTCCACCCTTGACGGTCTGGTCGGCCTCATAGCTCTCGTAGGGTCCGATCCCGGGGAACGGGACGAAGGCCATGATGTCGGCGAGGAGGGGCCTCTCCATCTCCGGGCAGTAAACCGGCGCGCCGGTGACCATCGCGACCGGCGAGACCGCCCCGATGTGGTCGAAGTGACAGTGGGTGATCAGGATCGCCTCGATCTTCGCCCCCATCTGCTCGACTGTGGCGAGAATGCGGTCGGACTCGTCGCCGGGATCGACGATCAGGCCGCGACCGGAGCCTTCGCGCCGGAAGACGAAGCAGTTCTCCGCGATGGGCCCCACCGTGAGCATCTGGACATCGAGGCTCACTCCTTCTCCTTTGCGCGGATCCGGGCTCGCTCGCGGCGCCGCCACATCATCGTGTCGATGTAGTAGCCGGCCGGGATGTAGAAGACGAGCATGAAGGCACCGAGCCCAAGCGAGGCACCCGGTGCACGGCGGAAGATCAGCAGGAGGATCGCGGTGAAGATGACGGCGGCGACCACGCCGCGCGTCGCGGAGCTGCGCCAGGTCGGCGGCGCGTCGACCTTTGCCGGGCTCTTGCGGCCAGCGCGAGCGCGGGCTTTGGCCTCCTCGCGGCTGCGCGGACGGCCAGGGCGGCGATTCGGATCGACCCGGCCTCCCTGCGTTCCCCGGTGCTTGCGGCGGCGCTTCTTCTTCGTCTGGGCCATGCCCGGAATCTAGCGGGCCAGGCCCCTCAGCAGAGGGAGGCGAGGCGCCGCTCGATCGTTTGCCGAGCCGGATCGTGATCGCGGATCGGGACGTCCTCGGGGTAGCCGACCAGCGCTGCCGCGGGAATCAGGCCGATCAACTCAGCTTCCAGCGGTCGCGCCCCAAGCGGTGCGGCGAGGGCGCGAACACGCTCGACCACCTCCTCGAGCGGCACGGCTACAGGGTCATGGACGTTGGTCGAGACCTGAACGCGGCCACTCGCCAGGGGCAGGCCGATCGCTCGCACCCCGGGCAACCCACCGCCGGACTCGCGCAGGCCGGCGGCGACGGCGCGCGCGATGTCTGGGTCGCCGCTGTCGAGCTCGACGTTGAAGGCGCCCAGCGGCGGGCGGGCGGTCACCAGCGTTGCCCCTGCGGTGCGATGGGGCAATCCGGGTCCGCGGTCGGGGCGCAGCTCGCCCGCCTCCATCCGCAGCCAAAGCTCGGTCAGGCCTCCATTGCGGAAATAGGCTCGCTCGGCGTGATCGGCGCCGGCGGCCAACTCGCCATAGAGGAAAACCGGAACACCCAGGTCGCCGATCTCAGCTGCGACCTTGATCGCCGTCGAGCGGGCCGCGTCGCGATCCGCGGGCGCGGGCCAGACGAGCGGGCAGACGTCGAGCGCCCCGATCGCCGGATGGACGCCTCGGTGCGCTGTCATGTCGATCGAGCGAACGGCCTCTGCGGCACCGCGGACGAGCGCCGCCGTCAGTGCCGTTGCATCTCCGGCCAGCGTGAAAACGGTCCGGTTGTGGTCGCTGTCGCTGTGACGATCGAGCAGCTCAACACCTGCCGAGAAGGCCCGCGCCAGGGCCTCGATCCGCGTCGCATCGCGACCCTCCGAGACGTTGGGGACAGCGAGCAGCGGCCGGGCCACCGCTCAGACGACCAGCTCTCCGGCCTGCACGATGGGGTGGCCGTCGATCTCCACCGTAGGTCGCAGAATGACGCAGTCGAGATGGACGGGGACCTGGACGGTGCCACCGATCGCCGCCGAAGCGCCGAAGGCGACGTGCGCGGTCCCCAAGATCTTCTCGTCCTCGAGGATATTGCCGGTGAGGAGGGCGTTTTCGTTGGTGCCGATACCGAGCTCGGCGACGCTGGTGCCATCGGGGCCATGTTCGGTAAGCAGCTCCAGCAGCTGGGCGCCGGCGGATCCCGTCGCCTCGGTCAGGTGGCCGCCGCGAACCGTGAGCTCGACCGGCTCGTCGAGCTTGCCGATGGCGGCGATCGAGCCGTCGATGATCAGGGTCCCCTCCCCCATTCCCTCGAACGGCGCGATGAACGCCTCGCCGCAGGGAATGTTGCCGAACGCGCCGCGCATGTTCAGCGCACCTGCGTCGACTATTGCGGTCCGGTCCTCGAGCCCGAGCCGCAGGTCGGAGCCACGCGCACAGGTGATCCTGGCCTCGGCACCAGCGCCCAGCGCCCGCCCGACCGAAGCGCCCCGTTTCCGCAGCGACCTCAGGTCCGCCCCCATGACGCGGGCGAGCATGTCAGCGGTCACACCGGGCATCGAGGCAACGCGGACACCGGCTTCGGTGGCGGCCCGGCGTGCCTCGGTATGGGAGATCGACTGGATGGTCGGAGCCACGATGATGTCGGCGGCGAGCATCGCGGCGGCAACCGGGCGCGGCGGCTCAGCGGCATGCGATTCGCGCTCGGAGATGACCGCCAGCGTCGCCTCGCCTCCCTCGCCCTGAGCGTTGATCCGCAGCAGCGCACCAAGCTCTTCGGTGATCGGGTTGCAGATCACGAGCATCTCTTCAGCTGGCTTCAGATCCAGGCAATCCCGGATCAGCGTGCTGACTGCCCTATCCAAGGCGCTCCCCATCACGACACAAGGCTATCCGCAGAGCCGGCGTGCAGCCCGCGCCCGCACGATGCCTCGCTAGCATCCCCGTCCCGGCCGGAGTAGCTCAGCTGGTTAGAGCAGCGGAATCATAATCCGCGTGTCGGGGGTTCGAGTCCCTCCTCCGGCATCGTCGCGGACTTATTTCAGTGCGGCAGGGCGGTGCCCGCTGGGGTGCTGCGGAGGCTGTTCAGCGTCTCCTCCATCGCCTCGACTTCGGGGGCGACCATTTCCGGCCAGGACTTCTCGGGGTGCTCGTCGAGGGTCTTGTAGCCGTTGCCGCTGATCACCGCGACGACGGTGTCGTCGGGACCGATCTTGCCCTCGTTCGCCAGCTTCATCGTGGCGGCGACCGTGGTGCCGCCGGCCGGCTCGGTGAGGATTCCCTCGGTGGCACCCAGCAGGTCGAGCGCCTCGAAGATCTCGGGGTCGGTGGCCATCGCCGCCGAGCCTCCCCGCGAGGTCACCGCGTCGACCACCAGCGGCCCGTCGCCGGGGGCGCCGATCGCGATCGAGTGGGCGGCCGTCTGTGGTCGCTGCGGCTCGATCTTGCCGCTGCCGTCGAGGATGGCAGTGGCGATGGGACCGCAACCCTCGGCCTGGGCGATGTGGATCTTGGTCGCGGCGGTCTCCGCCATCCCCACCTTCTCCATCTCCTCCAGTCCCTTGTGGACGCGCGAGGAGAGGGTTCCTCCGGCCGCCGGGATGACGAAGTGGTCCGGGGACTTCCAGTCAAGCTGCTCGACCACCTCGAAAGCGACCGTCTTCGCCCCCTCTGCGTAGAAGGGACGCAGGGTGATGTTGGTGAACTGGATGCCGGTCGCCAGCGCCAGCTCACGACAGGCGCGGTTTGCCTCGTCGTAGTTGCCGTCGAGCTGGATCACCGCGGCGCCCAGCGCCCGGCAGGCGCGGGCCTTGCCGCGCTCCATATTGCTCGGGTAGAAGACGTAGGCGGCAACCCCGGCCTTCGCCGCCAGCGAGGCGACGGCGGTACCAACATTGCCGGTCGAGACGCAGCCCATCTCTTTTTTGCCAAGCTCGAGCAGGCGGGCGACCGCCATCGAGACGACCCGGTCCTTGTAGGAGAGGCTGGGGCGTTGCGTGCTGTCGTCCTTGAGGTAGAGCTTGCGCAGGCCCAGCTCGGCGCCGAGCCGGTCGGCGTGGATCAGCGGGGTCCGCCCGCTGTAGCGCCCCACTCGGTCCCTTGCCGTCGAGTCGACGATCGGCAGCAACTCCTCGAAGCGCCAGATGTTCAGCTCGCGCTCCGCGATCGGCCGCTCGGCCACACGCGCCTCGGCCAACTCGTAGTCGTAGTCGATGTCGAGACCCTGGCCGCAGCCAAGGCACTTGAAGGTTGTGTCGAGGAGGGGCAGTCGAAGACCGCAGTCGTGGCAGACCAGCTCGGTCGCGCAAGAACGGGTGCGCTGATCCGCCGCGAGACTCATCGCCCCTCGTCACTCCTCGTTCTCGAAGGCAGACCCCCCGCCTTCGCGAACCTCCGCCTGCGCTTTCCGTGCTGGCGCCTGATCATGAGTCAAGTTGTATAGCAGATGAGGACATATCGATCAGTTATTCTCGGCCATTAGTAGGGAGACGGCCTCTCCTCGTGATGGAAATCCTACAGAGGCATCCCGGCCGAGAGCAACCAACAGCTCCTCGGCGATATGAGGAGCTAGCGGCGAGAGGACCCGGGCCAGCAGGGCGAGCGCCTCGAGCAGCGCCTCGGAGTCCTCGCGGCTGAGCTGGCCGCGACGCTTGACGATCCGTTTCTCGTAGTCGCGTATCCGCTCCAGCAGGCGGGTCACGTTGCGCACCGCCTTGTGCATCTGCAGATCCTCCAGATCGGCCGTGATCCGCTCCAGCCCGCTCTCGCACCATTTGCCAAGCCGCTCGCGGATGAAGGCGGTGTCGGCCGCCGCCTCCGGGTCCGCGGGCGCCTCGGCAGCGGCGGCGATGCTGTCGTGGGTGTAGTCCCAGAGCCCGCCCAGAAAGCGGGAGGCGAAGCGCAGCGCACCGTCGGTCCAGTTGAGCGCCTTGGCGGGCCCGGCCGCGTAGAGGATCGCGAGCCGCACGGTGTCGGCGCCGTGCTCGGCGACCAGCTCGTCGGGGTCGACGACGTTGCCGAGGTGCTTGCTCATCTTGCGTCCGTCGGCGATCACCATCTCGTGGAAGAGGCAGCCACTGAAGGGCTCGCCGTCCTCGAGAAAGGAGAAGGGCCCGATATCGCGCAGCGCCTTGGTGACCACCCGCTGGTCGAAGACGAAGCCGCCACTGTCGTTGCCCGCGACGAGTCGCTCGGACGGAAGCCAGCGATGCAGATCGGGGTGAGTGAACATCTGCTCGGCCCGATCCTCAGGCGGGACCGCGGCGGGAACCCAGAGCCAGAGCGCATCGAAGTGACAGTCGAGCGTGTCGGTCTCACGCTCGGCGCTGCCGCCGCAGCGTGGGCACGAGACCTGGAGGAAGTCGGGGCGCTCGGCCAGCGGGTTGCCTTCGCCGGTCGGCTCGATATCGCGCGGCAGCCGCACCGGAAGGTCCTCCACCGGGACCGGGACCACCCCACACTCCCCGCAGTGCAGAACCGGAATCGGCGCTCCCCAGTAGCGCTGGCGTGAGATCGAGAAGTCGTTGGCGCGATAGCGCGTCGCCTCTCGCGTCAGCGAATCCGCGAGCTCCCCACCGGGCCCCTCGCCCGAGACGCGGGGCATCCGCGCGGCGATCGCCTCGTCGGCCTCGTCGACCGCCGGGATGCCGAGCGCGGCGGTGGGTCCGTAGCGGGCATCGACGAGCGGGGACACGAAGACCGGCAGCTCACCGCCCCCGGGGACGGTGACGGAAGCGCCGGTGTCGATCACCGGTACCGCGGAGGCGTCGCGGGCGCTGCGCTCCCACCCTCCCGAGCGCAGCTCGTCGAGCTGCTCCGCCACGCCCGGCTCCGTCGCCCACCGCTCCACCTCCGGGTGGCGCGGAGAGAGGAGCACGAAGCGTGCCTCGCCCAGGGAGCCGGAATGAGGAGTGAAGACCACGAGGACTCCGCCGTCGGGACCCTGGAGATCGAGCTCGACGCCGTCGGTGCGGCCGAGGATGTAGCGCTGGGTCTTGAGGGAAAGCTCGTCCCAGGCGGCGAGCCCGGCCAGATTGCGATCGTTCTCCTCGAGGTAGGGAGACACCCGCAGGAACCAGGTCGGGCGACGGATCAGGCGGACCGGGTTGTGGCAGCGCCAACAGCGACCGTCCTCGACCTGAAGCGCGGCCAGCGTCGTCTGGCAGGTATCGCACCAATCGACCGTGGCGTCGTCGCGGTAGATCATCCCCGCCTCGAGCAGGGTCAGGAAGAGCCACTGCGACCAGCGGTACTGGTCCTCGTCAGAGCTGTAGAAGGCACGCTCGTAGTCGAAGGAGAAGCCGAGGCGCTTCATCTGCCCCAGCATCCGCTCGCCGCATCGCTCGACCCACTCGGCCGGCCTCGTCCCTCGCTCGATCGCAGCCATCTCGGCCGGCAGGCCGAAGGCGTCGAAGCCGAAGCCAAAGAGCACCGCGTCGCCCCGGGCGCGGCGGAAACGCGCGTAGGCGTCGCCGATCGAGTAATCGCGGACGTGGCCCATGTGGAGGTTTCCAGAGGTGAATGGACTGGAGGGCTTGACGTAGACGGCCGCCTGCCCCGGCGCCGGAAGCGGCGTCTCGAATACGCCCTGCTCGGCCCAATCTGCCTGCCTGGAGGCCTCCACCGCCCCCGCGTCGTAGATCGGTCTCGCGCCGCCCATCGTCATCGGAGTGTGCCACGGAACGTTGACCCCCGGGCCGGTGGGGCCTATGCTGGAATCCAATGGTCAAGTCCATTGAAGTATTTGAGTGACGTACCGAAGTGTGACTTCAGTGTCAAGAAAGCCAAAAAAGTTGGGAATGGGAGACATTTAGGCCCTTCGCCGTCCGGGCGCGGGCCTAGCGTAATTCGCCAAGAGAAAAAGGCGGCCCCGGCGGCGCTTGCGACACCCCGGGGCCTGGCCGAG
The DNA here is from genome assembly GCA_035472395.1 of Solirubrobacterales bacterium. GTDB lineage: Bacteria > Actinomycetota > Thermoleophilia > Solirubrobacterales > 70-9 > VRUE01. The sequence goes on from DATIPC010000098.1 coordinate 58,775, forward strand.
ACCTTAAGAGGAGGTCCCAACATGAGAGAGGGTACGAAAACTGCCCTGTTGGTCGAAGGGCCGTTGGACGAAGAGATTGTTGAGCGGGCGACCGCCGCCGCTGAGGAGGCACCGCCCGAGTGCCGGGTCAGAGCCGGGCTGGAGGTGTTGATCGATACGGCCGAGACCGATCCCACCGCAGCCCGGTCGGCCCTGCTCGAGCTCCGAGCAGATCAACTCCGCCTGCGTCAGGTCGAGGCCTGGCTCGGCGGAGACCCCGACCGGGCGACATTCGGCCTCGGCGCAGCGATCCAGCTCGCAGTCACCGAGCTCACCCGGGACGACCCCGATCTCCATCGGCTCATCCCCGACCTACTGAATTGGCTCGAAGGCGAGTGGTAGTAGCAATCCCCCACTGAGAGCGCGAAAACCAAGCAGGTCGGGGGATGCAGGGAGGGCGGTGAGGGGAGCGCACTACAGTGCGTGACCCGATCCGACCGACCGAAGACCCCGAGATGCGCCGGTTTGCAGCGCTCTCAGGTGAAGGTCCAGAGCTTGTTGCCCAAGAAGTTGAACGGCATCGCCACCGCCACCGCGATCGCCTGGGCGGTCAGATCCCCGAGCGAGCCCCCGGACACGAGCAGCTCGAGCACGGCCAGATTGATCAGCAGCGCAGCGACGCTGACGGTGAAGAAACGCGCCGCCTGGAAGCCGGCGTGCCCGTCGCCGGGCTCGAACGTCCAGTGCCGGTTCCAGAAGAAGTTGTTGGCAATTGCAATGCAGAAGGCCCCCACGGCCGCAACCAGGTGGTGCATGCCGAGGTTGTCGGCAAGCAGGGTGAAGACGGCGAGGTTGATCAGGTAGCCGGAGCCGCCGACGATGCCGAACTTGAGCAGCTGCAGCCAGCTCGCCGGTCGGCGGGCGGCGGCGCGGAGGCGATAGGCGAGTTGGTAGGAGTCGCTCATTGACTTACCCCGCTTTCGGCGTGAAGCCGTCAGCGACAACGGCGTTGCTGCCGAAACCGGTCCGTGCGTCGCGCAGCACGTGGTAGGGAACTTGTTGAAGGCGAGGGGACACGTAACGAATAAGCGTAAGGCGCTCCAGCCTAAGGCGTTCGACCGGACGGAACCCGGACGGTAGCCCGGGTGGCTTCCTGGCCACGATCGGCTTGCTCACCACGTCGATCTCCCGCAGCGGTATTTCGCCACTGTAGACGCGTTCGGAGGGGCCGTCGAGGTAAAACTGGATCGGGTCTGCGGCGAGCTTCCAGGTAACGATTGCTCGGGGCTGCGTCGGTGAGCCGAGCCTCTCCGTCAGCTCGCGGAAGTCAGGCCGCTGCAGGTTGGGGGTGCGGGCAACATGCACGTCGAAGGCAAGCCAGTAGGCGCACAGCAGCGCCGCGCAGACGATGCCGATGCGCCGTGCCCTACCGACGCCGAAGCCGACCGCCACGGCAGCCGCGAGCGGGATCAGGGCTGGGAGCAGGTTGCGCTCGACGATGTAGTCCTTGCCGGCGAGCGCGGCACCGGTGGCGAACAGCACCACTCCCACTCCCACTACCAGCGCCAGCCCGCCGGCGCGCCTCTCCCGCGCCGAGCCGCGCAACGCCAGCATCAGCAGCGCAATGCCGATCAGCACCACCGGGATCAGGGCGAAGCGCTCGCGGGGCGGCTCGGCGATCACGTGGCCGGTCTCCCCGGCGAGGAAGCTGACCCCGGTCTCGAAGAGCCGGGTGGACAACAGGCTGTGGTCGATCCAACCGATGTGGGTCGGGTTGACCTGGGCGGAGATCAGCGGCAGCAGCGCCAGGCCCACCGCGACGACGGCGCCGACCGCCGGCAACACCAGCCGCCACCTGGACCGCAGCGCAACCAGCAACCAGGCCGCCTCGATCGCCACCGCGAAGACTGCGAAGTAATGGCTGCAGAGCGCCAGGCCAGACGCCAGGGCCCAGAGCGCAAGGTCCCGTCCCTCTTCCGTGCGCAGGGCCCGCACGAAGAAGAGCAGGGCGAGCGCTCCGAAGAGGACGAGCAACGCGTAGGACCGCGCCTCCTGCGAGTACCAGATCAGCATCGGGTTGACGGCGACGATCGCCGCGGCGATCAGTCCGGTCCGCTCCCGCGCCAGTTCGCGGCCGACCAGGTAGGCAACCGGGACCGTGGCTGCACCGAACAGCGCCGAGAGCGAGCGCAGCCCCACCTCTCCGGTGCCGAATGCCTTTGCCCAACCCCAGGCGAGCACGTAGTACAGGGGCGGGTTGGACTCGCTCGCCTTGACCTGGCGCAACATGTCGACGAAGTTGCCGGGGATGACCCGCGCGGCGGTGATCACCTCGTCGTGGTGGTAACTCTGCACGCCGAGGCTGGCAAAGCGGACCGTGACCCCCAGCGCGGTCAGGCCCAGGAGCGCCCAGAAGACGGTCAGGTGCGTTTGTTCGTCGGTCAAGGAGTGCAGCGGTTCGCGGGCATCGGCCGCTTCGTCCCAAAGGAAGGTGGCAGAACAGCAGCGGTATCGCCCCAGCTGCGATTCGGCCGCGCGCCGAGCCGGTAGGACAGGGTCGCGCCGCGCGCCAGCGCGCAGAAGGTCGTCCAGGGCCGCTCGTAGACCTTACCGTCGATGCGCATCGCCCGGATGTAGGGAGCCCGAGAAAGGGCGAGCGGTACCCGAGACTTCTCGCGGCCGTGCCCGCGGCTCGCACGCCGGTAGGCGGAGGCAAGAATCCGCAGCCTCCGTCCGCCGGCCATACGCACGGACGCATGCTGGAAGAGCGGGCTTCCGATCGCCAGCACACCGACCCCCGGAACCTCCGGATAGAGACCGAGCGCCCCGAGCACGTACCAGGAGGACAGCGTGCCGAGGTCGTCGTTGCCCGGATAGCCGTCGGGCGAGGCACGGTAGAGGCGAAGCGCCCTTCTCACGACCGCCTGCGTCTTGTAGGGCTGCCCCGCCCAGTCGTAGAGCCAGGGAACATTGAGGTTGGGCTCGTTGCCCAGCAGCGCATGGTTGGCGTGGGTGGCGCCGGGACCGCCGTTCAGGGTCCGCAGAAATCGGTCGAGCCGGCTCACAGCTGCGGCACGGCCGCCGATCGACGCGAAGAGGCCGGCGGGATCCTGGGGCACCAACCACGTGTACTGGGCCGAATCGCCCTCGGCGAACCCGGCCCCGTGCAGGTTGTCGTAGTGGGGGGAGAAGCTCCCATCTTCAAAACGCGGCTCGATCTCGCCGCTGTCTGGGTTGAGGAGATTGCGCCAGTTGCCTGAACGCGGAATAAAGGAACGGTAGGTGGCCCCGTCCCCCAGTTCCCGCGCCGCGAACTGGGCGATCGAGAAATCGGCGATCGCGTACTCGAGCGTGGTGGCTGCCGATGCCCAGACCGCTTCGGGGCTGCCGTAGAGCGAGTTGGCGTTACGGCGCCTGACGTCGATGTCGAAGGGAAGGTAGCCCAGCGCCGTGTACTGCTGGAGCCCTTGCCGTTGGACATAGTCCCCGTCGGCAGTGCTGCAGCCTTCCTTTGCCCCCTTGACCATCGCCGCCAGGGCGGCGGCGGCGTCGAAGTCCCGGGCGCCGAAGGCAGCCGCCGAGGCGACGATCGCATCGGCGGGGTCGCCGACCATCGTCATGCTCTGCCCGTTGGCGTAGGACCAGCGCGGCAGGCAACCGCTCTGCTCGGCGTCGGCGAGCATCGAGGCGACGATGTCGCTGGCGCGGTGGGGCATCAGCATCGCCAGCAGGGGGATCTGGGTCCGGTAGACGTCCCAGCCCGAGAGATCCGCGTACTGGGTACGGCCACCGGTGCTGTGGACGGCCCCGTCCATGCCGATGTAGCGGCCGTCGGCGTCGTCGAAGGTGCGAGGAGCGAGCAGAGCGTGGTAGAGCGCCGTGTAGAAGGTGTCGATGTCGCCGCGACCGCCGCCGCCGACCCGGATCGAGGCGAGGGCGCGGTTCCAGCTTGCCTCCGCCGCGGCGGCGACGTGGTCAAAGGAGGCGCCCCGACTTTCGGCGGCGAGATTGGCTCGCGCCCCGGCGACGCTGACGAAAGAGACTCCGACACGGACGGTGACGACCCGGTTGTGGCGGGTGTCGAAGCTGGCGTAGGCGCCCGCCTGGGCCGTGTTCGCCGGGACGGTCGAGGGCTGCTCCTGGTCTACGGCAGCGGTGTCGCCCGGCGCCAGCTTCTGACCCGTCCAGGTGCCGTGGGCATCGATGGGGCGATCGAAGACAGCGGCGAAATAGACCCGGTAGCGAGGCCGCTGGGCGCAGAAGTAGCCGCTCGAGGCGGAGCCGGAGATCTCGCGCTTGGCCGGGTCGATATTCACTTCGGCGAGATCGTCGGCTTTGGCGCTGCCGCCGGCGTCGATCAAGACGCTCGCGTGCGGCGAGCGCGGGAAGGCGAAGCGGGCGACGCCGGTGCGGGTGGTGGCGGTCAGCGCGGCATCGATCGCCCCGCCGCCGACCGGATTGAGGTGGACCGAGTAGACGCCGGGGCTGGCCCGCTCGTTCGCATGAGAGAAACCCGGCTGGAAGCGACCGCGCAGGCCGCCACCTTGGGCCGCCGGAGAAGCGCGTATCGGCTCAGTCGTCGGCAAGAAGGGGAAATCCCCGTACAGCGCGCAGCCGGCGCCGCTGAGATGGGTGAGGCTGAAGCCCCTGAGGTGATGGTCGCGGTAGTCGTAGCCACCCGAGTGCCGGTCCGCCGGCACGGTGTCGGGACCCCACTGCACCATCCCGAAGGGCAGGGTCGCGCCGGGAAAGTTGTGGCCGCCGCCAAAGGCATTGGCGCCGGGCTCGGTGCCGGCAAAGACGCTGACGTGGTCGGCAAGACCTGCTCCCGGCGCCGTCGGCGCGGCAAAGCCGAGCACCAGCAGCGCCCCCAGCGTCGTGATCGCCGCTCGCAGCATCGGCACAACGTTAGGGGTCGCGCCCACCGCACCCGCCGTGCCCGACCGCGCGGCACGTAACCTTCCGGCTCCGATGTCGGCTCGAATCGCCATCCTCGCCGCCTTCGCGGCCATCGCGGTCGCGGCGCTGGCGGTGGTCCTCATCGACGGAGCCGGAGGCGATTCTGCAGCCCAAGCGAAGACCGTTCCGGGGGAACCGGGCGTCGAGATCATCTCCCCACGCAATGGCGCCCGCCAATCGAGCCGTGCGGTGGTGGTCAAGGTCAGGGTGCACAGCTTCACGCTCGCGCCGCGCCACTTCGGCGGCGAACCGGAGCTCGGCGAGGGCAACATCCGCTTCGGGCTCAACCGCGTCCCCGACTGCGTCGACCCGGCCAAACTGCAGCGAGCGGTGGAAAGCCCGCTCGGCCGCGGTCGGCTGGTAGGCGCCTCCTTCGACTTCCCCCGCTACTCCGGTCCCAATGGGGTGCTCGGCGCGCGGATCGGCTCCAGCGGCAGCTACTCGCCCGCGACCCGGCCCGAGATCTACTACCACGAACTACGCCCGGGCTTCTACCGGCTGGTGGTGACGCTGGCCCTCAACAACGGTGCCACCACTCCCTACCACGCCGTCACCAACTTCCAGATCCTGCCCCGCCCCGGCCACGGCCCCCCGCCGTGCAGCGGCGGCAAGGTCTCCAGCGCCAAGGCCGCCGCTTTCAACTGAGGGCGGCCCAGAAACCGGCGGGTCGCCTTTACTTCACTTTGTATAGTGGCTTGAATGCGTACCTATCGCCGCCTGATGGGGTTTCTGCGCCCCTATCGCCGCCAGCTCTGGGGCTCGCTGGCCTTCGCCTGGGTGGCGATGGGGATGACGGTGCTGATCCCGTGGCTGATCGGGCGTGCGGTCAACGCGATCGAGAGTGGCGACAAGCCCGACCTGCTGCCGCTTGCCCTGGCGATCGTCGGGGCGGGGATCCTGCGCCTCGGGCTGACCGCGGTGCGGCGGGTCGTGGCCGGCAAGGTCTCGTTGGCGGTCGAGTTCGATCTGCGCCAGCTCTTCTACGCGCACCTGCAGCGGCTCGAGCTCGGCTTCTTCGACGGGCAGCAGACCGGACAGTTGATGTCGAGGGCGACGGTCGACCTGCAATCGATCCGCTTCTTCCTCGGCTACGGCCTGATCTTCATCACCCAGAACCTGCTGACGATCGTCCTCGTCACCGCCGTGATGATCGCGATCAACCCCTTGCTGGCGCTGATCGCCCTCGCCCCCGCGCCGTTGGTCGTCTACACCGCCTCCCGCTACAACCGCATCTCGCGACCGGCCCTGCAGGAGGTGCAGCAGCGGATCGCCGAGCTGACCGCGGAGGCCGAGGAGAACGTCTCCGGCATCCGCATCGTCAAGGCCTTCGCCCGCGAGGAGCATCAGCTGCATCGCTTCCGTCGTGCGGTCTCGCGGGTCTTCGACCAGAGCATCTACTCGACCCGGCTGCAGGCGTTCTTCTCACCGCTGATCGGCTTCCTGCCGCAGCTCGGGATCGCCCTGGTGCTGCTGATCGGCGGTCGCCAGGTGATCGCCGGCAGCCTCAGCCTCGGCGACTTCACCGCCTTCTACACCTACGTCGTGATCCTGGCGGCGCCGATGCGAATGCTGGGGATGGCGATGGGGATGGCGCAGCGGGCGGTCGCCTCCGGCAACCGCCTCTTCGAGATCCTCGATCGCGAGCCGCAGATCGAGAGCCCTCCGGAGGCGCCGCCGCTGCCCATCGGGGGTGGCCGGGTGCAGATGCGGGGCGTGACCCTGCGCTACGACGGCTCCGCCCCCGCCGTTACCGACATCGACCTCGAGGTCGAGGCGGGGCGCACCGTAGCCCTGGTTGGGCCCTCGGGCTCAGGCAAGACCAGCCTGGTCGCGCTGATTGCCCGCCTCTATGACCCGAGCGAGGGAGCGGTCCTGGTCGACGGCGCCGACGTCCGCTCGGTCGAGGTCGGCTCGCTGCGCGGCGAGATCGCCTTCGTCGCCGACGACAGCTTCCTCTTCTCGGCCACGGTCGCCGAGAACATCGCCTACGCGCGACCGGAGGCGAGCCGCGAGGAGATCGAAGCGGCGGCGCGGCGCGCCCAGGCCGACGGGTTCATCCGCGATCTGCCGGGCGGCTACGAGACGACGGTGGGCGAGCGCGGCCTCACCCTCTCGGGCGGCCAGCGTCAGCGCGTCGCGATCGCCCGCGCCCTGCTCGCCGACCCGCGCATCCTGATCCTCGACGACGCCACCTCCTCGGTTGACGCGACCACCGAGGCGGCGATCAAATCCGGCCTGCGCGAGGCGATGACGGGCCGCACCACGTTCATAATCGCCCACCGGCTCTCGACCGTCTCACTTGCCGACGAGGTGGTCGTGATGGACGGCGGCCGCATCGTCGACCGCGGCAGCCACGCGGAGCTGCTCGAGGGTTGCAGCTTCTACCGCGAGATCGCCGAGCACGGCCTCGCCGACACGGTCTTCCTCCAGCACGACCTCGAAGAGCGCGAGGAGATGGCGCGTCTATGACCTCCGAGCGCAACCGCTTGCGCGAGATCTACCTCCTCTTCGCCGCCCTCTGGCAGTTGGTCCGCGGCCAGGACCAGCGGGCCCGCAAGGTGCGCTGGATGATCGGGCTGCTGCGGCCCTACCGGGGCAAGGTCGTGCTGATGTTCGCCGCCCTCCTGGTCGCGACCGGCGCCGGCCTCGCCCCTCCCTATCTCGCCGGCAAGGCGGTTGACTCGGGGATCGTCGCCGGCGACGTCAGCGCCCTCGACCTGATCGTCATCGCCTTTGTCGTCGTCGCATCCCTCTATGCGGCGGCCACCTACCTGCAGACCTATCTGGTCGGCTGGGTTGGGACGCGCGCCCTCCAGGATCTGCGCGAGCGACTCTTCGCCCACATCCAGGCGATGTCGATCGGCTTCTTCACGCGGAATAGCCCGGGGGTATTGATCAGCCGCATGACCAACGACATCGAGGCGCTCAACCAGCTCGTCACCGACGGCGTCGTGACGATGTTCTCGAGCACCCTGACGCTGATCGGCGTGGTCGTGATCCTGCTCTTCCTCGATGCCCCGTTGGCGCTGGTCACCTTCCTCACCTTCCCCCTGATCGCCGCCGCCAGCATCGCCTTCCGGATCGTCTCCCACGGCGCCTACCGCGCGACCAGGGAGCGGATCGCGGCGATCACCGGCTACCTGCAGGAGACGCTGAGCGGGGTGCGAGTGGTGCGCAGCTTCGGCCAGGAGCCGCGCCACGCGACGGCGATGACCGAGCTCAACGAGGCCAACCGCGAGGCGAACATGAAGACCGTCTACCTCAACGCCTCCTACTTCCCGGCGGTCGAGCTCCTCTCCGCAGTCGGCGTCGCGGCGATCCTCCTCTTCGGCGGCTCCCAGGCGATCGACGGTGCGATCCAGATCGGCGTCATCGTCGCCTTCGTCGGCTACCTGCAGGTCTTCTTCCAGCCGATCCAGGAACTCTCCCAGCTCTACACCACCTACCAGCAGGGGATGGCGGCCCTGGACAAGATCTTCGACCTGCTCGACACCAAGCCGGACATGGTCGATGCGCCGGGCGCGATCGACCCAGGCACGCTGCGCGGTGAGATTCGAATGGAGGAAGTCTGGTTCTCCTATACGGAGGACCCGGCGGCGCGGACGCGGGAGCGAGCGAGCGAGATCTCCAGTGACGATGAGCGCGAGGGAGCGGGAGCAGAGCAGCCGCCGGATGATGTCTGGGCGCTGCGGGAAGTAGATCTGCACGTGCCACCCGGCCAGACCCTGGCCCTGGTCGGCGCAACCGGCGCCGGCAAGTCGACCTTCGCCAAGCTGGTGGCACGCTTCTATGACCCGCAGGCGGGCCGGGTCCTGGTCGACGGGCACGACCTGCGCGGCGTCCGGCAGGAGGGGCTGCGGCGGCAGCTGGGGATCGTGCCTCAGGAGGGGTTCCTCTTCTCCGGCAGCGTCCGCGAGAACATCGCCTTCGGCCGGCCGGAGGCGAGCCTGGAGGAGATCGAGGACGCGGCCGCCGCAGTCGGCGCGACCGAGTTCGTCGCGGCGCTGCCCGATGGCATCGATACCCAGGTGGGCGAGCGGGGGGTCCAGCTCTCCGCCGGTCAGCGCCAGCTGGTCGCCTTCGCTCGGGCATTGCTGGCCGAGCCCCGCATCCTGATCCTCGACGAGGCGACCTCGAACGTCGACGTACGAACCGAGAAGACGATCGAGCGCGGCCTCGAGCGACTGCTCGCCGGTCGCACCGCGATCGTCATCGCCCACCGCCTCTCCACGATCCGCCGCGCCGGCAAGATCGTCGTGCTCGAAGGAGGCCGCATCGCCGAGAGCGGCACCCACGACGAGCTGATCAGTGCCGGTGGGCCCTACTCGCGCCTCTACGGCGCCTGGCAGGAGTCCTCGGCCGCTTAGCGGGACGAGATTCACCTTTGGCCCCTCACGGGGGCTCAACGTAGACCTCGTCAGCCGGGGCCGATGCCGCCGGAGCTGCCGCCGCCCGAACCGCTGCCGCCGCCTTCGGTGCCGCCGCCGGCAGTGGCGCCGCCACCGGCGCTTTCTTCTTCGACCGGGGCGGCTTCGGGCGCCGCTTCGACTTCTTCTTCGGCTTCGGGCGCCGCTTCTTCGACGCCTTCCGATGATTCTTCTTCGGCGGGCTCGCCTCCGGCGGAGCTTGGCGTCGGCGCGCTCGGCGCTTCCGCGCAATCTTCGAATCCGAACGAGAGCGCCGCCGACTGGAACGAGGACAGAACCGCGGAGGCTTCCGCTTCGGCGCTGGTCAGGGCTTCTTCTTCGCCACGCCCAGCCGCCAAGCTGACGTTGCTCTCCGCCTGGGCGAGCTGTTCGGCCGCGGAGATGAATTCGGGATAGCCACTGCTGTCGTCGCTGGGGGCGCCGAGGTTCTTCAGGCGTTCCGCCATGCCGTTGTAGAGGCTGGCGACCTGCGTGGCCTCGCCGCTGGCACCAGAGCTGGTCGACCCCACCGTCCCGACCGCGGCGTTCACCTCGGCGCAGATCGCATCGCCCTGGGAGATCAGCTCTTCCTTGCTCAGGGCCGTGGTCGCTTCGGTGGTTTCAACCGGGGCGGCAGCGGTCGATTCGTCGCCGCCCCCACCACCGCAGCCGGCGAGCGCCAACGCAGCCAAAGGCAAGATCAGGAGAAAGCGCTTGGGGGTTCCCATTGCGGGGCGAAGTTAGCAGAGCCGCTAGACGGCTCTGTGCAGGGACTTTGGCAACTGCGCCCCAGGGACTCGAACCCCAAATTCCAGTTCCAGAGACTGGCGTGTTGCCAATTACACCAGGGCGCAACGAACAGGCCTGAGGATATCTAGCGCACTGCGGCCGCGCCCGGAGGCGTCCTCGCTAGGAGATCTCGCCCAGATCGCTGTCGGTGTCCGCGATCCGGTCGCGGGCAGCGGAGACGTCGACGCCGCCGGCGAGCAGGCGGCGGGCCTCGGCGAGGTCTTCGGAGCGGCCGACGCTGAGCGCGCCGGCCACGCGGCCGTCCTTCAGGTACCAGACCGAGAACTCGCCGCCGTCGCGATCGCCGCGCCAGATCTCCTCATCCCATTCCGCTGCCGGTCCGACGTACTCCAGGCTCGCCCAGTCGGCGAGGTCACTGAAGAAGTAGGGAACGACGTCGTAGTCGAGGTCTTCGCCGATCATGTTGCGGGCGGCGTGCATCCCCTGCTGCATCGCCACATCCCAGTGCTCGACCCGGATCCGCCGCCCGTGGACGACGCTGTCGTAGGAGCAGCAATCTCCGGCGGCGTAGATCCCCTCGACCGAGGTGGCGAGCTTCGAGTCGCAGACGATTCCATCCTCGACCTCGAGCCCGGCGCGCTGGGCGAGCATCGCGTCCGGCCTGACCCCGGCGCCAACAACGACCGCGTCGCACTCGATCGCCAAGCCGCTCTTGGTCAGCACCGCCTTGACCCGACCGTCTCCCTCGAAGGCATCCAACTCCTCGCCGCCGTGGACGGTGACGCCGTGCGATTCGATCGTCTCCTGGAACCAGCGGCCGGCGTCGTCGCCAAAGACCCGCGAGAGCGCCACGTCCTCCATCATCACGATCGTGCACTTGACGCCCTTCGCGGTCAGCGAAGCGGCGACCTCGGTGCCGATGTAGCTGCCGCCGATCAGCACCACGTGCTCGGCCGCCTCGGCGTCGGCCCGGATCGCATCGGAGTTGCCGAAGGCGCGCAGGTAGTGGATGCCCTCGTTCTCGGCCCCCTCGACCCGCAGGATGTTGACCATCGCCCCGGTGGCGAGCAGCGCCTTGCCGAAGCCGACCTCCTCCCCACCCTGCAGCTTCACGGTCCGCTCCGCCGGGTCGAGCGACATCACATTGGTGCCGGTCAGCAGCTCGACCCCGTTCTCCTCGTACCAGCCGGCCGGGTTGACGTGGGCGTCCTTGCGCTCGGCCTCGCCGCGCATGTACTCCTTCGAGAGCGGAGGTCGTTCGTAGGGTGGCTCGGGCTCGCGGCCGGCCAGCAGGATCGACCCCTCGGCGCCGCGCTTGCGAAGCTCGGCAGCGCAATGCGCTGAGGCCATGCCGCCGCCGACCAGGAGGAAGTCGACTTCGCGGTCGGCCACCGCTCAGCCCGTCCCGTTACCGCCGGCAGCCGGCCCGAACAGCTCCTTGAGGTCGTCCTCGCGGCCCGGGTCGAGCACGGCGAGCACCTCGTCGCCGGCCTCGAGCACAGTGTCGGCGTTGGGCACGAAGCCCTTGCCTTCGCGCAGCACCGAGATCAGCAGGCTGCCTTCGGGCATCGAGAGGTCGCCGACGCGGCGCCCGGTGACGCTCGAGTCCTTGCCGAGCAGCATCTCGATGATCTCCAGCTGCTCCTCCTGCAGGTCGAGCAGGTGGACGAGGCCATACTCGGGAACCTCGTGCTCGAGCAGGCGCAGGATCAGATCGGTGGCGGAGACCGACGGCTTCACCCCGAGCAGGTCGAAGTGCGGCCGGTTGCGCGGGTTGTTGACCCGGGCGATGATCCGTTCGACCTCGTACTTCTCGCGGGCGACCTGGCAGATCAGCATGTTGTCCTCGTCGTCGCCGGTCACGGCGATCACCATGTCGGCCCGCTGGATCCCGGCCCGCTCCAGCACCCAGAGCTCTGAGGCGTCGCCGTAGGTGACGTTGTGCTCGAGCTCTTGCTCAACGGTCAGGTAGCGGCGCCTGTTGCTCTCGATCACCGTCACCTCGTGGTTCTTTTCGAGCAGCTCGCGGGCCAGGTTCCAGCCGACCTTCCCCGCCCCGACCACGATGATGTACATGCTCACGCCACCTCGCGCTGGGCGCCCTCGCGGACGGCGCTCTCGAGCATGTCGATCGCGACCCTGGTCGGGCAGATCGTGTGCATGCCCTGCTGCCGGTACCACTCGGCCCGGAGCGGGTCGAGGATCCGCGCGATCACCGTCGGCACCTCATAGCGGCGCTGGGCGATCTGGGCGATCACGATGTTCGTGTTGTCGCCGTTGGTGGCGGCGATGAAGGCGTCGGCTTTCTCGATCCCAGCGGCAAGCAGGGCGTCGGTCTCGAGGCCGGTGCCGACCGTGAAGCGGCCGCCGAGGTCCTCCCAACCCTTGTCGAGACCGACCTCGAGGCGGGTGTGGGCCTCGGGGTCCTCGTCGAGGCAGGAGACCTCGTGGCCCTCGCTCAGCATCGAACGGGCTACGGACGAGCCGACCCGCCCGCAACCAACGATCAGAATGAACACGTCTTCACCACGGGTGGAGTCTAGTCAGCGGCGGCCGGCACGGGCTCCGGCTCAGCGGGGGTCTCTGGGGGCGCCGTGAGCAGGACCTGGCAAGGCGCTTTCTTGAGCACGTACTCGGTCGCAGCGCCGATCTCGGCCGGTTTGGCTGCGCCGATCCCGCCGAGCTTCGCACCGCCGCGGATCTTGCTCGGCGGCTCGGCCCCGACCACGATCGCTTCGACGCCGCCGCGCCGGGCTGCCTCGACTATTCCAGCGCCTACCTTGCGCGCCCTCGTCACCGACGCGGTCACTTTGACGTCCTCGTACTCTTCGCCGACTTCGCGGGCGCGCTCGATCGCGTGCAGCGCCTCCTGCTCCCGCTCCGGCGGCAGCTCGGCGTCGAGCGGCAGGGTCAACGGCACCTCGAGCACGTAGACGATGGCGAGGTGGGTCTCGTCGACCTCCCCGCCTCCCTCCTGCTCAGCAGCAGCCAGCCGCCCCGCGGTGGCGACGATGTCGTCGTCGAGCTCGGTCCCGAACACCGGCACGAGGATGTTGCCGTATTCGACGTTGGGCGCCCGCTTGGTCAAAGCCCTCTCGGTGACCTGGACGCGCCGGGTGAGCGTCGTCCCCTCGAAGACCTTGCGGTAGACGACGTAGAAGATCAGGCCAAACAGCATCCAACCGCCGCCGACCCAGCGCGCCCGGTCGTGGAAGGCGAGGACGCTGAGGAAGGCGAGGACGCTGAGCAGGGCGGCGAAGAGCGTCGGCAGGGGAAGCTGCGCCCCGCGCCAGGAGACGCTCCAGGGAACTCGGAAGGGGCGGGTCCGGTCGGGTTCGGTGACGCGCAGCCGCAGGATCGAGAGGTGGGCGATCGTGATCGCCAACATCGCCCCGAACGCGTAGAGCCCGGCCAGCAGCTTGACGTCGGTCGGTGCGACAAGGCCGATCGCGATCAGTCCGGAGAGCCCGATCGCCACGTGCGGGGTCGCGTAGCGACTGTTGAGCTTGCCCAGCCAACTGGGGATCTGGCGGTTGATCGCCAGCGTGTAGATATGGCGGGAGACGCCGAGCATCGCGGTCGTCGCCGCCCAGAACAGGACCGGGGCCGCAACCAGGGCCACGACCCAGCGCATCGTGTCCGCCACCCAGGCCGGGTGGTAGGCGGAGACCACCCCCAGCACCGGCGCCTCGACGAATTCGCCGCCCAGCGCGGTTTCCGGCCCCTGCGGACCGGCGACGACCGGCACCGCCATCAGCGCGATCGCAGCCATCCCGGCGTAGACGAGCGGCACCGCGACGGCGCCAACGGAGACGATCCGCTTCAGGTCGCGCGGTTTGACGTCGATGTCGGGCGCCAGGTCGGAGGCGGCCTCGATTCCGGCGTAGGCCAGCATCGCGATCACCGAGGCGTAGACGATGTCCTTGATGCTGGGATTGGTGAAGAGGTCGATCTGGTCGGTGAGGCGATCGGGGTGAAGGACGGCGAGCGCACCGACCCCGATCACAGCGAGCTGGAGGGCGATGTCGGCGAGGGCCAGCACGCTGAGCGTGCGCGCCCGCCCGCGGCCGGTGACGTTGAGGATGTTGAGCGCGCAGGCGGCGACGATCACCAACCCGGCGACACCGATCTCCCAGCCCGGCTCGGAGAGGTCGTGTGAGATCGGCTCGAGGTAATGCGGGACCGAGATCGCCGCCAGCGCAGCGACGATCAGGTAGTCGATCAGGATCGCCCAGCCGGCGATGAAGGCGATCAGCTCGTTGAAGGCGTGGCGGGCGAAGCTCGACGAGCCGCCCCGCTCGCGGATCATCGCGCCGCCCTCGACGTAGCTGAGCGTGGTCAGCACGAAGAGCAGCCCCGCGGCAAGGAAGATCAGCGGGGTCAGGCCGAGGCCGCGGTCGGCGACGACGCCGAGCGAGAAGTAGATCGAGAAGCCGACCGCGGAATAGACGGCGACGAAGAGGCCGGGGACGCCTAGGCCGCGGTTCAGCAGGGGTTCTATGCGGGGACGTTGCTCGGGCTGCTCATTGGGGGCGTCGGCCGCGGGTCCTGGCGCGGGGGGAGGGGGGGTTAGCGGACTCACCCGTCCGAACCCCCCCTCCCCCCGCGCCACCCGCGGAAGGTGCCACTGAGCCAGAGACGCGCTACGCCTACGGTCAGAAACGCGACCCCGAGAAGGGTTCCCAGCGAGATCGGGCCGCCGCCGTGGGCGAAGGTGCTGATGAGGATCAGCAGGCCCAAGCCGATGAAGGCAAGAGACAGGGCGCGGATCGAGCCGCGGTAGATCCGCTCGGGCGAGGACATCGCGGCGATTCTAGGCCAGGACAGGCGGGGTCTCGGAAGCCTGTCCGCTCCTGTCGGAAACGACGATGACGCGACAGGGTCGCTCGCTCAGAACCGTCTGCAGGGTCTTGTCGTAGAGCGGCGCGCCGTTGCGGTAGCGCAGGCCGACGACCATCGCGGCGGCATTGATCAGCTTCGCCTCGTCGGAGATCGAGTAGCCGGCCTGCGCCGGCCGCACCCTCTCGACGTGACCGGTGACCCGCTGCCCGCCGATCAGCTTCGCCTGCTCCACCTTGCTCTGCGCCTCGGCTTCCTGGTCGCGCAGCTCGGCGTCGAGCGGCAGGTCGGTCGGCACGATCAGCATCGAGTGGATGTGAACGCCGCGACGGCGCTTGGAGGCGAGCTTGACCGCGGTCGCGACCATCTCCTCGGAAAACGGCTCCCCGTCCTCGAAGGCGACGAGGATGCTGCGGTACTCGATCTCCTCCACCCCGAGTGGCTCCGGCGTGACGACTTTGACCGTCTCGGTAAGCGGCAGTTTCTGATTGCGGCGGTAGAGGACGTAGACGACGATCCCGAACGCCATCCAGCCGGCTCCGACGGCGAGCGTACGCGGGTTGAGCGCCATCACAACGACCCAGGCGGCGAAGGTGCCGAGACCGCCGAGCACCGCGGTCAGCGGCACCTCGAAGCCGAAAGCGTGGAAGTTGAGTGGCGGCTTCCAGGGCCGCTCCTCCTCCGATTTTCGCCGCCGCAGCTGGATCACCGAGACGTGCGCGATCGTGAAGGAGAGCATCGCGCCGAACGAGTACAGCGTCGCCAGGAATTCGGCCTGGCCCGGAATCAGGGTGATCATCGCCAGGCCGGCGAAGACCATGATCGCGATATAGGGGGTGCGGTAGCGGGGGTGGACCTGGCGCAGCCCCTCGGGCAACTGGCGGTGCTGTCCCATCGAGTAGGTGAGCCGGGAGACGCCGATCAGGCCGGCATTGGTGGCGATCAGGAGGATCACCGCGGCGAGGATGCCGACGTAGAAGCGCAGCGCTTCGGTCAGGCCGCTGCCAAGGCCGAGGTTCTCGACGATGCCGAGGATCGGGTCGTTGGCGAACTCGGAGCCAAGCGCGGTCGTGTAGTGGCCGGCTGCGTCTTGGACGACCGGCATCGCCGACAGCGCCACGATTGGAATCAGCAGGTAGAGGCCGAGCACGGCAGCGACCGTGAGGCCGACGCTGCGCGGGATCGTCCGCGCCGCGTCCTTGGCCTCCTCGGCCATGTTGGAGATCGTCTCGATCCCGGTGTAGGCGATCATCGCGACCGCGACCCCCAGCGCAAAGTCCGACCAGGTCGGAGCTACGCCGAGGTGGATGTTGTCGATCAGCACCTGCGGGCTGAGCACCAGCACGACGCCGATCCCGACCAGCACGACCTGGGTGCCCAGATCGGCGACGGCGAGGATCAGGTTCAGTTTGGCCGACTCCTGCGAGCCACGGATGTTGAGCAGGGCCAGAGCCCCGATCAGGACAGCACCGCCGATGATGTCGCCTGGAGCGTGACCGAGCGGCTCCCAGAAGACGGCCAGGTAGTGGGGCACGAAGTAGGCCGAGATCGCGACCGTGATCGTGTAGTTGAGCATCTGCCCCCAGGCGGCAACGAAGCTGACCAGCTCGTTGAAGGCGTGGCGGGCGAAGCTCGACGACCCCCCCGCCTCTGGGTACATCACGGTCGCCTCGGCGTAGGTCGCAGCGGTCGCGGCGAAGATCAGGCCGGAGATGACGAAGGCGACCGGGGTGAGGCCGAGGGCGAAGGCCGCGGTGACGCCGAGGGCGTAGTAGATCGAGGAGCCGACGTTGCCGTAGGCGGCCGAGAACAGGGCGCCGACGCCGTGAACGCGGCTCAGCGATTCGTCTCTGGGTATGCGCTGGGCCATTTGGAGGCGGCGGTGGGCGTTCGCTCAGACCGAATATACGGACGACGCCGGGGCCCGCTGTATGTGGGCCCGGGTCAGCTCAGCGGGCGAGGCGCAGCCGCAGAGGGCGAGGGTCAGCTCGAGCTCGTCGCGGAGCAACTCGAACACATGCCGCGCCCCCGCCTCACCCCGGGCCGCCAACCCCCAGAGGGCCGGCCGTCCGACCAGCACCGCATCGGCGCCCAGAGCCAGCGCTATCGCCACATCGAGGCCACGGCGGATGCCGCCGTCTACCAGCACGGTGCCCCGCCCCGCGACGGCGTCGACCACCTCCGGCAGAGCATCGACCGTCGCCAGCACGCGGTCGAGCTGGCGACCGCCGTGGTTGGAGACGATGATGCCAGCGGCGCCATGCTCGATCGCCAGCATCGCGTCCTCCGCCGTCAGCACCCCCTTGACGAGCACCGGCACGCGACACTCGGAAGCCAGTTTCTCCAGATCGGACCAGGTCAGCGCCGGTTCCATCAGATCGAACGTCTCCTCGATCGTCACCGCCCGGCCGGAGCCGAGCGCCGCCTCGATGCTGGGCACACCGAGCTCGGCGGGGATCTTGAAGCCGGTGCGGCGGTCGCGCTCGCGGTTGCCGCCACGCGGCGCGTCCACCGTCACCACGATCGCCTCGTAACCGCAATCGACGGCCTCCTCGATCAGCGCCCCGGTCACGCCCTCGTCCTTGAAGCAGTAGAGCTGGAACCAGCGCCGGCCTCCCGGCGCCGCTTCGGCGACGGGACGGGGCCGCATGGTGGCCAGCGTCGAGAGGCACATCACCGTCCCAGCCGCCGCTGCAGCCCGCGCCATCGCCGCCTCGCCTTCGGGGTCAACCAGGCCCTGGTAGGCAACAGGCGCAACCAGCACGGGCATCGAGACCCCGCCACCCAGCACCTCCGCCCCGGTCCCCCACTCGCTCAACCCAGCCAGCATCCGCGGCCGCAACCGCCACCGCCCCCAAGCAGCGACGTTCTCGCCCAGCGTCAGCTCATCACCCGCTCCGCCGAAGAAATACCCGGCCACCCCCGCCTCGAGCTTCTCCCCAGCTAAACGCTCGAAGTCCGCGATGTTGATCAAGTCATCAACCACAAGCGAGCATTATTGGCGTTCCGCGAGGAGGGCAGGGTGCCCCTCCCGACGCAGCGGCGTCCTGTTTTCGCCCCCCACCGCCACCTCGGACGGCCAGGCGCGCATGCGGGCGAAAACCCAGCAAGGCGGGAGGGGCACTCTGCCCCTCCCCCTCGCTACGCCTAGAAGTGAACGATCGGGATGATCAGGATCGCGACGATGTTCGCCACCTTGATCATCGGGTTGATCGCCGGGCCGGCCGTGTCCTTGTAGGGATCGCCGACCGTGTCGCCGGTCACCGAGGCTTCATGGGCCGGCGAGCCTTTGCCGCCATGGGCGCCGTCCTCGATCAGCTTCTTGGCGTTGTCCCAGGCGCCGCCGCCGGCGGTCATCGAGATCGCCGCGAAGAGGCCGACGACGATGACGCCGATCAGCAGGCCGCCGAGCGCGTTGACGCTGAGCAGGCCGACGACGACGGGAACGAGAATCGGAATCAGCGCCGGCAGGATCATCTCTTTCTGCGCCGCCAGGGTGACGATGCTGACCGTTTTCGCGTAGTCGGGTTTTTCGGTGCCCTCCATGATCCCGGGGTGCTCACGGAACTGCTCGCGCACCTGTTCGACGACCTCGCCGCCGGCACGGCCGACCGCCTCGATCGCGAATGCCGCGAACAGGTAGACCATCATGCCGCCGATGATCAGTCCGATCAGCACGTCCGGGCTGCTCAGGTTGAAGAGGGCGTTGAGGTCAAACCCAGCCGGCGCCTCGCCGGCCAATTCGCTCTTGAAGGCAGCGAACAGGACCAGAGCGGCGAGCGCCGCGGAACCAATCGCGTAGCCCTTGGTCACGGCCTTGGTCGTATTGCCGACCGCGTCGAGCGGGTCGGTGACCGCGCGCACCTCCTCGGGCAGATCCGCCATCTCGGCGATGCCGCCGGCGTTGTCGGTGATTGGCCCGAATGCGTCGAGAGCGACGATCAGACCACAGAGCGAGAGCTGCGCCATCACGGCGATGCCGATGCCGTAGATGCCGGCGAGCTCATTGGCGCCGAGGATGGCCAGCGCCAGCACGAGCGCCGGGGCGGCGGTCGATTGGAAGCCCTGTGCCAGCCCCTGGATGATGTTGGTCGCGTGACCGGTCTCCGACGCCTTGGCGATCGACTTCACCGGCCGGAAACGAGTCGCCGTATAAAATTCAGTGATGACAAAAAGCAGCGCCGTCACGGCGACGCCGATCACGGCGCAGAGCCAGAGGTCGGTGACGGTGACCGTCTTCGCCGCGGTGCTGAGGCCGTACAGCACCGGATCGCTCATCATCCAGTCGGTGATCGGGTAGAAGGCCGCGATCGAGAGGATCCCGGCGGCGATCACCCCGGTGTAAAGGGCCCCCTCGACTCGATCGGTTTTGGTCCGGACCAGAAGGGCGCCGATGATCGAGGCGATGATCGCGACGCCGCCGATGACCAGCGGGAAGAGCGCGACCTCGCGCGAGTAGTCGCCACCTGAGCCGGTGAAGGTGAGGACGCCGAGCAGCATCACCGCGACCGTGGTGACCGCGTAGGTCTCGAAGAGGTCAGCGGCCATGCCGGCGCAATCGCCGACGTTGTCGCCGACGTTGTCGGCGATCACAGCCGGGTTGCGGGGATCGTCCTCGGGAATGCCGGCCTCGACCTTGCCGACCAGATCGGCGCCGACGTCGGCCGCCTTGGTGAAGATGCCGCCGCCGAGCCGGGCGAAGACGGAGATCAGCGAGCCGCCGAAGCCGAGACCGACCAGGGCGTCAACCGCCTCCTTGTCGCTCGAGCCGGTGAGGACGAGGATGCCGTAGTAGCCGGCGACGCCGAGCAGGGCGAGGCCAACCACCAGCAGCCCGGTCACCGAGCCACCCTTGAAGGCGACGTCGAGCGCGGGCGGAACGCCGCCGCGGGCCGCCTCGGCGACGCGCGCGTTGGCGCGCACCGAGAGGTTCATCCCGATGAACCCGGTAGCGCCTGAGAGCGTGCCGCCGATGACGAAACCGATCGCGGTCTTGTAGTCCTGCAGGAGCCAGAGCACGATCGCGATCGGCACCGCGACCACGGCGATGATCATGTACTGGCGGTTGAGGTAGGCCTTGGCGCCTTCCTGCACCGCGCCTGAGATTTCCTGCATGCGCTCGTTGCCCGGCGACTTCGCGAGCAGGCGCTGCGTGATGATTAATCCGTAGACAACAGCGGCCCCCGCGCAGACGAGCGCAACGACAACTCCGTAGTCGGTCAAGAAGCTGGTCAAGTTTGGTTCCTCCGGCTGGTTTGAGCGGCGCGGGAGTCTATAAGGGCCCGCGGATATCGCGTTTTCAGCCCACCCAGGCCGACGTGCCGCAACTTAGAGGCCCATATGGGTACTCAACTTGCGGCACGTTCGTCGTGGGGGGCGGGGACGTCTAGACGGTCTGCTTGCTTGCCGTATAGGTGCGGTGCGTTTCGCGCACCGCGTCGCGGTAGACGTCTTCGATCGTGGCGCCCCCGGCGAGTGCCTCGCGCGCTCGCTGGGCGCCGTTGCGCTCCGGCAGCCGAGCCTCGATTCCAAGCGCCGACCGAGCCGGCTCGGTCCACTCGAGCAACGCCTCCAGCGCCGCCCGCGCCTCTACCTCCACCCCGCGCCGGAAGTCGATCAGCTTGCCGCTCATTCCATGGCGGATCGCCCGCCATAGGTTCTCCTCGATCTCACGGTCCTGCAGCGGCGAGCCGGCGCCGTCGTAGCCGTGCTCGTCGTAGCCGAGCGCCGTCTGGGCAATGCAGGCGGCGATCAGGCCGGCCAGCCCAAACGACTCGTCGCCGCGCGTCTGCGCGTCGCAGATCCGTACCTCGACCGTGCCGAACTGGTGATGCGGGCGGACGCTCCACCAGAGCTGGGTCGACTCGACCGCACTGCCGGTCCGCTGCAGAGTGCCGACGAACTCGGCATAGCTGTCCCAATCGACGAAGGGACTGGGCACGCCGCAGCGGGGGAAGGTGCGGGTGAAGATCTCGGTCCGAACCGTGTGCAGGCCGGTGTCGCGGCGGTCGAGGAAGGGTGAGTTGGCCGACGCCGCCAGCAGCAGCGGCAGCAGCTCGCGCAGCCAGTCGCAGACGGCGATCGCCCGGTCGGCACCGCGCACGCCCATGTGAACGTGCAGGCTCCAGGTGTTGTTGCGCTGCGCCACCCAGCCCAGTTCGTGCCGCAGCCGGTTGTAGTGCGGCGTGTCGATGATCCTCTGGTCGAGATAGCTCGCCCAGGGGTGGGTACCCATCGCCGCCAATCCCAGGCCCATCCCGTCCACCAGCTCGAAGAGGCGTGTGCGGCGCTCGCGCTGCGCCATCAGCGCGGCCTCGAAGCTCTCGGATCGGCCCGAGCGGATCTCGACCTCGGAGGCGATCAGCTCGCCGGCCGCGGACTCGGCCAGCACGTCGTCCTTCCTGCAGGCGGCATAGACGTCCTCGAAACGGTGCTCCAGCTCCAGCGTCGCCGGGTCGAGGATCGCAAACTCCTCCTCGAGGCCGATCGTGAAGTCGGTCGAAGACTCGAATCTCTCCCGAGCAAGGTCGAGGTCCAGGGACAAGGGGTCCAGCTCCTTCTCAGGTCAGGTAGAAGTAGAGCGCGTAGAGGAGATCGACGGCGGGGCTAGAGGTGTGCACCGTCACCTCCGGCGGCACCTGGAGCAACTGCTCGGAGTAGTTGAAGATGATCTTCACGCCGGCCTCGACCAAGCGGTCTGCCACGGCCTGCGCCGCTGCGGCCGGGACTGCGAGCACGCCAACCACGATCTCCTGCTCGGAGACGACCGCCTCCAGCTCGCCGAAGTCGCGGACCTGCATGCTGCCGACCTCTGTCCCCACCACCGCCGGGTCGATGTCGAACATGGCGACGACCTGAAAGCCGTGGTCAGCGAAGATGTCGGAGCTGGCGATCGCCTGACCGAGGTTGCCGGCGCCGAAGAGGGCAATGTTGTGCTGGCCCGAGGTGCGGAGGATCTTGCGGATCTCCGCCACCAGCGAGTCGACGTTGTAGCCAACCCCGCGCTTGCCGAACTTGCCAAAGCCGGAGAGATCGCGGCGGATCTGGGTCGGGTTGATGTGGGTGTAGTCCGAGAGTTCCTGCGAGGAGATCGTCTCCCGGCCCATCTTGCGCGCCTGGGTCAACACCTGCAGGTAGCGCGAGAGGCGTGCGGCAACGCCCAGCGAGAGGCGCTCGCCGTCGCCAATCAGCCCGCCCGGCACCTCAAGCCCCTCGATCGCCTGCTCGATCATCAATCATTGCTTTCGCGCTTCGCTCCCGGCGCGAAGAACCGACGATGCACGCTTGGCCGCTCCGCGCTCACGCCCCCACAGTATCGAGCCGCGCCCGAACGGAGTCACGGTCCACGGTCAGCTCCGATACGACCTCTCCATTCAGCTCGAGCACCGGAATGCGCTCGAGCATGCCGCGCAGCAGCTTCTCGTCGCTCTCGATGTCGACCTCCCGCAGCTCGAAGCGGTAGCCCTCCCGGTGCAGTTCGACGAGCTCCTCGAGCGCTTCCTCGCAGAGGTGACAGCCCGGGCGCGAGTAGAGGATGAGCTCGGCGCCGATCACGCTGCAACCGGCGGCCGGTTGCTGGGGAAGGCGTCGTAGGAGAGGTAATCCGGGTACGGCAGCCGCGCCTGGAAGCGGGCGGCGGAGCCGATCATCGCCGCATTGTCGGTGCAGAGCTCCAGCGGGACCAGCTTCAGCCGCACACCGCGCTCCTCGCAGAGCGCCGCCACCGCCTCGCGCAGCGGACCGTTCGCGGCGACGCCCCCGCCCAGCGCCACCGCGTCCCAATCTCCTCGCTTCAGCGCCCGCTTCAGTTTCGCGGTCAGCTGCCCGACCGCGGCGGCCTGGAAGCTCGCGGCGAGATCGGCGCGGCGCCCCTGGACCTGGTCGGGCCCCAGATCGCGGCAGAGGTACACGAGCGCCGTCTTCAGCCCGCTGAAACTGAAATCGAGCCCGGGATCGCGCGCCATCGCGACCGGCAGCTCGAACGCCGCGGGGTCGCCGTCCTCCGCCAGCCGCTGCAGCGCAGGGCCACCGGGGTAGCCGAGACCGAGCATGCGGGCAACCTTGTCGAAGGCCTCCCCGGCGGCGTCGTCGAGGGTCTGGCCAAGCACCTCGTGGCCGGCGCGATCGTGCACCCCCGCCAGCAGGGTGTGGCCGCCGCTCGCAACCAGACAGAGAAAAGGCGGCTCGAGTGGCTCCGGGGCGAGGAAGTTGGCGGCGACGTGGCCCTGCAGGTGGTCGACCGGGATCAACGGCAGACGGCGCGACGCGGCGATCGCCTTCGCCGTGCTGAGGCCGACCAGCAGCGCACCGATCAGCCCCGGGCCGGCGGTGACCGCGACGGCCTCGATCTCCCCCAGCGCGACGCCGGCCTCGGCGAGGGCCGCCTCGACCACCGGCACAGCCAGATCGAGGTGGTGACGGGAGGCGACCTCGGGCACGATCCCGCCGAAGCGGGCGTGTGCCTCGTCCTGTGAGGAGATCAGGTTGGAGAGGATGCGGGGACCGTCGAGGACCGCGGAGCAGGTGTCGTCGCAGGAGGTCTCGATCGCGAGGATCAGTCCAGCCACATGATCAGAGCATCCTCGCCATTGTCCTGGTAGTAGCGAGGCCGCACGCCCGCCGAGCGGAAGCCGAGCCGCTCGTACATCGTGATCGCGTCGCGGTTGGAGACCCTCACCTCGAGGGTGAAGGGAAGCCCCTCCCCGGCCTCGGCGATCAGCTGCGAGATCAGGCGGCTGGCAACTCCCTGCCGGCGGCGCTCCGGCGCCACCGCGACGTTCATCAGGTGCCAGACCCGGTCGTAGCGGGAGCAGACGAGATAGCCGAGCAGCTCCTCGCCTTCGACGGCGGCGAGGCAGATCCCCGACGGCTTGGAGAGCTCGAGCACGAACATCGCCAACGACCACGGCGCCGGGAAGGAGCGCCGCTCGATCGAGATCACCGTTGGCAGGTCGCTGTAGGCAAGCCGCCGCACCGGCGGCTTGCCGCTGACCTCACTCGGCTGCTTGGAGAGAGTCTCGCTCACGCCACCGTTCCGCATCGGGGGGCCTCAGGTAGATCGGGGCGACGGAACCGGATTCGTCCTCGCCCGGCCCGGCCGCCGCAAGAGCGCAGATGTGCCGCGCGGCGACTCGGTGCACAGGGTCAGCGTCGTCCGGGATCTCTACACCCTGACTCATGAACTGCTGGCGAAATCGTACCGCGCCCGACCCACCGCACAGCGTGGGATCGGTCAACGCGGAGATCCGTGCAGCGAGCTCCTCCGGGGAGCTGAGCAGCGGTCCCCAGAGCTGCTCGCCGGCGGCGGAGTAGAGCGCCGCTACGACCTCACCGCGGCGTGCATCGAGGACCGCGAGGCGATCCCTCTCGCCGGCGGCCTCGCCGATACCGCGCCCAAGCGCGTCGAGAGTGCCGACTCCGCTCACGGGCAGAGCCCGGCTTAGCCCCAGGGCCCGCGCCGTGGCGATGCCCACCCGCAGCCCAGTGAAGGATCCGGGGCCGATCCCAACGGCGATCCGGTCGATCGCCTCCCAGCCGCCGGCTGCATCGACAGCCCGCTCGATCTCACCGAGCAGCGCCGTCGTGTGCTGCGGCCCTCCCTTCTCGGAGAGACCGAGCAGCGCCTCGTAGACAACCTCGCCATCACGCGCTGCGCAGGCGGCGGTGTCTGCGGTCGCGGTATCGAAGCCGACCGTTGTCAGCGTCCGGCTATCCCGGCACCGTGAAGACGTAGGACCCGACCTGTTTGCCTTCCACGAACCAACTGACACGGTGTTTGCCGGGAATGTTGGTGGTGATCTTGTTGACGTAGAGCGTGCCCTTCACGGCTTCCTGCTTGGGCGCGCAGAGGTTTTTCTTGGTCGGGAATTTGACGCAAACCGTGTAGAAGACATCGCCATCGTTACTGCGAAAGAAGGCGCCCTTCTTGCGCTGCCTCTGGCAGAGGTGCGCCGGTTTCGCGTTCTGAGAGAGACCGCAGGCGACGTAGTGCTTGTAGGCGGCGGTTTTCGCGGAAGCAGGCGCCGCGCTGGCGAACAGCGCCACCCCCAGCACGATCGCCGTCAGCGTCTTCAGTCCCTTCATTCGGCGCCTTCCTCCTTCGGTTCGCATTGTGGCCGATGCTACAGGGCGTATCCCCAGTGGAAACACGCCTATTTGCGGGGCGATGCGCCCAACATCTCGATAACCCGCCGATCGCCACTGCCGTGCTCGAGCCGGACCTCCAGCACATTGCGCCCCGCCAGCTCAGGCTCCGCCACCGCCGGCCACTCGAGGAAGGCGATCGATGCGCGGTCGAGGTAGTCGTCGAGCAGCGCCGGGTCCTCGCCCTCCAGCCCGCCGAGCCGGTAGAGGTCGAGGTGGGATATCGGCAGGCGGCCGCGATAGCGCTGGCCGATCGTGAAGGTCGGCGAGGTGACCGGCTCCTCGACGCCGAGTGCCCGGCAGGCACCGCGGATCAAGGTCGTCTTGCCGGCTCCGAGCTCGCCGCTGACGACGACCACGTCGCCCGCGCCAAGATCGGCCGCGAGCCTTGCCCCCAGCGCTTCGGTCTCGACAGCCGAAGAGGTCGTAAAGCGCGTCAACCGAAAAAATCGAGCTGGTCGGCGGGGGGCTGAGGCGGAGTGGGCACCGACTTCTCCTCAACCTCCTCCGGCTCCGCGCCACCCGGCGGGGGACCCGTAAGCAGCTGTGGCAGCAGCTCGATATCGGCCCGCAGCGTCTCCTTCACGGCCGGCGTCCGCAGCGCCGCCGCCGGGTGAAAGAGCGGCAGCAGGAAGACCGTGCGACCACCCAGCTCATGAACCTGCGGCGTCCCCCGCACCCTGGTGATACCAGCCGGGTTGCCGCTCAGCAGCTTGGTCGCGAAGTTGCCCAGGGTGCAGACGACCCTTGGCTCGATCAGGCGCACCTGCTCGAACAGGTAAGGGCGGCAGGCCTCGATCTCCAACGGCTGGGGATCGCGGTTGCCGGGCGGGCGGCTCTTCAGCACGTTGGCGATGAAGACGTCCTCGCGCGAGAGCCCGATCCCCTCGAGCAGCTGGTTGAGCAGCTGCCCGGCGCGTCCAACGAAGGGCAGCCCCTGGCGATCCTCTTCGGCACCGGGTGCCTCGCCGACGAACATCACGTCGGCGTCTGCATCGCCAGCTCCAAACACCGCCTTGCCCCGCGTCTCGTGCAGGGGGCATTTGGTGCACCCCTTGACTTCCTCGTACAGCTCAACCAACTTGGCACGCCGCTCTTCGGCCGTCATCGATCGCAATGCTAACCGTGCGCAGGCCTATCTCGGTAGGGGTGGAACGTCTTGTACTTTTTCCGCGGCGAGACCCGCGGACAACCAACAACTGTCTTCGGAAAAAGTTAAGTGGAACCCCTACCGAGATAGGCCTTCAGGGCAACGGCTCCCACTCCCAGGACGCCCGAGAGCCAAGCTCCTCCTTCTGCTCGAGGTAGCGCCGGAACTCCTGCAGCTCGGCCGGCTCGATCCCGTAGACGTGATCGGGCTCGGGGAAGAGGTGAGAGCGCACCTCCTCCGTGTAGCGGCCGACGCCGTCCACCATCGCCTCGTGGACCTCGGCGTAGCGCTTGACGAATTTGGGCGAGCGCCCGGTCGTGATCCCCAGCAGGTCGTGGAAGACGAGCACCTGTCCAGCGGTCGCCGGGCCGGCACCGATGCCGATCGTCGGGATGTCCAGCTTCTCGACGATCGCCTCGGTGATCGCCGCCGGAACCGCCTCGAAGACGATCGCGAAGCAACCGACTGACTGCAGCGCGAGGGCGTCCTCGAGCAGCTGAATCGCGCCCTGGGCGGTCTTGCCCTGGGTCTTGTAGCCGCCGAGGGCAGTTGCCGTCTGCGGCGTCAACCCGACGTGGCCCATCACCGGGATGCCGGCGCGGACGATCGCGCGCGCTCGCTCGACCGAGGTCCCCCCCGCCTCCAGCTTGACCACCTGGCAACCGGTCTCCTTGACCAGCCGTTGGGCACCCTGAACCGCGAGCTCGTTGCTGGCCTCATAGCTGCCCATCGGCATATCGCCGACCATCAGCGGCGTGCGCAAACCACGCCGCACGGCCTGGCCCAGCATCACCATCTCGTCCATCGAGACCGGCTCGGTGCCGGGGTAGCCGAGCACGACCATCGCCGCCGTGTCGCCAACCAGGACGAGATCGACCCCGGCCTCCTCGGCGACGCGCGCCGAGGGGTAGTCGTAGGCGGTGACCATCACGATCGGCTCGCCTGCCTCCTTCATCTCGGCGAGGCGGGGCAGGGTGACAGGGGGGCGCTCGGTCATCACATCACCTCCCCTGAGAGCAGAACCTCCGGGTGGCTGTCGACCGCGACCGCACGGTTGGCGTCGTCGACGTGAACGACGACCGGCGAGTAGGTCTCCAGATCGCTCTCGTCGTAGGCGCCGAAGGAGGCGACGATGATCTTGTGCCCGGGGCGGGTCAGATGGGCGGCGGCGCCGTTCACCTGCATCGTGCCGGAGCCCGGCTCACCGTCGATCACGTAGGTGACGAAGCGAGCGCCATTGTCGATGTCCCAGACGTGGACCTGCTCGTTGGTGATCAGGTCGGAGCTCGCCATCAGCTCGGTGTCGACCGTGATGCTGCCGATGTAATCGACGTCGCAGTCGGTCACCGTTGCCCGGTGGATCTTGGACTTGAGCATCTGTCTCTGCATCAGGCGTGCACCTCCGTCTCGCCGTTTCCGTGTTCCAAGTCTTGGCGGAGCGGGCCCTGCGGCCACACCGTCACGTTGTCGATCAGTCGCGTATCGCCGATCCTGGCCGCCACCGCGATCAGTGCCGGGCGACCGTTCAACGTGGCCACCGGCTCCAAGCTTTCGGCGTCGCGCGCCTCAAGGTACTC
Source organism: Solirubrobacterales bacterium (assembly GCA_035472395.1). GTDB lineage: Bacteria > Actinomycetota > Thermoleophilia > Solirubrobacterales > 70-9 > VRUE01. Next base: position 86,578 of record DATIPC010000098.1, read on the forward strand.
CGGCTCTACCCCGGCCGCGTCCAACTCGCGCCGGCCGGCCTCGATCCCGGCCGCGAGCGAATCCGCGCGGGCGGACCGCTCGACCGCGCGCAGCGCCCGTGACAGGGCCGTCGCCCGCACACGGTCCTCGGGCGTGAGATAGGCGTTGCGCGAGCTCATCGCGAGGCCGTCTGGCTCGCGCACGATCGGCAGCGCCTCGACCCGCAGCGGGAGGTCGAGATCGCGGACCATGCGGCGAATCGCGGCCACCTGCTGAGCGTCCTTCTGGCCGAAGTAGGCGACGTCTGGCTGGGCGGTGTTGAAAAGCTTGGCGACGACCGTGGTGACACCGCGAAAGTGGCCGGGCCCGCGTCGGGACGGATCGCCGCAGAGGACCTCGGTCAGGCCCCCGACCTCGACCCGGGTGGCGAAGCCCTCGGGGTAGACCTCCTCGACCGGCGGTGCGTAGACGAAGTCGACGCCGGCTTCCTTCGCGAGCGCGGCGTCACGCTCCTCGTCGCGCGGGTAGCGGTCGAGGTCCTCTCCCGGGCCGAACTGGGCTGGGTTGACGAAAAGGCTCATCACGACAACATCGCACTCAGCGCGGGCCGCCCGCAGCAGCGAGAGATGCCCCTCGTGCAGGCAGCCCATCGTCGGCACCAGGCCGATCGAGCGGCCCTCGCGGCGCGGAATGGCAAGCAGGGCACGCAGATCGTCCTTGACCCGGACGAATTTCACGCCTGCTCTTGCATGCGAAGGCTCAGTCAGTGCGAGGTTCATGGGTCCATGCCCGGTGGGGGTCACGGCCGAAATCCCAGTATAGGCACTCAGCGGCGGAACTCTATGGCCTTGATCACACGGGCCGGCGCGCCCGCCGCAACCGAGCCCGCCGGCAGGTCCTTGGTGACCACGGAGTTTGCGCCGATCACGCAGCGGTCGCCGATCGTGACGCCGCTGGCGACCGCGCAGTTGACCCCGAACCAGCAGTTGGAGCCGATCTTGACCGGGCCCTTGCTGGTGAATCCCTGCCAGGTGACCGGCGTGTCGGGGTCATCGAAGCGGTGCTCGGCATCGCCGACGAAGCAACCGTTGGCGAACATCGTGTGGTCGCCGATCTCGATCCGCTCATACGCGGCCAGCATTGTGTTGCGGTTGAGGAAGCAGCCGGCGCCGATCTCGATCTGGGCCTGCGGGCCGAACGTGAGCCAGCAGCCCGGCTCGAGCAGGGTTCCCTCGCCGATCGACAGCCGGCCCTCGTCGAGCGCCTCCAACAGCTCACCCTCGAACGGGGGGCGGATGAAGAAGCCACCGCGGGCGGCATGACGGGCGAGCCGCAAGCGCCGCAGCGGACGCCGGTTGCGCTCGTACCAGCGCCGCTTCGCCCACCAAAGTCGCCATCCCCGCAACTCGCTCACAGGCGAAGCTTCCCAGACGCATCACAGGCATAGACTGGCCGGCATGAACGACCTGCGCGGTGGCATCGACCTCGGCGGAACGAAGATTCAGACGGCGATCGTCGACGCTCGCGGGACGGTGAGCGGCGAAGCACGGCAACCGACCCCCACGTCCGGCGGTCCGGCCGACGTCGCCCGGGCCATGGAGGACGCTCTGCGCGAAGCAGCCTCGGCCGCCGGCGTGAAACCCGGTGACCTGGCAGGCATCGGAGTCGGCTCCCCTGGCGACGCCGACGGTAAGACCGGCGTCGTTTCCGGCGCCCGCAACCTGCCCGGTTGGGAGGGCAGCTTCCCGCTCGGAGAGACGCTGTCGCAGGCGCTCGGCACCGAGGTCCGGATCGGCAACGACGTCCAGGTCGCGACGGAAGCGGAGTTCCAGCTGGGAGCCGCGCGCGAGTTCTCCAGCCTGATCGGGGTCTTCTGGGGCACCGGGGTCGGCGGTGGCCTCGTGCTCGACGGAAAGCCCTGGCTGGGCCGCGGCGCTGCCGGCGAGATCGGCCACATGGTGGTCAAGCGCGGCGGCGCCAAGTGCCCTTGTGGGCGCAAGGGCTGCATGGAGGCCTACGCCGGCCGATCGGCGATGGAAGCCGAGGCGAAGCGGCAGCACGAGGAGGGGGTCAAGACCGATCTCTTCAAGCTGATGCACAAGCACCAGAAACCGCGGCTGACCAGCGGCATCTGGGAGCGCGCCCTCGACCACGGCGATCACCTCGCAGAAAAACTGATCGAGCGGGCGATCGAGGCGCTCGGCACGGGAGTCGCCTCGGCCGTCAACCTGCTCGACGTCGAAGCGGTGGTGATCGGCGGCGGTCTCGGCGTGCGCTTCGGCGACCGCTTGATGGAGCCGCTGACCAAGGAGATGGCCAAGCACCTCTTCGTCGACGAGCGGCCACCAGCCGTGCGGGTCGCCTCGCTCGGCGACCTCGGCGGCGCGATCGGCGCCTCGCTGCTCCTCGACCGCTGAGGCCTAGACGCGGCCGGCGGCCTGGCGCTGCGTGCGGGCGATCGCGTCAACCAGAACGGCAAGCAGCAGCACTCCCCCGGTGACCATGAACTTGACCGCCGAGGAGAGCGCCAGCAGGTCCATCCCGTTGGAGATCGAGCCGATCACCAGGGCACCGAGCAGCGCCGTCCAGACCGAGCCGCGGCCGCCGAAGAGGCTGGTTCCGGCGATCACCGGACCGGCGATCGCGAGCAGCAGCAGTTCGCTGCCACCCGAGCCCTGGTTGACCGCCAGCAGGCGCGACGCCGCCATGATGCCGCCGATCGCCGCCATCGAGCCGGCGATCGCGAAGACCGCAACCCGCACGCCGTTGACCCGTATGCCAGCTCGCCTGGCTGCCTCAGCGCTACCGCCGACGGCGTAGACGTGGCGACCGAAACGAGTGCGCTTGACCACGTACTCCATGCCGACGACGAAGGCGAGCAGGATCAAGACCGCCAGGGGCACGCCGCGATCCGAGTTGAGGATCGCCACGGCGACGATCGCGATCGCGGCGACCATAACCACCCGGAAGACGAGCGCCGGCACGCTCTCGCCGGCGAGACCCGCCGCCACCCTGCGCCTGTGACCCAGCAGGACGACAGCGGCAAAGGTGGCGATGACGACCGCGCAGAAGACCCAGCCCACCGCATCGGAGTAGAAGGTGTTGGCCAGGCCGGTGATCTTGGGATCGGTGAGGTTGATCGACCCGGTCGATCCGAGAACCTGCAACAGGGCTCCCTGCCAGGCCAACAACCCGGCGAGGGTGACGACGAACGACGGGATCGCGAAACGACTGAAAAGAGAGCCCTGGAGCAACCCGATCGCGGTCCCCACCAGGACGGCGGCGGCGATCGCCAGGTAGGGGTTCCAGCCGTGCTTGACGTTCAAGACCGCCATCACAGCGGCGGCGAGGCCGCTGACCGCCCCTACGGAGAGGTCGATCTCGCCGAGCAGGAGGACGTAGACGATGCCGACCGAGATCAGGCCGATGGCCGTGATCTGCAGCATCAGGTTGGTCAGGTTCTCGGCGGAGAGAAAGCGATCGTTCTGGGACTGGAAGATGATCCAGATCAGGGCCAGGCCGAGGACGACGCGGGCGGATGCGAGGTCACCCTGAACCAGGCGCCGCAGGGACTCGCGGCTGAGCAGGCCCGAGCCGGCCGCGCCCTCGGCCACCGGTGCCGGCGCGGTCGCGCCCTCGCCCCTCATGCCTCCCCCTCTCGCTCGTTCCCCTCGCTTCGGCCATTGCCGCCTTCACCGATGCCGGTGATCGCCGAGACGACGTGCTCCTCGGTCGTCTGTTCGGCTTTGAAGTCCCCAGCGGTCCGGCCGAGGCGGAGGACGACGATCCGGTCAGCCACTTCGAAGACGTTCGCCAGGTTGTGGCTGATCACGACGACCCCGAGCCCGCGCTCTCGCAGGCGCCCGATCAGCTCCAGCACCTGTTTGGTCTGCGGCACACCGAGCGCCGCCGTGGGCTCGTCCAACAGCACGACCCGCGGCTCCCCCAGCAGCGAGCGCGCGACCGCGACCTGCTGGCGCTGGCCGCCCGAGAGGGTCCCGACCTCGGTGCGCAGGCTCGGGATCGTCACCGCGAGGCTGGAGAGCAACTCGCCCGCCCGGTGCTCCATCTTCGCCTCGTCGAGCTGGCGAGAGATCTCTCCCGTCCCCGGCGAAACCTCCTCCTGACCGAGGAAGACGTTGGCGACAACGTCGAGGTTGTCGCAGAGGGCGAGGTCCTGGTAGACGGTGGCGATGCCGAGCTGGGTCGCGTCCTGCGGCCGCGAGACCTTGATCTCGCGGCCGTCGAAGCGAATCCGGCCCTCGTCGGCGGAGTGGATGCCGGCGATCGTCTTCACCATCGTCGACTTGCCGGCGCCGTTGTCGCCGACCAGGCCAACGACCTCCCCGGCGTGGACGGCGAAATCGACCCGGTCCAGAGCCTGGACCGGGCCGAATCGCTTGCTCACTCCGTCGAGCTCCAGGAGCGGATCGCCGTTTTGGCTCATCCCGTCAGCTCCCGACCCCCTAGGAGATCCCCGCTTCCTTGCAGGCGGTCTTGAACGCGCTGGTGCACAGTTCGGACGCGGTGACGAATTCGTCGGCGACCACCGTGCTCTTGACGTTGCCTTTGGTCACGGCGATCGGCTTGAGCAGGACCGACGGCACTTTGATTTTGCCGTTGTCGACTTCTTCGGTGACTTTGCCCTGCGGCACACCTTCGCCTTCGGCGAGGGCGATCGCGATTTCGGCGCTGATCGTCGCCTCTGGTTCGATTTCCTTGTAGACCGTCATGTACTGCTGGCCGGCGAGGATCCGCTGCAGACCGGCGACGGTCGCGTCCTGTCCGGTGACGGGCTTTTCGGAGGGGTTTATCCCGGCGCCTTTCAGCGCCGCGATAGCGCCGCCGCCGGTGTCGTCGTTGGCGGCGTAGATGCCGGCAAACCCGTTGCTGCCGAGCGCGGTGATCGCCTGCTGCGCCTCGCGCTGGGCGTTTTCGGCGGACCATCCGGGCGTGTCGTATTCCTTGGCGACCTGGACACCGGCCGCTTCGAACCCGGTGTGGGCTCCTTCTTTGAAGAGCGCCGCATTGGGGTCGGCTGGGTCGCCGTTGATCATGATGATCGGGCCGTTGGCGCTGCCGTCTTCTTTCAGTTTGCTCGCCAGGGTTTCGGCCTGCAGTTCGCCGACTTTTTTGTTGTCGAAGGAAACGTAGGCGTCGACTTCGCCGTTTTCGATCAGCCGGTCGTAGCTGAGCACCGGGACGTTCTGGGCCTTGGCCTTTTCGGCGATGGCGGCTGCCGATTTGGAGTCCATCGGATCGACGACGAGGACATCGGCGCCCTGGGTCTGCGCCGCTTCGGCCTGGCTCTGCTGTTTGGCCGCGTCGCCGCCGGCGTTGCTGTAGAGAACTTCGCAGTCTTCGCATTGTTCTTCGACTGCCTTTTCGAAGTCCGGCCTGTCGTCGGACTCGTAGCGCGGCGTTTCGTTTTCTGGAAGCAGCAGGGCGATCGTGGCGCCACCGCCACCACTGCTGCCGCCGCAGCCCGCCGCGATAGCGACCAGGGCCAGCAACACACCAAATGCGACCGGGAGTCGCTTCAAAGCTGATCGGGACATGAACTCCTCCTTTTTCAGCCCTGCCATTACCCGCTTGCCGCGAAACTCACTCTTTACGGTAACGCTCCGGGGGGATCGGGTCCATGGAGTTGAACAGAAGTTGAGCGATTAGGCAGCGACCGGCTCGCGCCGCTTGCGCGCGGTGCGCTTCGGCTTCGCCGGCTCGACCAGCTCGGCGAGGAAGCGGCCGGTGTGGGAAGCCTCTACCGCCGCGACCTCCTCGGGGGTACCGGTCGCGATCACCTCTCCCCCCTCTTCGCCCCCGTCGGGGCCGAGGTCGACGAGGCGGTCGGCGGTCTTGATCACGTCGAGGTTGTGCTCGATCACCACCACGGTGTTGCCTGCATCGACGAGGCGGCCGAGCACGTCGAGCAGCCGCTGCACATCGGCGAAGTGGAGGCCGGTGGTCGGCTCGTCGAGGATGTAGAGGGTGTCGCCGGTGGCGACTTTGGAGAGCTCGGTCGCCAGCTTCACCCGCTGCGCCTCACCGCCGGAGAGCGTCGTCGCCGGCTGGCCGAGGCGGATGTAGTCGAGGCCGACGTCGTGCAGGGTGCGCAGGCGGCGGGCGATCTTGGGCACGTTCTCAAAGAAACCAACCGCCTCCTCGATCGACATCTCGAGCACGTCGGCGATGCTCTTGCCCTTGAAGCGGACCTCGAGCGTCTCGCGGTTGTAGCGCTTGCCGTGGCACTGCTCGCACGGCACGTAGACGTCGGGCAGGAAGTGCATCTCGATCTTGATCTGGCCGTCGCCGCGGCAAACCTCGCAGCGCCCGCCTTTGACGTTGAAGCTGAACCGCCCCGGCTTGTAGCCGCGTGCCCGCGCCTCCTGGGTCTGGGTGAAGAGCTGGCGGATGTGGTCGAAGACACCGGTGTAGGTGGCCGGATTGGAGCGCGGCGTGCGGCCGATCGGCGACTGGTCGATGTTGATGATCTTGTCGATCTGGCTGAGCCCATCGATGCCGTCGTGGGCGCCCGGGCGGAGCTTCGCCTGGTGCAGGCGGTTGGCGACCGCGTGGTGCAGGGTCTCGTTGACCAGGGTCGACTTGCCCGAGCCGGAGACCCCGGTGACGCAGCAGAAGACGCCGAGCGGGATCGTCACGTCGATCCCCTTCAGATTGTGTTCGCGGGCGCCGCGGACGAGCAGCGCTCCGCGCGGCTCGCGGCGCTCGTTCGGCAGCTCGATCTGGCGCTTGCCGGAGAGGTACTGGCCGGTCAGCGAGGCGGGGTCCTTGGCGACTTCAGCCGGGGTGCCGGCGGCGATCACGTGGCCACCGTGTTCGCCGGCGCCCGGGCCGAGGTCGACGAGGTGATCCGCGGCCCGCATCGTCCCCTCGTCGTGCTCGACCACGATCACCGTGTTGCCGAGATCGCGCAACCGATCGAGCGTCCCGATCAGCTTCTCGTTGTCGCGCTGGTGGAGGCCGATCGAGGGCTCGTCGAGCACGTACATCACGCCGACCAAGCTGGAGCCGATCTGGGTTGCGAGGCGAATTCGCTGCGCCTCGCCGCCGGAGAGCGAGCGCGCCGAACGCCCAAGCGAGAGGTAGCCGATGCCGACGTTCTCGAGGAAGGCGAGTCGTTCGGTGATCTCGCGCACGATCAACCGCGCGATCGCCCGCGCGGTCTCGGTCAGATCCAGCGCGCCGATCCACTCGGCCGCCGCGCGCGCCGAGAGACCGGTGTACT
>DATIPC010000099.1:0-56746 GCA_035472395.1 Solirubrobacterales bacterium
CAACGCCAACCACCCTCACTCGGCCCTTGGCATGATGTCGCCTGATCGATTCGCTGCCAGCTGGCAGCGAATCGGCAACACGAACGTCCCAGTCAGCCCCGGACTCTCACTCGGGGTGGACCGATGAACGGGGTCCGGTCAGAGTCTTGGGCGCCAGATGGAGATCGGCCCATTGACAGACACGCCAGGGCGGGAGAGGGTGTTGTATCTATGTGAGGAGAGCGACAGCGCGGAGCTGGGATTGACGACCGAGGGAGTGAGAGCAGATGCAGATCGCACAAGTTGCGCAGGTCAGCCCGACCTTGCGCGTCGCAAAGCACGGCTAGGCCGAGCGCATGAATCGGGCCGATCTCGGCCCGCTTGCTTTGGGACTGGGATCGGCCTCATTCTCGCCTTTCGTTCGCTGGGCGGCACGGGGAGGGAGTCTACGCAGGAACTTGTGAAGTTTCCTATGGAGGTTCCAGCCCACAGGACAGAGGATTGGCACATGGCCGCCCTCGGCACCAACTTGCGCGAGGCGCGCGAACGACTTGGATTGACGCAGGAACAAGTTGCAGGGCGAAGCGGGGTCCACGCCACGGAGGTCAGCCGGATCGAGGCGGGCAAACGCGACCCGAAGGTCTCAACGCTGGAACGACTCGCCAAGGCGGTCGAGGTGAAGCCAGGGCGGTTGCTCGACTAGGGCTGTGCCGAGCGATGCGAACCAAATTCACGTCAGTCATGGGAATCGGTGCCCGACTCCACCGAACTCAGCCGAACTCCTTGGGCCTGGATAGCTCTATCGGGCCAGATTCGACTCTATAGACGGGTTCTGATTCGACTCATAGTCCGTCGGTCGAAGGTTCGAGTCTTTCCCGCCCCACTTAGTAAGGCCAGCGAACCCAAATCGGACTGCGAGCACCGCGCCTCGCCTTTTCGCGCTGGACGATCCTCCGGTGAGTCCCCTCCATGCGGATCGTGAAGATGCAGGATGGAGCAGCATCAATTACGACGCCGCCCTCAGACAGCTTCTCTCCGGAGAAGGTCAGGGCGTTGCCCGAGGGCGAGAAGTACGGATCGTGAACGGTCCATTTTGCGACCTGGGACCCGGGAAGGCGATGCGCATTCGTGCCGTCGCGATTCATGATCATGATCCAAGACCCCGTACGGTTTGCGGTGGCAAAAGCTATGCGCCCACCGTCCCTCGAGACGGTGGGCGCAGAAGCAAAGCCCAACCCGGCGCGAAAAGGCCCGGTTCGCACGAGATGAACCCGCCCCCCATCGATCGAAGTCGTTCCGATCCCATTCACCGGATCATCTGTCCCGATCGAGCGAAAGGTCGCAATGATCCGACGGCTGTCTGGAGTGAACTCCGCTCCGGAAGAATTCCACCCCCCGCCGTCTTCGAAGGAATAGCCCGGAACCAAGACTCGACGGAAGTGAGAGCCATCGGCGCGCAAGACGAAAACGGCACCTGCTCGCTTCGTAACGAGGATATGCTGACCATCCGGTGACACTGCGAGCGAGTCGACTGGGTTGTCTGCCCGAGATCTGCCGGAGCTCACAAAAGACCTAATGACATGAGCGGGCCGACTGCCGCGCATCGTCCAAATTTGGTCCGTCCAAACGGGAACACCGCTCGACTTGTCCCAGGAGCGGGAGGCAAAAGCGACCACCCTTCCATTGTGTGAAGCGCTGATGCTGAGAAGGGCACCTCTGTGGAGGCGAAACAGCGTTTCTGGGGTGCCACCGGAAGGCGGGATCGCCACGATTTTCTTTGTGTCTTCTCGGGTGATGATTCGCGTCGCGCCAGCCGAGGCAGAGGGTGGAGCTGAACAGATAACGATGGCGCAAAGGAGAGCTATTGCGGCACAGATGGTCGGTCGGGTGGCCATATGGAGATGCTCTCAAGGAGGAGATGTTGGCCCAAGGACAGAGCTGGCCTCCGGCGAGACGATTTTGGCTTGATAAGAGCCATGTTCAACGGCTCTTGACGATGCCGATCCCGATACGACTCGGATCACGGAGATTCTCGATGCGATTCCAGGGGGCAGCTCGGCCAAGCGCGCATGAAGTCATGTGCTGTCGCGATCGGCTAACGCGTCGCGCAGCTCGCGATGGGAGCGGACGCAGAGCTTCTCGTAAGCCTGGGATAGGTGACCTTCGACGGCCTTGACGGTTACGAACAGGTCCTGAGCGATCTGTGTGTTGGAGGCTCCCTCGGCGGCGAGCTCGGCGATGCGGCGCTCGGCTGCGGTCAGTGCGTCGCGGCGGGCCTCGTGGCGCATGACCTCGATGCCGGTCACGGCGAGTTCCTGCCGGGCGGTCTCGGCCAGCGGGATCGCACCGCAGCGCTCCGCGAGGTCGAGTCCTTCTTGCAGAGGCTGGCGTGCCTGCGAGTGCTGTCCGGCGCGGTATAGCGCGGCGCCGAGGTCGACCAGCGCCCGGGCGTGCCACAGCCGGGCCGGTGATGCCGCCAGTGTCTCGGCAGCCTCGCGCAGCAGGTCCAGGCCCTCCTCGCCGTCGGCGAGGAGGCCGTTGACGCGCAGTGCACCGCCGACGGCGCGGTCGGTGCCCCAGGCCCGTGCCGCCTCGAGCGCCTGGCCGGCCTCGCTGTGGGCCTCCTCGTCGCGGCCGAGTGTGTGTAGCGCCAATATCCGGTCGAGCCACGCATCCAGCCCGATCGCGCCTTTGCCTGCCGCCTGCACTGGGAGGCGCCTATTTGCATCCTCGAGGTCGATGAGACCCGCGTTCGCGTCTCCGGCGGCAACCAGCAGCCGTCCGCGCTCGACCAGCAGAGCGGTGAGTGGGCGGGCCTCGGGGACGGCGCCGTCGAGCTGTGAGTCCGCGAGCACGCGCCGGCCCTCATCGATCCTGCCCTGATCTGCGAGCGACCCGACGAGCGGAATCAGCGACTGATGTCCCATCATGCCCTTCAGGCCCTCAGAGGCGAGCGCGGCGCGAGCGTCCGCCTCGGCGCCTTCGAGGTCGCCTGCGCAGTGCCGGATGATCCCCCGGAGGTTCGATGCGAGCGCGAAACGGTTCGCCGAACCACGCTCGTGTGCGACCGCCAGCCCTCGCTCGACAACTCGTTCCGCGACGGCGAACTGGTCCACCGCGATCATGACCACCGTCATGCTGATCAGCCACAGTGCCGCCATGTCGTCGTCTCGCGCAGCGTCGTCGTTCGCTGCCGCCCTCATCGCGACCGCCTCCACGGCCGCCGCAGGCTCGCCGCGCTGCATCAGCACCCGCGCGACGAAGGTGAGCGCCAGCGACTCGGCCGCGCTTTCTCCGGGGAGGTCCCGGTAGTGCGGCAGCTCGCGCTCGAGCCGGTCGGCAAGCTCCGGCACGAGCCACAGCGAGCCGAGCCGCACAGCTTCGAGCTCGCGCGCGAGCTCTCGGTCGCGCGCGGTGACCCGGTCGATAGCGCGATCTAGCAGCGAGACCACCTTGAGGTGCTCTGCCGGGTTGGGTCCGATCGCCCATACCAGGGCACGCGTGGCGCGGGCAGCCAGGACCGGGTCGTCCGCCTCGGCGGCAGCGCGCAGGCTCTCAGGCGCGGAGCTCAGGCCAAGATCCCGCTCCGCCCTGCCCAGGTCGAATTGCAGCGCTGGGCGCTGGGCAGCAGATGGGGGATCCTCGAGCGCCCTTCGCAGCAGGCGTGCCGCGGCGTCCGGGGCTCCCCGCTCGTCAGCCTGCCGGGCGGCTTTAGCCAGCACCTCCACCGTTTGAGCCTCGCCGCTAGGCTGCGTTTCGAGCAGGTGCGACGCGACCCGCTCGACGGAAGCTCCACGGTCGGTCAGGAGCTCGGCCGCGCGTGCGTGCAGACGCGAGCGCTCAGCTGGCGCGAGCAGGCCCTCGGCGGCAGTGCGCAGCAGCGGGTGTGCGTACCGTGGCGGCAGGTCGGGCACCAGCACGCCCTCGCGCACCAGCCCGTCGAGCGCGTCCGCGGCGGTATCGGTCGCCAAACCGGCCAGCTCACCCGCGAGCGATAGCTCTGCGCCATCGCCCAGTAGCGCAATGGCCGGAGCGAGATGGCCCGCGGCATCCCCCGACCGTCCAATCCGCACTGTCAGCGAGCGTGCAACGCGGTCCGGTTGCAGGCCCGCGACGCGGCCTGCCTCACGCGCCTTGGGGTCGATTTCCTGTCGCTGCAGCTCACGTGCGAGCTCGCCGAGCAGGAACGGGTTGCCGCCAGTCGCCTCCAGGCAGGCCTCCGCGAACTCGAGATCGGCTGGACGACCCAGCTGCTCACCCAGCAGCCGCGCAACGCCCGCGGCGCCCAACGCGCCGAGGCGCAAGAGCTCAGCGCCGGGGTCCGCCGCCAGCTCGGACACGAGCGTGCCCGTCTCGTCCGACGACGGCGGGCGAGACGCCATCGCGACGAGCACCGGCAAGGACTCCGCGCGGCGAAAGAGGTAGGCGAGGAACCGTAGGGACGCCTCGTCCCCCCACTGCGCATCGTCCACCAAGAGCAGCAGTGGACCGCGGTCGGCGAGCGCCGCGATCAGCCAGTAGAGGCCGTGCATCACACCCCCCATGTCGACCGCGACGGAGGGTTTCTCGCCCAACGCGCCCAGCGCGAGCGCCGCGGCGCCGTCCAGCAGCTCACTGCGCTGGGCGGCACCTGCGGCCGCAAGCGGCGGATCCAGTAGCTGACGCACCAGCCCGAATGGGAAGCCCCGCTCCAGCTCGGCACCCCGGGCAGCGGAGACCTCCATGCCGTGCTCGACAGCAACCCCACGCACGGCATCCGCCAAGCGCGTCTTGCCGATGCCCGCCGGCCCCTCGATCACCAGCGTCGCACCCGCTCCGCCGTGTGCGACCTGCGCGACGAGATCGGAGATGCGCCCCAGCTCCGTCTCGCGTTCTAAAATCGAGTGCACTGCGCCAAGCGTGCGTGGCGGTGGGAAGTCGAGCGCACGGCGGTCATCGATGCAGAGGTGGAAGAGGCGCTCGGCACCGGTAAAGCTCTTCAGGCGGTGGCGGCCCAGGTCTTCACATGAACAGGTGTCGCCAAGCGCCACCTGGACCGGTTCGCTGACGATCACCTGCCCACCGTTGGCCGCATCCGCGATCCGTGCCGCACGGTGCACCTCGACGCCGACCCAGTGGCCATCGGTGTGCTGGGCAGGACCGATGTGGATCCCCATGCGGACGCGAAGGTCGCCGCCCAGTGCCTGCGGCCAGCGATGGTCGCGCAGGCCGCGCTGGACGGCCCCTGCAACCTGCGCTGCCTCGGCGGGTGCGGGAAACGTCGCGAAGAACGAGTCGCCCTCCGTCGTCTCAACCGTTCCGCCGGCCTGCTCGACCTCGTCGCGGATCAGGCGCCGGTGGGTGGCGAGCACATCCGGCCAGGCGTCGCCGAGTGCCTGTGCGTGTCGCGTAGACCCCTCGACATCCGTGAACAGCATCGTGAGCTCGCGTTCGACCGAGGACATCATCCTTACCTACCAGACTTCAAAGGTCGGGGTTCCCCGAGTCCACCTCACTTAGGCAAGATCCTGAGGCTGGGTTCTGTCTGCCCGGCTTGCCGCCGCCATTGAGGCTCTACCGTTAACCGGTATGCCCGATGCTTCTGAGCTCGACGAGTTCGAATCGTTGGTCGTCGACGCGATCGATCGGCTGCCCGCCGAATTCCAGGAGGTACTGGCGAACGTCGCTGTCGTGGTCTCCGATCTCGGAGCCGAAGCGCATGCCTATGGCCAGTACTTCGGAGACGGTGTCGCGCGCGAACGCTATGAGGATCGGATCGTCATCTACCGCGATACGTTGGAGCGCGACTTCGGCCACGACCGAGACCTGCTCGCCCGGCAGGTCGAGCAGACCTTGCGCCACGAGCTTGCTCACCACCTTGGCTGGGACGAGCGAGGGGTTGGGGGTCTTGGTCTCTGACCTAACTTCGGGATTCAGCGCTCTCCAATGAGCCCCGCTCGCCGCCGCGGCGTCGCCCGGTATAACGGACGGCCGAGCCATCGTCCATTTGGAGCTCCCGGAGGGGTCATGCGGTCATCGGTTCATCGGTTCGCGGCATCGATCGGGTTTCTCGTCGTCTGCGCCGCCGCATCGGCGTCTGTCGGCAGTGCATCCGAGGGAGGAGATCCGGCCCAGGCAAAGGCTCGCGATGATGGTTCTCCGATCACGCCCTACAGAGCGACTCACCCGGGGCTTCGAGTGACGCTCTGGGTCAACCCGCGCCGCATCGTTCGCACCCATGTGTTGGCCCGTATGCGCTGTGGTGACGGTTCCATGGGGTGGGGGGGAGTTGAAATACACGGCTGGACCGGCTTCATCGTTCACCGCAACGGCCACTTCGAGTTCAAGGAATCCGAAGGATACGAAGGGTCCGGGAACTACTTCGAACAGCTCTCAGGGCGAGTGCACGGAAACTCCATAAGGGGGGGCTATCGAGCTTGGGAAGAGAGGCTGGGCGAAGAAGACGAGGGATGGCTGCCCAGGTGCGGAACGGTCTCACCACGCAGTGAGACGATGCGCTTCGTCGCACGCAGAGTGTCTGGCCCCCCGTGGAGGCCCGGTTCATGACCCAGCCGGAGCGGCTGAACCAGGAGGGCTTTGCCTCGTTCGGGGAGCGCCTCGGCGAGAGGGCACCGGTGGTGATGCTGAACCTCCTCGCGTTCCAGCCCGGGGGCGGGCGAGAGCGCTATGAGGAATATGGCGCCGCCGTAGCTCCGTTGCTCGAGAAGGCCGGCGGTCGGATCGTCTTCACCGGCGAGCCCGCATCGGTGCTGTTGGGCGACGCTTCCTGGGATCTGGTCGTCCTCGTCGAATACCCCACCCGGCAGGCCTTCCTCGACATGATCGGCTCCGACGAGTATCGGGCGATCGCGTATCTCCGCACCGAGGCGTTGACAAGAGGTGAGCTTCACCCCATGGATCCGGCCCAATATGGTCTGCCTGCATGAAGCTGTACGTGTGCTGGGGGACAAGGTCTACGGGCTGGGGGTCGGTCCACGCATCTTCCAGTGGACCACCGACGGGCGTCGCGAGGTCGAGGAGCTGAGTGGCCAACGGGTGGTGCCGGTTCTCGTCACTGGCGAGGGAGAGGTGATCACTGAGTCGGCGCGGATCGCCGAGTGGGCGGTTGCGCACCCGAGGACTGCGCTGCCTACGTCCTGAAGGGCTGCGTAAGGTCTCGCGGGGCGCCATGACGGTTCTGAATGGGTCGCTCGGGGACCGGTCGTGTTCTTCACCTCCGCCCCGCTCGCCGCTGCGCTCGGGTCGGGTGCCTGGGACACCGAGCACGGGCATCTCCGCGGCCTGCGGGAGTACGACGGAGCGCTGCGCCTGGTCATCTCAGAGCCCTCATAGGCCCCGGAGAGTTATCCCTGCCGCACCTCGTCGAGGCTCACCCTGCCGCCGACTTCAACTCGTCCGTCGGTGAGCGGTCGGCAGAGCAGGACGGAGCCATGACCCTGGTGGATGGTGATTGGGCGAGCCAGCTGGGAGCAGAGGGCCAGGGCGGCGGCGCCGGTTGCCTCGTCCTCGGCGATACCCGCGTCGGGGACGAAGGAGCGGGCGCGGATCGTCCCCGCCGCCTCGTCGATCCAGGTCCAGGCGTAGGTATTGGTGCCCTGTGCCGAGGCGGTCAGGGCACGCACCTCAGACGGCGAGTCGAACCGGCGGTACTCGAACCGCGGCGTCCACTCCGAGTGCGCGGCAACGTAGGTCGTCTCGTTCGCGTATCGCACCCCGACATCCCCCGCCGGCGGCCGCAGCGTTTCGACCGGCGTTCCCTCCCGGGCGAGCAACCAGGCGGTACCCACGGATGGGTGACCTGCGAAAGGGAGCTCAACCCGCGGCGTGTAGATGCGCATCCGCCCGCTGGTGCGGTTCTCGAGGAAGACCGTCTCGCTGAAGCCGAGGTCCGCGGCGACGCGTTGCCGTTGCCCCTCCGGAATCTGATCGCCATCGAGGAAGACGCCCAGCGGGTTGCCCCACTCGCCGTCCTCATTGGCGAAGACTCGGAGGACGTGGAGCGCCGGCACCCGGTCGATCTTAGGTCGATCGATTACCTTGGCGCGATGAAGGTGCTGCGGCCCTGCTTCGCACTACTGGCGTTCGGGCTCGCCGTCGCCGCGCTCTGCGCTCCGGCCGCCCACGCCGTCGGGCTCCATCGCTGTGACCTCGGCGCCAAGCGCCCGCTCCGCTGCGGATATGTGACGGTCCCGCTGCGGCGCGCCGATCCGTCGCTGGGTTCCACGCGGGTCGCTTTTGCGGTGCGGCCTCGCTCCGACCGCCGCCACCCCTCGCTGGGCACGATCTTCGCCGCCGACGGTGGCCCCGGGTATGCCTCGACGGACGGTCCCTACGTCCGTTCGCTCAGCGCCGTTCTCGGCCCGCTGCTGCGCCGTCGCGAGCTGGTCTTCGTCGACGCGCGGGGGACGGGTCGCTCGGGCGTGGTCAACTGTCCCGCCCTGCAGGGCGGGCTGATCCAGGAAAACATCGCGATCGGTGAGTGCGCCGACCAGCTCGGCCCCCGCTATGCCGCCTACACGACCGCGGAAACCGCCGACGACCTCGACGCGGTCCGCCGCGCGCTGGGAGTGGGGAGGGCGTTCTTCTACGGGGACTCCTACGCGACTCTGCTTGGCCAGGCCTACGCTGCCCGCTACCCCTCGCGCCTGCGCGGTCTGATCCTCGACTCGGCCTACCCGGCCGACGATCCCTACTACCGCACCCTGCTGCCCGCTGGCCGTCGCGCTCTCAACCTGGCCTGCAGGCAGGCCCCCGGCTGCACCGGCAACGCCGCGGCGCGCTTCGGTCGCGTCGTGCGCCGGTTCCACACCCGTCGTCGCTCGACCGAAGGGTTGCTCCGTTTCCTCTTGGACGCGGGCACCCTGGCGCCGCGCTCCTACCTCAGCCTCGACGACGGCGTGCGCCGCTTCTTGCAGGGCGATCCACGTCGCCTCGAGCGCTTGATCGCTCCCGGTCCCGCCGGCCACGGCGAGCTCGGTGAATTCTCCTACGGCCTCGAGATCGCGGTCGAGTGCAACGACTATCCATTGCTCTGGGATCGACGGGCGCCGGTCGGCGAACGGATCCGCCAGCTCTCCGCGGCAACCCAGCGGCTGCCGGCCGATCACTTCGCCCCTTTCGGCAGGCGCGAGTATCTGCTGTCTGTTGCCGCCCACCTGACCAACTGCCTGACCTGGCCCGCGCCCCCGCCCGGCGGTCTCGAAGCTCCCGTCCCAGCCGGTTGGAGGGCGCCGAGCGACTTCCCCACGTTGATCCTCGCCGGGCAGCTCGATGACGTCACCTCGGTCGCCGAGGCGCGGCAGGTGGAGACGCGGTTTCCGCGCTCGCGGCTCTACGTCGTGCCCAATCGCGGCCATGCCTCCAGCCTCTACTACCCGTTCAGCTCCCCCGCGGTGGCCGAGATCCGCGGTTTCCTGCGTGCTAATTAGGTGGCCATCGCCCGGCCCGGATGCAAAGATCGCCCCTGCTTCCGTGTCTGTTCACCAACGAGAGGAGTAGATGTGTTGGATCGAGGTCTGAAACGACGTTGGGCGAGGCGCGCTCCGGCGTTCCTGGTCGTCCTGTCGATCGGGGTCGCCGGGATTGCGTGGACTGGCTGTGGGGGCAACGGCGACAGCGGTACCAGCGAAGCTCAGGAACGGATCGAAAAGGGCGCCGAAGAAGCGAAGCAGGGCATCGAAAAGGGCAAGGAAGAAGTCAAGAAGGGCTTCCAGGAAGCGGAAAAGCAAGCGACGCAGGGCGCCACCAAGGGTGCCGAAGAAGCAAAGCAAGGCGTCAGCAAGGGTGCTGAAGAAGCACAGAAGGGCATCGAAAGGGCCAAGCGGGAAGCCCAGAAGGGGATCGAAAAGGGCAAGGAACAGGCCCAGAAGGGGATCGAAGAAGCCGGAAAGTACGGCCAGGGCCAGGGCTACTAGGCCAGGGCGGGCGGCCCGACCGAAGCCGCCTCTTCGGCGAGGTCGAGGGCGAGAGCCTCGACGACGCGCGGGTCGAACTGGGTGCCGGAGTTGCGGCGCAACTCGGCCAGCGCCTCGTCGGGGCGGACCGGCTCCCGGTACGGGCGACGCTCGGTCATCGCCGCGAAGGCAACCGCGACGGCTATCACCCGCGATCCGAGCGGGATCGCCTCGCCGGCGAGGCCGTCCGGATAGCCGCTGCCATCGAAGTGCTCGGCGCTGGAGCGCACCAGCCGGGCGACTGTGGCGAGACCGGGTGCCGCGGCGATGATTCTCGCGCCATCAGCCGTGTGGCTGCGCACCATCGCCCGCTCGATTTCGCTCAGCGCTTCTTTTTCCAGCACGGACTCCGGTACCGCGAGCAGCCCGACGTCCTGCAGCTCCGCGGCGAGGGCGGTGTCGTCGATCTCCTCGCGACCGATCCCGAGGCGGCGCCCGAGCGCGATCGCCCGGTAGGCGACGACACGCAGGTGATCGCGCAGATCGGGTCGTCTCGCGCTCAGGGCCGCAATCAGCACGGCATGAGCCTGTCGCCGCGCCGAGTGGTGCTGGCGCTGCTTGTGCGCGGACAGCCGCTGTCCGGCGATCCGCAGGGCGACCGTGGCGTCCAGAGCCTCCTCGGGTATCGCGACCTCACCGTAGGTTCTGGCCACGGAGAGGTCGTTGTCGTCACCGCGCAAGGAGGCCGTGGCCGCCAGCACGATCTCGCCGATCCGGCTGCTGCCCGCAGGCGCGAACGCCGCAAAACGGCCGCCGTCGCTGCGGTATGCGGTGCCGCCCAGCGGGGCAACCGCGGCGACGAGGTTGAGCGCGAACCGCCGCAGCAGCTCGTCGCCGGCGGTATAGCCGGAGCGGTCGTTGTAGGCCTGGAGGCCGTCGAGCTCGAAGATCACGAGCACGTGGCTGCCCGCCTGGCCCTGTACCACCGATGCGATGTCCGCCTCCAGCTTGCGCCGGTTTTCGAGGCCGGTCACCTGGTCGCTCTGGGCACTCACCTCGTGCCATTCGAGCTCGCTCGATTGTTTGCGCAGGGTGTCGATCGTGCGGACGAAGACAGCGACGATCAGGCCCAGCGTCAGCCAGAAGACCAGCGGGGGCACGCGCTGGTTGAGATGGTCGTAGACGAGCAGCGCGACCGCCGCCACCGCGAAGACGGATGGCCCGGCAGCCGATCTCCAGCGAAGCGCCAACATGGGATCCTGTATCGGCAGCTTCGTGCGTGCTCACGAGTGCCGCGGACAATTGGTTGAAGCGTTGCGAGCTAGCGGACCAGGCAGTCGCGAGCCAGCGTGCTGGTCACCTGTCTGCCATCGGCAAAGAAGAAGGTTCCGCGGGCGAAGGAGAAGAGGGCTCCCGGAAAGCCCTCGGGAGCGGCGCAGCGGGCGCTCAGGAAGCTCTGCTGCTTGCCCTGGTAGCGGTACTTGCGGCCGAACTCGAGCGAGATGTTGGAGACGTAGCCGAGGTCGGCGGCGATGCGTGGGATCTTGGTGGTGAAGACGGTTCCGAACTTGCCCTGAGGCCGATGCCGGATTTCGAAGGTCAGAACGACGGTGACCTCGACCGGGTTGGAGCCGTGGATATGGAGGAGGATCGCTGGCCTGCCGTGAGCGCGGCCGTTGAAGGCGAGCGTCGTTCCTTCGACCGGGAACGGCGCCGTGTTGGGGAACTCCAGATGGGCGCCGAAGTGGCCGTGTCCGACCAGGGCGCCGCCACAGCGCGCCAGCGCAATCTGAGCGTCAGTCGACTCGAGCAGACCCGCGCGGCAGATCGGCAATCCCTTGGTGAAGAGTCGGCCATAGCGGTTTACGGCGATCGAGATACGACGAAGCTGCGGTGGACGAGTGCCGTCGGTGGTTTTCACCTCGCCGTTGAGGCTGATCGTCACGGGGGCATCGCGGTTGCGTGGCAGGGCGTGGGGGAGGAAGCGGCCGTTGAACGAGACGAGCAGATTTTCGTTCTTGGAGATCTCCCCGCGGGCAATCGCGGCGCCGAACAGCACCAAGGCAACGAGCATCCCTATGAGGGTGAAGCGCTTCATCCGATCCCACCGAAAGTCTATTCCGGTACCCCAATCGGCCCGCGGAGGTTCGGTTAAGCCAGGTCAACGCCTCTCTCAACTGTAAGTTACAACTTACGTAAGACTCTGCTTAAATAGAAGAGGTGGCGGAGAAAGTCGATGACCAGGAATGGGTGAGCAACGTCGCCAGGGCAATTGCTGAGCCGCGGCGGCGGCAGATCCTGACCATGGTGCGAGACGAGGAGATGGGCGCCGGTGAGATCGCCGAGCGCTTCGATGTTTCCCGCCCGGCGATATCCCAGCACCTGACGGTGCTGCGGCAGGCCGGCCTGCTCGGCGAGCGTCGCGAAGGCCCCCGTCGCCTCTACCGGGCACGCCCCGAGGGGCTCGCCGGACTCAGAGACTTCATGGATCGGTTCTGGACCGAACGTCTCGAGCGGTTGAAGCTGGCCGCCGAGCTGGAGCAGCAGAGGAGGGACAAACGTGGCAAGCGCAGAGACGGGAGCGGCGGTCGAGGTGGAGACTCGAATCGCCGCAAGCCCTGAGACCGTTTTCGACTTCTTCACCGACCCCGACAAGATGATCCAGTGGATGGGTCGCTCGGCCGAGCTGGATGCTCGTCCTGGCGGTGCTTTCCGCTGCGACATCAACGGTCGTGACGTGGCCAGTGGCGAGTACGTCGAGCTCGACCCCCCGCACCGGGTCGTGTTCACCTGGGGCTGGGAGGGAGAGGATTCCGTGACCCAGCCGGGTAGCAGCAAGATCGAGATCCTGCTCGAGCCCGACGGGGACGGAACCCAGCTGCGGCTGATCCACAGCGACCTTCCCAGCGCCGAGAGCGCCGAGCGCCACCGTCATGGCTGGGAGCACTACACGGAGCGGCTCGTCGCGGCAGCTGGCGGCGAGGGCGCCGGGCCAGACCCGTGGGCGACGCCCGACAGCGTCAGCTGACATCCATTCGCAAACGACGAACGCAGGAGGTAGGAAAGATGGGCAATCCGACGATGTGGTTCGAGGTGGCTGGCAAAGATCGCGAGGCGCTGAAGGGCTTCTACTCGCAGCTCTTCGAGTGGAAGCTGACCGACATGGACGCGATGCCGTACACGACGATCGACGCCGGCGGCGAAGGCATCCCGTGTGGGATCGGTGCCGCCCCCGAAGGCAATCCCGGCCACGTCACCTTCTACGTCCGGGTCGACGACATCGAGGCTGCCCTGGCGAAGGCCGAGGAGCTGGGCGGCAAGCGGGCGATGGGCCCGATGGACATCCCCAGTGGCCAGATCGCCCTCTTCGCCGATCCGGAGGGGCACGTGATCGGCCTGATGACGCAGACCGGATAGACGCAGCAGGCGCGCGGCTACGCCCCGATCGCCTTGATCACGAGGCGCTTGGGGCGACGGCCGTCGAACTCGCAGTAAAAGACCTGCTGCCAGGGGCCGAGGTCGAGGCGGCCAGCGGTGATCGGCAGAACTGCCTGCTGGTGGACCAGCAGGTTCTTGAGGTGGGCGTCGCCGTTGTCCTCGCCGCCGCGATGGTGGCGGTAGTCGCCCCCCTCGGGCAGCAGTTCCGCGGCGATCTCGTCGGTCGGCGCTCTCCAGCTCGGTGGGGCGATCTTGTCGAGCCACTCCATGACGTCCTCGTGCAGTCCCGGCTCGTCGTCGTTGACCCAGACGCCGGCGGTGATGTGCATCGCCGAGACAAGCACCATTCCCTCCGCGATCCCGGCCTCATCGACCGCCGCCTGGACGTCCTCGGTGATGCGGATCAGCTCGCGCCGCTCACTGGTCTCGAAGGTCATGTAGGCGGTGTGGGACTTCATCGGTCCCCTCCTTTGCGGCCGCCCGGGTTGGTCACGCGTTCGGCGCGCTGGCGGACTTCTTCGACCGCCTCCCGGGTCGTGGCGAGCGCCTCTTCGGTTACGGCGGAAACGCCCTCGCTCGGCTTGCCCCCGATGATGTCGCGGAAGGCGTTCTTGAAACGCTCGGTGTGGCGGTCGGGCGGGAAGCGGTCCACGGCCTTCGCCTGCTTTGCCGGGCGCCGCTCGCCATAGCGCCGGCGGGCCCAGGCGGAGCCCGGCTTGCCGATCCGCGCCGCGCCGTAGAGCGCGATCGGGAAGATGAAGAAGCCGACCGTGCCGTGCAGAACCCGTTTCTTGGCGAAGCAGATCGCGACCAGCCCGAAGACCGTGGCAGCGGCGATGATGCTGCCGATCGTCTCGTCGGCCGAGCCGGTCTTGAAGCTGAACGGGCTGAAGCCGAGCAGGATCAGCATCATTCCCGCCGCGGCGATCACCGTCGCATCGATCGAGGCGCGTCCCTCCTCTGCCCAGTAGACGTCGTCGAGGTAAACCCAGAGCGCGAACTCGTCGATAGTCAGCCCCGCGCCAACGCCGAAGAAGAAGGCACAGATCTCCGTCAGGGGGCTGTCGCCAAGAGCTGACAGCCCCAGCGTGCCGGCGATCATCATCGTGACGATCCCGAAGACCAGGTGGTGCAGGTGGACGCCGCTGTCGCTGACGACGCTGCCGGGCCACCACGGGACCCGTGGGCTGCGCATCAGGCGGGTGCTCATGCGGATGAATGCGAAGGAGAGGATGAATCCGACGAGGACCAGGAAGAGGCCCTGTTTTTCGTCGGCGAGGATCTGGTCGTTCCAGAAGTCGCTGAATATCGATGCGGTGCTCATCGGCTCGATGGGTGCGAGTGTAGATGCGGCTTGGTGCCATCCTTCGCCGCGATCAGATCGAGCGTGAGCAGTACCGCGGCAACGGCGTAGAAGGGCGTCAGCAGGATATTGGTGACGGTGTCGATCATCCACTCGGCGATCAGCGAGTCGCTGAGCAGCGCGTGGACGGCATCCGTCGCCAGGCTGGTGATGGCGTCGCTGACGATCTCGATCGGGACCAGCACGGCGAGCACTAGCCAGAAATGCCCTCGGACGAGGCGGAAGCTGCGGACCAGGGCGTTGCGGACGCCACGGTTCTCGATCTCTGCCACTGGCGCGGCAAGCCCGAGGTAGACGAAGACGACGACCCCCGGAACGAAGAATGCGAGGAAGCCGACCGCCACCAGGACCCCGAAGATCAAGTCGACCGCGATCAGGGTCCCGTAGTTGACCATGCCCGCGACGTCGCGCGGGGAAGGGGGGTCGCCCTGGTGCGGGTGGGTCAGCGCGATTGCCACCGCGCCGGTGTAGAAGATCTCGCCGAGCAGCCCGGTCATGACGAGCAGCAGCACCGCGAGAACGGCGCCGAATATCTCCAGGCCGCTGCCGAGGCCGAGCGAGGTTGCCTCGACGTGTACCGGGATCGCGTGGATCAGCCCCAGGGGGACGAAGACGAAGAAGGCGAGCGGCAGCAACGTGCGCGCCCAGGCGAAGTAGGTGCGCCAGATCCTCGCATAGAGGGAGAGAACCGTCGCCCTGCGGGTCATCTATCGCCGGCGGCGACCGGACGGGCGCCGGCCGCGCTCCTCCAGCTTCGAGCGGGAGGACTGCGATGCTGGCATCTGCTTCACGTCGCGCAGGCCGGGCAGCAGCAGTTCCTCGGCGCACTGCCGGTGCCAGTGATGGTGTTCGGCGCCGCCCAGTCGCAGCAGGTACTGGACGACGGTGTGCTCGGTGCCGATCGGGATGTCGCCGTGGCAGCCGGGACAGCGGTAGAGCTTCTGGCCGAAGCTGCGGATCAGCCAGACCTCGTTGCCTTCGTCGTCGTAGCCGCGCAGGCTCCAGCGTTTGCTGGGCAGCCCGGCGCCCCCGCTCATCGCTTCGAGAGCCAGGCGAAGCCGGCGGCCATCGCAATGTTTGCGACCCCCGCCAGCCGCAGGGCGGTCTTAGCGCCCGGGCGGCTGAGCGCCGGCGACTCGGCCCAGATCGCGTCGGTGGCAATCTCGGTGCCGCGGAGCCAAGCCAGCGCCCACCAGTCGCGCTGCTCGCCGCGGCGATCGGCGAGGGCATGCGCCGCTGCGAACGTGAGCCAGATCGGCCCGCAGCGCCGCAGCAGGTGAACCGCATCGGGCGAAGGCTCGTCGTGGCCGAAGAACCCCGTCAGCATCCCTCGTGGCGCAGCGATCGAGGCCGTGCCGAGGAAGAGATCGAAGGCGATCATGTTGCGGTTGGTGAGGCGCAGGGCCTGCTCGAGCGTCATCTACGGGCTCCATCCAACCAGATTCAGAAGGGAAAGCATGCGCACCGGCGAAATGGACGGCCGTGACCAAGACCGCAACCAAATCCCCCCAGCTCAAGAGCCTTTCCGAGTACATCCAGGAGCGTTTCGACGAATTCTCGCGCTCGCAGAAAGACGTAGCCCGCTACATCGTCGACCATCTCGACGAGGCAGCCTTCCTCACCGCCGAGGAGCTGGCCAGGAGAGCGAGCACCTCCTCCTCGACGGTGGTGCGCTTCTCCCAGGCTCTCGGCTTCGAGGGCTACCCGGAGCTGCAGCAGGCCGCGATCGAGGAGTACCGCAGCGCCACCGTAGCCAGTGCCGGAGCCACTGCAGGCGGCGCGGCCCTCTTCTCCTTCGATCACTCCGAGCTCGAGGGCTCGCTCAGCGCCGACTACTCGAATCTGGAGGAAACCGCGCGCAACCTCACCCGCGAGCAGGTCGACGGCGCCGTCGCGGCGCTGGCCGAAGCGCAACGCGTGGTGATCGTCGGCGTCGACCAAATGGCCTTCTTCGCCAGCTACCTGCGCCACATCCTCAGCCTGCTCGACATCCGCGCCGAAATCGTCGCCAGCACCGGCGGCGAGTCATTGCAGCGACTGGGCCGAATCGACGAAGAGACCCTGGTCATCGTGCTCTCCTGCGGACGCGCCCATCCGCTCCTGTTGCGGGCGATGAAGCTGGCTCTGCACCGCCGGGCCCGCACGCTCGCGATCTCCGACGCCTCGCTCTCCGAGGTCGGTGAGCACGCTGAACAGACCCTCTACTTCTCCTCAAACAGCCCCTCTTTCGCCCGCTCCAACACGGCGCTTATGGCGCTCGTGCAGGGCTTGGCCCACGGTCTCTACGCCCGTGACGAAGCGGCGCACAAAGACCGCATCCGTGCCTACAAACTGAAGTAGAGGCGGCCCACGTAATATTGGCTGCGTGATCGAGCGCGCCACCTTCAGGGTCAAGACCGGCCTCGCCGAGATGCTCAAGGGCGGGGTGATCATGGACGTGGTCACGCCCGAGCAGGCCCGCATCGCCGAGGAGGCCGGGGCCTGCGCGGTGATGGCGCTGGAGCGCGTCCCCGCCGACATCCGCCGCGACGGCGGCGTCGCCCGCATGTCGGATCCGGCGATGATCAAGGGCATCCAGGGGGCGGTGACGATCCCGGTGATGGCGAAGGCCCGGATCGGCCACTTCGCCGAGGCCCAGGTCCTGCAGGCGCTCGAGGTCGACTACATCGACGAGTCGGAGGTTCTGACCCCGGCCGACGAGCGCCACCACATCGACAAGCTCGCCTTCGAGGTGCCCTTCGTCTGCGGCGCCACCAACCTTGGCGAGGCCTTGCGCAGAATCGGCGAGGGGGCGGCGATGATCCGCTCCAAGGGGGAGGCCGGCACCGGCAACGTGGTCGAGGCGGTTCGTCACATGCGCGAGATAGTCGCCGGGATCAAGCGGCTCGCGCAGCTCGGGCCGGAGGAGCTGGCGAGCGCCGCCAAAGAGCACCAGGCGCCGCTCGAAGTCGTCCACGAGGTGGCGGCGAAGGGCCGCCTGCCGGTGCCGATGTTCTGCGCCGGGGGCATCGCTACGCCCGCGGACGCGGCGTTGATGATGCAGCTCGGCGCCGAGGGCAACTTCGTCGGCTCGGGGATCTTCAAGAGCGCCGACCCCGAGCGCCGGGCGCGGGCGATCGTCGAGGCGACCACGCACTTCAACGACCCCGAGCGGGTGGCCGCGGCATCGATCGGGCTCGGCGAGGCGATGCCCGGCCTGGAGATCTCGGAGCTGGCCGCGGCCGACGCGCTCCTGCAGGACCGCGGTGCCTGAAGGAGCTGGGCTGCGCGTCGGCGTCCTCGCGATTCAGGGCGGCTTCGAAGCGCATCTGGCCATACTGGGCGGCCTCGGTGCCGAGCCGTCTGAGGTCCGCTCTCCGGTTGACCTGGAGGACCTCGATGGGCTGGTGATCCCCGGCGGTGAGAGCACGACGATCGTCAAGGGGATCGAGTCGGCGGGGTTGGAAGGGGCGATCCGCCATCACCACGAAGAGGGGCGTCCGGTGTTCGGCACCTGCGCCGGGATGATCGTCTGCGACGACTCCCACCTCGGCCTGCTCGACGCGACCGCGCGGCGCAACGCGTTCGGCCGGCAGCTGCAGAGCTTCGAGGCCGACTTGGCGGTCGAGGGGATCGGCGAGGAGCCACTGCGCGCCGTCTTCATCCGCGCCCCCTGGATCGAGCGCACCGGTCCCGGGGTCGAGGTGCTCGCCGCATACGAAGGCCACCCGGTGGCGGTCCGCGAGGGGAGCGTGCTTGCCTGCGCCTTTCACCCCGAGCTGACCGACGATCCGCGACTGCATGCACTGTTCATGGCAATGACGACCGGGGCGCGCGAGCGCGGCGAGCGGGCCCGCGAGGAGGCGGAGACGTGAGAGACCCGAGAGCGGAACGGCTGGCGAAGATCCTGGTCGGCTACTCGACCGAGGTGAAGGAGGGGGAGGTCGTCGCGATCGACGGCGAGAGCGCCGCGGAGCCATTGCTGCTGGCGGTCTACGAGGAGGTGCTGAAAGCCGGCGCCCACCCGATCCTCAACGTCTCCCTCGACGGCCAGGGAGCGGCGTACTACAAGCACGCCAGCGATGCCCAGCTCGACTGGATCTCACCGGTCTCCGAATGGCTGCTCGACAACGTCGACGTCCGCATCGCGATCGGCGCCAGCACCAACACGCGCGAGCTCTCGGGCGTGCCGCCGCAGCGACAGACCCGCAGGCAGACCGCCACCGGCGAGCTGTTGAGCAGGGCGATGGAGCGCAGCGCCAAGGGGGATTTCCGCTGGTGCTACACGCTCTTCCCGACCAACGCCTACGCGTCGGAGGCGGAGATGAGCCTGGCCGAATACGAGGACTTCTACTACGGCGCCTGCCTTGCCGATGACGGCGACCCGCTGACCGCCTGGGAGCGGGCCTCAGCCGAGACGGTGCGGCTGGCCGAGTGGATCGAGGGTCACGAGGAGGTGCGGGTCGTGGCGCCCGGGACCGACATCGTCCTCGGCATCGCCGGCCGCAAGTTCATCCCCTGCGACGGCCGCCACAACATGCCCGACGGCGAGTTCTTCACCGGCCCGGTCGAGGACTCGGTCGAGGGCGAGGTGACGTTCCACCTGCCGGCGACGATCGGCGGCCGCGAGGTCGCGGGCGTGCGGCTCCGCTTCGAGGCCGGCAAGGTCGTCGACGCGAGTGCTGAGCGGGGGGAGGAGTTCCTGGTCGAGCTGCTCGACACCGACGCCGGGGCACGCCGGCTGGGCGAGCTGGGGATCGGCACCAACTACGCGATCGACCGCGGGACCCGCGAGGTGCTGCTCGATGAGAAGGTCGGGGGCACCGTCCACATGGCGGTCGGCAAGAGCTATCCCGAGTCCGGTGGCGTCAACGATTCGGCGGTCCACACCGACCTGGTCTGCGACCTGCGCCTCGGCGGCAGGCTCGAAGTCGACGGCACGGTGATGCAGGAAGACGGCAGGTTCGTCGTCTGACTACTGGTTGGGCAGAGGGGAGCCGGCGAGCAGGAAGAACCAGCTGATGAAGACCGCGCCTGCCAGCAGCACCGATCCCATCAGGACCGCCTCGACCACGGTCGTGGTGCCCGCGGTACCCCCCGTGTCGCGCATGCTCTTGAGCCAGCTCGGCCGCATCGGAGCCAGCCGGTTGGTGCCGGTGATCCGCATGTAGAGGGCGTTGAGGCGGCCGAGCAGCCAGGCGTCGAGCACTACCGTGACGACGATTCCGATCGCGACCACGGCGTAGGGGCCCTCGCTTGGGAACTGGGTCGTGGCGACCTTCGAGGCGATCCAGATCCAACCGACCGGAATCGCCGTCCACAGCGCCAGCGCGGCGAGCAGCATGACGACGAAAACGGCACTCGCAGCCAGGCTCCGTAGCGGGCTCATGCCATGCGAATGGGTGGCCGTCTCTGGGTGCATCCCTTGTTTCATAGAATGGCAAACGATGTCCGGACACTCGAAGTGGGCCTCGATCAAACACAAGAAGGGCGCGGTCGACGCCAAACGCGGCAAGCTCTTCACCAAGCTGGCGCGGGCGATCACGGTCGCGGCGCGCGACGGCGGCGGTGACCCCGACGGCAACCCGCCGCTGGCGACGGCGATCCAGAAGGCGCGCGACGCCTCGATGCCCAAGGACAACATCCAGCGGGCGATCGATCGTGGCTCGGGCGTTGGTGCCGACGCCGCGGCGATCGAGCGGATCGTCTTCGAGGGCTACGGGCCTGGTGGCGCCGCGGTTCTGGTCGAGGCGCTGACCGACAACCGCAACCGCACCAGCGCCGATGTTCGCCACGCCTTCAGCAAGCACAACGGCAGCCTCGGCGAGCCGGGCTCGGTTGCCTGGATCTTCGAGAAACGCGGCGTGCTCGCGATCGACGGCGCCCGCTACGGCGAGGACGACCTGATCGCGGCGATCGACGCCGGTGCCGAGGACGTGCGCGAGGAGGGCGACTTGATTCGGGTGCTCTGCGAGCCGGCGAGCCTGAGCGCCGTCCGCGAGGCGCTCGAGGCGGGCGGTGTCGAGATCCAGTCCGCCGACCTGGCGATGGAGCCGAAGAGCACGGTTGAGCTCAAGGGCAACGAGGCCAAGTCGCTGCTGGGCCTGATCGAGACCCTGGAAGACCACGACGACGTCAACGACGTCCACGCCAATTTCGACATCCCGGATGAGGTCTTGCAACAGCTCGCGGCGTAGGCCAGGTCCGGAGCAGAGGAGGCGGCGTCTGATTGGAGGCATCCGGCCTTCCTCCCAGAATCACTTCCCATGCAAGTCGTGATGGGGATCGACCCTGGCGCCGCCAACCTCGGCTTCGGCATCGTCCGGGTCGAGGGCAACCGCATGGTCGCGCTCGACGGCGGCGTCGTCGAGACCACGGCAAAGCTGCCGATGGAGCGTCGCCTGGAGCGGATCCACTCCTCGCTGGCCGAGCTGATCGCCTGGCACGAGCCAAGGGCGATGGCGATCGAGGACGTCTTCTTCGGCAAGAACGTGCGCACGGCGATGGCCGTCGGCCAGGCCAGTGGGGTCGCGATGCTGGCCGCTGCCCAAGCCGGCGTGAGCTGCTGCGCCTACACGCCGCAGGCGATCAAGATGGCCGTCTGCGGCAGTGGGTCGGCCGACAAGAAGCAGGTCCAGCGGATGGTCGGGACGCTGCTCGGCCTGCCCGAGCTTCCCACGCCCGACCACGCAGCCGACGCGCTGGCGGTGGCGATCTGCCACGGCGGTGGCGCTGGCCACCGTGAGGCGGCCGAGTTGGCCGAGGCGGGCGCTGGGCGGGCGAGCGGATGATCGCTGCGGTTCGAGGTGAGGTGATGGTGCGACGCCCCGACCACGTCGTGATCGACGCCGGCGGGGTGGGCTACCGACTCACGGTCTCCGCCGAGACGCTGAAGGCGGTGCCTGCCACCGGCCGCGAGACCTTTCTGCACGCCGAGCTGGTCGCGCGTGAGGACTCGTTGGCCCTCTTTGGCTTCGCCTCCGAGGAGGAGCGCGACCTCTTCGGCCAGCTGGTCTCGGTCAGCGGGGTGGGGCCCAAAGTGGCGATCTCGGTGCTCTCCGGGGGGCCGGCGCGTGAGCTGCTGCGGGCGATCGCCGCCGGCGATGCCAAACGCTTCCAGGCGGCGCCAGGAATCGGCAAACGAACGGCGGAGCGGATCATCGTCGAGTTGCGCGAGAAGGTCGCGGGTGCTTTGGAGGAAGAGGTGTCGCTGGGTGTCGGCGGGGACGATGACCCGCGTTCGCTCGCCCGCGACGGGCTCGTCAACCTCGGCTACGCGCCGCTGGAAGCCGAGCAACTGCTCGACGGGATCGTCGGCGAGGACGCCGAGGAGCTACTGGCGATGGCGCTGCGCAAGGCCGGGGCGGGGAGGAAGGCAGCGTGAGCGAGAAGCGAATTCGCACCCCTGGCATCGAGGAGGAGGCGGAGGTCAGGATCCATGACGCCCGCGCCGACCTTCCCGACGAAGACCTCGACCGCTCGCTGCGGCCGCCCACCCTCTCGGATTTCGTCAACCAGAAGCAGGTGACCGAGCAGCTGGCGATCTTCCTCGAGGCGGCGCGGCGGCGCGGCGAGCCGCTCGATCACGTCCTGCTCGCCGGTCCGCCCGGGCTCGGCAAGACCTCGCTCGCCCACATCGTCGCCGCCGAGATGGAAGTGCCCCTCGTCCAGACGGCCGGCCCGGCGCTGGAGCGCAAGGCCGACGTCGCATCCTTCCTCACCGCGCTGGAGCCGGGCAGCGTCTTCTTCGTCGACGAGATCCACCGCCTCGGGCGCGCGGTCGAGGAGACGCTCTACCCGGCGATGGAGGACGGTGAGCTCCCGGTCGTGCTCGGCCAGGGCGCCGGCGCCCGCACCGTAACCCTGCCGCTGCCGCCGTTCACGCTGGTGGGGGCGACCACGCGGGCTGGCCTGCTGACGACGCCGCTGCGCGATCGCTTTGGCGTCAGCCACCGGCTCGAGCACTACAGCCCCGAGCACCTGGCTCAGATCATCGAGCGCTCCGCCGGCATCCTCGAGGTCGAGATCGACGCCGAGGGAGCGCGGACGATCGCCTCCCGCTCGCGGGGGACGCCGCGGGTCGCCAACCGGCTGCTGAAGCGGGTGCGCGACTTCTCCCAGGTGAAGGGCAGTGGCAGCATCGACTCCGACGTGGCCGCCGCCGGGCTGGCGATGCTCGAGGTCGATGCCGGCGGCCTCGACCGCAGCGACCGCAACCTGCTCGACACCGTCGCGACCAAGTTCGCCGGCGGTCCGGTCGGGCTCTCGACGCTGGCCGTCGCAATCGGCGAGGAGCAGGACACGATCGAGGACGTGCTCGAGCCATATCTGTTGCAGCAGGGCATGCTGAAGCGCACTCCGCGCGGCCGCGTGCTGACCGAGCGGGCCTACGAGCATCTCGGGATCCCGGCCCCCGACGGAGCGCGCAGTCTGTTCTGAGCGGACTCTCAGTAGCCTGTTGGGGGATGCCGTTCTTCATCTGCCCCAACTGCGGGAACAGGGAGCTGAGCGCCGACCGCACAGCCGGCTTCAGCACCCGCCCGAAGGGCTGCTCTAAATGCGGTTTCGGCTTCGTCTTCGAGCTGCTCGACGACTACTACCCGGCACCCAACGCGGCCTTCTTCGTCTGCGACCAGCAGGCGCGGGTGATCGACGCGGGACGCGGTAGCTTCGAGCTGACCGGGCTCACCGACGAGGACGTGATCGGCCGCCCGGTGCAGGAAGTACTCGGCCTTCAGTGGCTGCAGGCGGGCGATGGCGGCAAGACAGCCGATACCGACGGCAACGGTGTCACCGACCCGATCGAGACCTCGCTCGAGTGGGGAGTGCGCTCGCTCGGCAAGAAGGTCTCGGTCAATGCCGAGGGCGATCTGCCCGCGGAGGCTGTCGCCGACGTGTTTCCGGCCTACGACGACGATGGCGGTCTGCTGATCGTCTTGACGCCCGAGGGCTGACCGGATGAAACGCCGCAGAAACTTCTTCGTGCTGCTCTTCGTGCTGGGGCTGATCGTGGTCTCCGCCCTGGTCATCGCCAACAAGCCGACCCGGCTCGGCCTCGATCTGAAGGGTGGCGTCGAGCTGGTCTATCAGGGCACCCCGACCGGCCAGATCAAGGAAGTGAGCGGCGAAGACATCGAACGCTCGATCGAAATCATCCGCGAGCGGATCGACAAGCTCGGCGTCTCTGAGCCGGAGGTCTCCCGTCTCGGCACCACCGGGATCTCGGTCAGCCTGCCCGACGTCACCAACGCCGAGCGAGCGATCGAACAGGTCGGCACGACCGCCCAGCTCCAGTTCTACGACTGGGAACCAAACCTGATCGGCCGCGAGAAGTTGATCGGCGGGTTCCCGGGCCGGGAACCGCCGCCGAAAGCGATCGAAGAAGCGAACAAAGAATGGACGGCGGCGGGGCGCAGCGCTTCCAAACCGAAAAACCAGCAACTGATCTTCTCCGGCGCCTACCCGTCAGCCTACGGAGCCGTCAACCTCGCTGCCGAACAGAAGCCGGTCGCCGATTGCACCACCTGCTCGACGACCAAACCGCGCTACTACCTGTTCGAATCGTTTTCGCCGCACAAGTTGATCGCGGGGCCCGAGTTCTCCGAAGAAGATCTCTTCATCTCGGCGACCGGCCGGAAACGCTCTCACAAGGGAATCGTCAAGAAGGTCCCCGCGGGGACGATCGTCGTCTCCGAGCAGCCCTCGGACTCGAGTGGGAAGGTGATCGAAGGGATCGAGAACGCCGGCTGGTACGCGCTCAAGGACAACCCGGCTCTCTCCGGCACCGACATCACCAACCCGAAGCAGGAAACCGATGAACTCGGCCAGCCGAACGTCACCTTCAGCTTCACCGACAAGGGTCAGCAGGCATTCCAGGAAGTAACCCGCCGCATCGCCCAGCGGGGTCAGGCGCGGGCGATCGGCCCCGCCGCCGGCGAAGAAGCCGAACGGCTCTCCGGCCACTTCGCGGTCGTCCTCGACAACGAAGTCAAGACGCGGCCGATCATCGACTTCTCCCAGAACCCGGACGGGATCGACGGCCGCACCGGCGCCCAGATCTCCGGCGGCTTCACCAGCATTCAGGAAGCGCAGGACATCGCGACCTTCCTCCAGATCGGCGCCCTGCCGGTCAACCTGAAGCTGATCAGCCAGACCCAGGTCTCGGCGACGCTTGGCAGCCAGGCGCTCCACGCGGGGATCAAGGCCGGTGTGATCGCGCTCATCCTGGTCGTCTTCTTCCTCCTGCTCTACTACCGCTTCCTCGGTCTGATCGCGGTGATCGCCCTGGCCGCCAACGGGGTGATCTTCTTCGCCCTGATCAAACTGATCCCGATCACCCTGACCCTGCCGGGGATCGCGGGATTGATCCTGACGATCGGGGTCGCGGCCGACTCCAACATCGTCATCTTCGAGCGGATCAAGGAGGAGGTGCGTGCGGGTCGCCCGATGGCGGCCGCGATCGCCGCCGGCTACCGCCGCGGGATCGCGACGATCATCGACGCCAACGTCGTCACCCTGCTGACCGCCTTCATCCTCTTCGTGCTCGCCACGGCGGGCGTCAAGGGCTTCGCCTTCACGCTCGGCGTCGGCACGATCGTCTCGCTGCTGACCGCGGTCGTCTTCACCCAGGCGCTGCTGCTCAGCATGAGCCGCTCGCGGCTGCTGCGCTCGCCGAACGTGCTCGGCGCATCGAGGCGGCGGATGCGCTGGCACTTCGATTTCATGGGGGCGAGTCGCTGGTTCTTCTCGCTCTCGGGCACGATCCTGATCGTCGGCGCCCTCGCCCTCGCCACCCAGCAGCTCAACTTCGGCATCGACTTCGAGTCGGGGACGAGGATCAAGGTTGCGCTGACCAAGGCGACCGACGAGGAAGGCGTGAGGGAAGCGCTCGATACGGCCGGAATCGAAAGCGAGGAGGTGCAGCAGGTCTCCGACCCCGAACTCGGCGACAACGTCTTCCAGATCCAGGCTCGAGAGCTGGGTCCCAACCAGGTGGCGAAGGCGCAGGGGGCGCTCGATTCCAAATTCGGGGTCGCGGAAAACGGCTTCGACAGCACCAGTGTCGGGCCGACCTTCGGCCAGCAGGTGGCCAACAGCGCGATCAAGGCGCTGATCTTCTCGCTGCTGGTGATCTGCGCCTACGTCGCCTTCCGCTTCGACCCGAAGTTCTCGGTGCCGGTGCTGATCGCGATCTTCCACGACATCCTGATCACGGCGGGGGTCTACTCGCTGACCGGGAGGGAGGTGACGAGCGGTACGGTCGCCGCTTTCCTCACCATCTTGGGCTACTCGCTATACGACACGATCATCGTCTTCGACCGCATCCGCGAGAACCTGCCGCGGATGCCTCGCGCAGCCTTCTCTCAGATCGTCAACCGCTCGATGAGCGAGGTGTTGACCCGCTCGCTGGCGACCAGCTTCCTGACGCTGCTGGCTGTCGTCTCGCTGTTGATCTTCGGCGGCACCACCTTGGGTGACTTCGCCTTCGCGATGCTGGTCGGGATCATCTCCGGGACCTACTCCTCGATCTTCATCGCCTCGCCGGTGCTGACCGCCTGGAAGGAACGCGAGCCTGGCTTCGCGCGGCGGCGGGCGAGGATCGCCGAGATCGACGGCACGGTCCCAGCCTTCGCCGACGACGTTGCCCTGGCAAAGCTCTCCGACGACGCCGAGACCGACGCCGAGATCGATGAGGTGCTCGCCCTTCAGCAGGAGTCTCAGCCAAGGCCAGGGGCGGTCGCAACCGCGGAGCCCCCAGGCGGCGATGGCGCGGGTCCCTCGTCCAACGGGGAGCCACCGGCCGCCGTCGATCCGGCGGCGGCCGAGCGCCGCGAGCGCGACGAGCGCCGCCGCGAACGCCGCAAACAGCGCCGCAAACACGGGAGGAATCGCTGATGGCCCTGCTCGTTTGGTTCACGATGGGCATCGCCCTCTGGCACTTCACGGTCTTCCTGCCCGACCGTTTCTGGCAGGGCATCGTCGGTGCCTTCCTCGGCTCGGTGATCGGCGCCGTCGTCTTCGGCAGCATCGTCGAGATTGCCACCGACCGTGGTCTCGGCACCACCGACGTCGCCACCGCGCTGACCGCGATCCCGGGCGTGGCAATCGGTCTCGCCGTGGTCTGGGCGATCGGCGTTCGCTCGGAACAAGCGGCCTGAATCGCGCCGAGATCCGTCCCAGGCGATTCCTAGCCTGGCTGGGTGGCGGATGTAGTCGACGCGGAGACGATCAAGGCCTATCGGGCCGAGCCTTACTCCTACGCCGAGGCGCGGGTGCTCGCCGAGGAGCTCGGCCTGAGCGAGCCGGTCGCGATCACTCTGGTGCGGCGCGGCTACCGCACGCCCGAGGCGGCGCGCACCTTCCTCGACGCCGATGAGTCGCATCCGCCGAATGCTTTTCGATCGATGGGCGCGGTGGTCGAAACCGTCTCCGCCGCGATCCAGGAGAGGCGGCGGATCACCGTCCACGGCGACTTCGACGTCGACGGCGTTTGCGCCACCACGATCCTGGTCGGCACTCTGCGCGAGCTGGGCGCCGAGTGCGACTGGCTGATCCCGGACCGAATTGCCGATGGCTACGGGCTCAGCGCTTCCAATATCGAGCTTTTGGCCGAGCGGGGTACCCAGCTGCTGATCACGGTCGATTGTGGGATCACCGCAGTCGAGGAGGTGGCGCTGGCGCGCTCGCTGGGGATGGAGGTCATCGTCACGGACCACCACCAGCCGGGAGACGAGCTGCCGGACTGCCCGATTCTCCATCCGGCTGTCGACGGCTATCCCTTTGAGAGCCTCTGTGGGACGGCGGTCGCGTGGAAGCTCGCGTGCGCGTTGCGTGCGGCATCGGGGGCAGGGTCCCCGGGCTCGCTTTCGCGAGGAGTTCCCGGGGACCCTGCCCCCGATGCCGCCGGCAGAACCCAGCCAGGAGATTCCACGTCCAAGGCCGACCTCGATCTGGTTGCACTTGCCACCGTCGCGGACGTGGTCCCGCTTGTTGGCGAGAACCGATCGTTGGTGCGGCGGGGGTTGGCCGAGGTGCGCCGGGCCCGCAGGCCCGGCATACGGGCCCTGCTGGAGGCGGCGAAATGTGAGCCCAGTCAGCTTGATGAGGGCGATCTGGCGTTCCGATTGGCGCCGCGGATCAATGCTGCGGGGCGCCTGTATCGGGCCGACGCCGGGGTTGAGCTTTTTCTCACCGATGACGAGGAGCGGGCGGCCGAGATCGCTGTGGAGCTGAGCCGGGCCAACGGCGAGCGGCGGGCTACTGAGCGTGAGGTCGATACTGCCGTTGAGGCGGCGCGGCGTGAGCTTCCCGATGAGCTGCGCGAAGCGCCGGGCTTGGTCGTCGCCGGTGAGGGCTGGCACCCCGGCGTGATCGGGATCGTCGCTTCGCGGCTCGCCGAGCGGCACCACCGTCCTGTCGTCGTCATCTCCCTCGACGGTGAGGGAGGGGGGCGGGGCTCGGGTCGGAGCATTCCCGGCTTCGACCTGCTGGCTGCTCTGCAGGCTTGCGCCGAGCATTTGACGAGCTTTGGGGGGCACCGGGCCGCTGCTGGTCTGGAGCTGCGGGCCGAGGACGTGGACGCATTTCGGGCGGCGTTCGCTGCACACGCAACTGCGGTGCTCGGCCCCGAGGATCTGCGGCGGACCGAGCGGATCGATGCCATGGTCGGCGGTGCCGATCTCGGGCTCGATCTCGCTGAGGAGCTGCAACGGCTGGCCCCGTTCGGGATGGGCAATCCCGGTGTGCGCCTGCTCGTCCCCTCCGCCCGGGTGCGCGACGTGCGCACGATGGGGGAAGGCAAGCATGCGCGCTTCAGCCTCCACAGCGGAGCCCACCGGGCGCTCGGGGTTGCCTTCGGGCGCTCGAAGTTGGGGGTTGGGGAGGAGGATCCGGTCGACGCCGCGGTGCGGCTCGAGGTGAACCGCTGGAACGGCTCGGTCGAGCCGCGAGTGGTGTTGCGCGAGCTGTACCCGCGCGCCGTAGGTGAGAGTGAGTTGAGCCCCAGCGCTACGGGAGAGTGGTGGGAGCGTTTCGAGGCGGAGCTGCGAGCCGACCTCGAGCACTGGCCCCCCGATGCCCCCGAGCTGGGTGAGGGTGAGGGACGCACCCTGTTGCGGCCGCGCAGCTCTCCGGCGGCGGTCATCGCCGAGCTGACCTCCAGCGGTGGCGGGGATGTTCTCGCCGTGGTCGCCGATCGCGCTCGCCGCGCCGCGCTCGCCGGTCAGGGGGTCGAGTTGGCTGACGGCGCCGCGCTCGAGGCGGATCCGGAGCTGGCCAGCGGCTTCGAGCACGTCGTCCTCGTCGATCCGCCCCAGTTCGCGCACCTGGAGCGCCTTGCCATCCGTCCCGCCGGCGCGGGGGGCTATGCCCACCTCGCCTGGGGCGACGCTGAGCACCGGTTCGCCCTGACCATGCTCGACGAGCAGCTGGCGCGGCGGTCGACGCTGATCTCATTGTTCCGGGACCTGCGCGAGGCCGGGAATCCGAGCGGCGCTGGCCTGCTCGAGGCACTGCGCGGCAGCGGTCCCCACCCCCGTGGTGCCGAGACCGCTGCCCGCTGTCTGCGGGTTCTGATCGAGCTCGACCTGGTGCAGGGGAACCCGGATGGAGGTGACGGCAGCGTCGGCGTCGTATCCTCTGAAGGGACAGAACTGGAGCGCTCACCTGCGTTCCGTGCCTACGGCGCTCGCCATCAGGAGGGCCTGCAATACCTCAAACGACGCAAACAGCCCTAGAGCAGCGGGAGCTGCTCGCCGATCTCTTCGCCGTGGTCGAGGAGTTCGACTCGTCGCCCGATGGCGAAGCCGGTGCCAACGGCGGCGCAGCGGTTGCGGTTGCGACGATCGACCGCACCGCCCTGACGCGGGCCTTCGACTTCGCCTGCGACCGCCACGCCGACCAGCTGCGTCGCTCCGGCGACGAGTTCATCACCCACCCGGTGGGCGTCGCCCAGATCTGCGCCGGGATGCGGCTCGACACCGAGACGCTCTGCGCGGCGCTCCTCCACGACACGGTCGAGGACACCAGCGCCAGCCTGGAGGACGTCCGGACCGAGTTCGGCGAGGAGATCGCCCAGCTCGTCGACGGGGTCACCAAGCTGACCGGGATGACCTTCGAGAGCCGCGACGAGCGGCAGGCGGAGAACTACCGCAAGATGATGGTGGCGATGGCCACCGACGTCAGGGTGATCCTGATCAAGCTGGCCGATCGCCTCCACAACATGCGCACCCTGGGCGCGCTGCCGAAGCAGAAGCAGACGGCGAAGTCGCGCGAGACGCTGGAGATCTACGCGCCGCTCGCCCACAGATTGGGAATCCACGCGATCAAGTGGGAGCTGGAGGACCTCGCCTTCGCGACCCTGCACCCGCGCAAGTACAGGGAGATCAAACAGCTGGTCGCTCAACAGCGCGACGAGCGCGAGGTCTACGTCAACGAGGCGGGCGAGTTCCTCGGCGGGGAATTGAAGGCGGTCGGCATCGCCGCCGAGATCTCCGGCCGCGCCAAGCACTTCTACTCGATCTACACGAAGATGACCAAGAAGGGGCGCGAGTTCAACGAGATCTTCGACCTGACCGCGATGCGGGTGATCGTCGGTTCGGTCAAGGACTGCTACGGGGCGATCGGCGTGATCCACTCGCTCTGGAAGCCCCTGCCCGGCCGCTTCAAGGACTTCGTCGCGATGCCGAAGGCGAACATGTACCAGGCGCTGCACACGACGGTGATCGGGCCGGAGGGCAAGCCGCTGGAGATCCAGATCCGCACTGGTGAGATGCACAACCTGGCCGAGTACGGGATCGCCGCCCACGTCGCCTACAAAGAGGGTGGCAGCGGCGACCCCCAGCGCGAGAAGATGACCTGGCTGCGGCAGCTGGTCGAGGCCGAGGGCGAGCAGGACCCAGCCGAGTTCCTCGAGTCGCTGAAGGTCGACCTGTTCGAGGATGAGGTCTTCGTCTTCACCCCGAAGGGAGAGGTGAAGAACCTCTCGGCGGGCTCGACCCCGCTCGATTTCGCCTACGCGGTCCACACCGACGTCGGCCACCGCTGCGTCGGCGCCAAGGTCAACGGCAGCATCGTGCCGCTGCACTACCAACTGCGCTCCGGCGACATCGTCGAGGTGCTGACCGCGAAGCAGAACCGGGGCCCATCGCGGGACTGGCTGAAACTGGTGCGGACCAGCCGCGCACGCAACAAGATCCGGGCCTTCTTCAGGGAGGAACGGCGCGAGGACGCCGAGCAGAAGGGGCGCGACGCGCTCGAGGAGGCGCTGCGCAAGCGCGGGCTGCCGATGCAGAAGCTGGTGATGTCACCGCTGCTCGCCGACGTGATCCGCGAGATGGGCTTCCGCAAGGCGACCGAGTTCTACATCGCGCTGGGCCAGGGCAAGGTCTCGACCAAGGCGGTTGCCAACAAGCTGATGCAGCGGCTGAAAGCCGGCGAGGCGGTCGAGGAGGCGGAGCCGCTCGGGTTCGAGGGCGCGCGCGAGGACAAGGCGCGGCGGACCAAGGACGCCTCCAACTACGGCATCCGCGTCAAGGGTGCCGACAACGTCGCTGTGCGGCTCGCCAAGTGCTGCCGGCCCGTGCCCGGCGACGAGATCGCCGGCTACGTCTCGCTCGGTCGGGGGATAACCATCCACCGCGCCGACTGCAAGAACGTGAAGGCGCTGATGAAGGCGCCGGAACGGTTCGTCGAGGTCGGCTGGGACGGCGAGAACGAGTCCTCCTACCGGGTCGAGCTGCAGATCGACGCCTACGATCGCACTCGCCTGCTGGAGGATCTCTCGCGCACCTTCTCGGAGGCCGGCATCAACATCCTCGGCGCCAGTTGCATGACCAAGCACCCGATGGTGAAGAACCGCTTCGTGGTCGAGGTCGGCGACACCGAGCAGCTCAAGCAGTGCATCTCGCGCCTGCGCAACGTCGAGGGCGTCTTCGACGCCTATCGCATAACCCCGGCTGGCTGACCCGCGCGGATAGACGCATGTCGGATTCCGCGTTTTAGGCGCCGGAATAGGGTCTATGCTGCCGCGCGTGTCTCGCCCTCTCGCTTTTCTCTTCGTCCTCGTCGGCTGCCTCCTGGTGGCGCCCGTCTCGGCGTCCGCCGCCGTCACGGGCGAAGGGTTCGAAGCCGAGGTCGTCCTCACGAGCGATGGAAGCGGAGATGTGATCGAACTCACTTGCGCAGCCGGGATGGCTCCGGGCGGATTTGTCACCCAGGTCCCATGTGCAGACGTCCAGACCGTCATCGTCAGAGGGAACGGAGGCGACGACGAAGTCAAGCTCGAAAACGTCGGCACGACCGACTTCCCGGCGCTGAGCCGGGTTGAAATAAACGGCGGCGAAGGCGAAGACAAGATCTTCGGCACTCAGATCGGCGACACGGTTGTTGCCGATGAAGAAGACGTGGTGAGCACGGGCGCCGGGGACGACTTCATCGAAGGGGGCGACGCAGTCTCCGCTGGTGAAGGCGACGACGAAATGCTCCTGTCTCAGGGAAATGCGAACGGGGGCTTTGGTGACGATCGCTTCAAGAATCCGCAGAACCTCCCGTTCGGCCAGCTCACCGGCGGCCCGGGTACCGACACCTTCGAACTGGATTTCCCGGCGCCGGGAACGATCAATGCGCGCTTCGACGTCGAAAACGGAGGCCTCGGCATCTCCAGCGGCATGTCCGCGGCGGCATTCGCCTGGACCTCGATCGATCGAGTGGACCTGTCCCTGACCGACTTCGGCACGCAAACCGTGGACGCCAGCAAATTCTCCGGGACGCTTGAGGCCGATGGCCGCGGCGGGCCGGACGTGCTGATCGGCAGCCCGGGCGAAGATCTCCTCAGCGGAGGGCCGGGCAATGACGAGATCACCGGCGGACCCGGATTCGACTGGGTCAAAGGCGGCACTGGTGCCGACCAGTTGCAGCTGCGCGATGGCGCGGTCGACCGCGGTGTCTGCGGCGACGATGCCGACACCGCGATCGCCGACCAGGCAGACAGCCTCGATGGCTGCGAGTCGATCGACCTCCCGTCCACGCCCGCCGCGACGACCCCCACCGCCGTCGTACCGATCACGGCGGTGCGGGACACGCTTGCCCCCAGCACCAGTCACCTGAAAGGCCCGAAAAAGGTCATCCAGGGCAAGCTCGCGGTTTTCACCTTCACTTCTTCGGAGTCCGGGGGAACCTTCAAATGCAGGGTGGACAAAGGCTCGTTCAAATCCTGTAAATCCCCGCTCAAAGCGAAGACGGGCGCGCTGGATCCGAGCAAGAAGCACACGATCTCCGTTTTCGCGATCGATGCCGCGGGCAACGCCGACGCGACCCCCGCGACGTTCAAATTCAGCGTCGAGGAAAAGCCGCGGCCCGCTGGGCGCGGCTAGCGCCAATCGCCAACCGGCCTCTCGGCTCAGGCGAGGATGGTCAACGCGGCTGGGGCAGCCCTCAGCTCCAGGCGAGTCCGCTCGCCGATGTAGTCGCCGTCTACCTGGATCGGAAAGGGGCGGACGGTGCCGTCCTTGGTCTCTGAGACCGAGGTAACGGCGGCCGCGGCAACGCCTTCGAAGTGCTCGATCTGGCGGTGGCGGCCGGCCGGCCGCTTCTCGCTGAAGAGGCGCGGAATCAGGGTCGGCATGTCGCGCTGTGCGGCTCGCTTGAGGACGCCAAGCGAGAGGGTGCCGTCGTCGATCTCCACCCCCTCGCAGACCCGGATCGGGCGGCTGGCGAAGTAGGTGAAGGGGTCGGAGTTCTGGGCGAGCGCGGTTACGCCTTCGGACTGCTGGGCGCCATCGATCTCGACCCTCAGCCTGACCGGATTCACCAGGTACTTGCGGTAAAAAGCGGAGATTGCCGCCCAGCTGTAGTAGTAGGGCCCCGTGCGTGACTTGAGGCGAGGGTGCGCGTCGACCCGCTTGACCACGGTCGCGTCGATGCCCACCCCGCAGGAGAAGACGAAGTAGCGGTCGCCGGCCCTGCCGAGGTCGATCTTCCGCGGCGCCCACTGGTCGAGCAGGGCCAACAGATGCTCGGTCGCGTCAACGACGTCGTTGGGAATGCCCAGGGTGCGGCAGACGACATTGGTCGAGCCTCCCGGCAGCACCGATACCGGCACGTCGGTGCCGGCGAGGCCGTTGGCGACCTCGTTCAGCGTGCCGTCGCCACCGAAGGCGACGACCACGTCGTAGCCGTGGTCACGGACCTCGCGGCCGATCTCGGTCGCATGGTTCTGCGACTCGGTGGCAACGGTCTCGACCTCGTAGCGGCCCTGCAGCGCATAGACGACCAGGTTCTTGAGCCGGTCGGAGACGGTCGTCGCGTAGGGGTTGACGATCAGCAGCATCTGTTTCTTGCCGGCGCGTCTACCCGGTCGCCTCATAGCGGATCACCTCCCCGTCGTCGACTTCCCGCACTCACCCCTCGTTGAGCAGCAGGTCGGCGTGTCCGATCACCTCGGAGAGGGTGAGAAAGGCCTGGGTGACGGCGACGTCGCCCCAGATTGCCTGGGCGATCTCGTAACCGGTGCGAGGTCGCTCCTCGATCAGCCCGTGGATCTTCTCCTTGCGGCGCTCGTGCTTGGCGAGGCGATCGTCGATCAACTGGGCGTGGTCGACGATCGGCTCGCCGTGACCGGAGAGGACGATCTCCGCGGGCATTTCGCGAGTGGCCTTCATCGACTCGATGTAGGTGACGAGCGCCTGCGTGCGTTGGGGGGAGCCGTCGAGCGGCCGCGTGATCAGCGGGTTGGAGGAGATGTGGGCGATCAGGTGATCGGCGGCGATCAGGATCCGGCGCCGCTCGTCCCAGAAGACGGTGTCGGAGGGACTGTGGCCAGGCCGGTGCAGCACCTGCAGGGTGCGGTCGCGGAAGGCGATCTGCTCGCCGTCGGCGAGCGGCCGCGTCACCTCTGCCTTCGAGCCCCAGCCGCGGAAGCTGCGCGAGACGCTCTGCAGTGCGAAGGCGACCTCCTGCGGGATGCCGTTGCGGAGCATCAGCTCGACCGCGAAGGCGTCCTCGCGCTCGGCGTCCTCGCCGAAGTTGGCAAGCCTCTCGGCGGCCAGGCCGAGCGCAGCGACTTCGGCGCCCGAGTGCTCGACCACGATCTCGACCAACCCGAGGTGGTCGATGTGCTGGTGGGTGAGGATGACCAGCTCCAGGTCGTCGATCGAGTGGCCGCGCTGGGCGAGCTGTCCCTGCAGCTCGTCGAGCGCCTTGCCCGAGTTTGGGCCGGTGTCGATCAGGGTCAGCGGCTCGTCCTCGAGCAGGTAGCAGTTGACCCGTCCCACCGCAAATGGGGTGGGGATGCGGAGGCAATGGATGCCGCCCAGCGCCGCCTGCTCCAGAGCCTGCTCTGGGGACAGCGTCACGCGCGGATCAATCCCAAGACCTCGTCCCGTTTCGCCTCCATGTCCTGGCGCGATACGAGCGACTCGAGGTTGAGGCGGAGCAGCGGCTCGGTGTTGGAGGGGCGCACGTTGAAATGCCACTCGGGATAGTCGATTGAGATCCCGTCGAGGCGGGTCAGCTCTCCGTCGGAGTAGCGGCCGGCGATCTCCTCCATCTTCGCCGCCTGATCGGCGACCTCGGAATTGATCTCGCCGGAGATGAAATAGCGGGAGCGGAACTCGGCCATCAGCTCGGCCAGCGACCGTCCCTCCCTGGAGAGCAGCTCGAGCATCAGCAGGGCCGGGATCGTGCCCGAGTCCGCGCACCAGAAGTCGCGGAAGTAGTAATGGCCCGAGACCTCGCCGCCGAAGGCCGCGTCCTCCTCGCGCATTCGCGCCTTGAAGAAGGCGTGGCCGACCCGCGAGAGGTCCGAGCGACCGCCCTCGGCGGCGACCAGGTTCGGCACGGCGCGGCTCGAGCGAGGGTCATAGAGGATCGTCGCGCCCGGGTTCTTTTGCAGGACCGAGCGGGCGAGCAGGGCGCAGATGAAGTCGCCGTCGCAGAACTC
Source organism: Solirubrobacterales bacterium (assembly GCA_035472395.1). GTDB lineage: Bacteria > Actinomycetota > Thermoleophilia > Solirubrobacterales > 70-9 > VRUE01. The sequence goes on from DATIPC010000099.1 coordinate 35,591, forward strand.
GCCGCTGGCGTCGATGAAGAAGCAGCGATCGGCGTCGCCGTCCCAGGCGATCCCGAGGTCAGCTCCGCTCGCTCGCACCCGCTCCATGATCATCGCCCGGTTCTCCTCCAGCAGCGGGTTGGGCTCGTGGTCGGGGAACTCGCCATCGGGCTCGAAGTACATCTCCTCGAGGTCGAGAGGAAGCCCCTCTAGGATCGGCCCGACCATTGGCCCGGCCATCCCGTTGCCGCCGTCGACGACCACCACCATCGGCTTTACAGCCTCTCGATCGATGAAGGAAAGTGCGTGGGCGTGGTACTCCTCCCAGATGTCGGCCTCCTCCAAGGAGCCGCCGCCGGGCGCGGGGCCGAGGCCGGCTTCGATCTCTGCCCTGACGTCGCCGATGCCGGCGTCGCCCGACAGCGGCAAAGCCCCCTCGCGGACCAGCTTGACGCCGGTGTAGGCCTTCGGGTTGTGGGAGGCGGTGACCATCGCGCCGCCGTCCAGCTCGCGCGAGCCGACCAGGTGGTAGAGCATCTCGGTGGCGACCATGCCCGCGTCGAGCACCGCCGCTCCCTCGGCTATGAGTCCCTCGCGCACGCTCGCCGCCATCGCCGGCGCGGTCAGCCGCATGTCGCGGCCGAGGCCGACCCGCAGCTCGCTCGGCTGCTTACCGCGCAACCGCGCCAGCACGCGGGCGAAAGCGCGTCCGATTGCCAGCGCCGTCGTCTCGTCCATCTCCTCTCCGTAGAGGCCGCGGATGTCGTAGGCCTTGAAGATTTGGGCGGGGGCGAGGGGGGGTTGCTCAGTCAAAGCTTCCTTTCAGCGCTTCGTAGCTCTGCTCCAGCGTTTGCGGCATCACTTTGGTGTCGGCGATCACCGGCATGAAGTTGGTGTCGCCGCCCCAGCGGGGGACGACGTGGAGGTGGATGTGGTGCTCGACCCCCGCGCCGGCGACGCGGCCTTGGTTGAAGCCGACGTTGTAGCCGTGCGGGTCGTAGACGTCCTCCAGCCGGCCCATCGCCCGCTGGGCCAGCGCCATCATCTCGGCCAGCGTCTCCGCGGGCAGCTCCTGCAGGCGGCCGATGTGCGCGTACGGGGCCACCATCAGGTGGCCGTTGGTGTATGGGAAGAGGTTGAGGATGACGAAGCAGGTCTCGCCGCGATGGACGATCAGGTTCGCCGCGTCGTCTTCGGCCGCCGGCTTGGCGCAGAAGATGCACTCCTCCTCGATGTCCTTGGACGCGTCCTTCACGTAGGCGAGGCGCCAGGGCGCCCAGATGCGGAAATTAGCCACTCGCGGGAGGCTATAAGCCCCGCCTTCCTCAAAGCCAACCGCGACGGCGGAAGTAGACGACCATCCCGACCAGGATCGCGACCATCGCTCCGACCACGATCCAGAAGCCGGTGATGCTCTGCTCGCCGGGCACGCGCGAGTTCATCCCCCAGATGCTCGCCAGCAGGGTCAGCGGCAGGACGATGACGCTGATCGAGGTGAGGACGCGGAGGATGTCGTTGACCCGGTGCGAGATCACCGACTCGTTGGTCTCGGCCAGGGAGTCGACCACCTCCTTGTAGTTCTCGAGCATGTCCCAGATCCGCTCGTGGGCGTCGACGATGTCGTCGAAGTAGATCTCCAGGTCGAGGTCGGTCGCCAGGTAGCGCTGCTTGACCTTCTCCAGGTCGCGCAGCACCGGTCGCTGCGGCCGGATCACCTTGCGGAAGTTGATGATCTCCTGCTTGACGTTGGAGATGTCGCGCACGACCTCCTCCGAGCGGCCCTCGAAGATGTCGTCCTCGAGCGCGTCGAGCTTGTTGCCGATCTTGCGCAGCATCGGGAAGCAGTAGTCGAAGCTGTCGTCGACCAGGCGGTAGAGCAGGTAGCCGGAGCCGCGCGAGAAGAGCTGTTCGCGCATCTCCTCCTTGGCCCGGCAGCGCTCGAACAGGTACTCGACCGGCTGCAGTGGCTGGTTGGGGATCGTCACCACGTAGCCGGGGCCGACGAAGAGGTCGAGCTCGCCGGTCCCGAGGCGGCCGGCGGCCGGGTCGAAGATCGGGAAGTGGAGGACGATGAAGAGGTAGTCGTCGTAGACATCTATCTTCGGCCGCTGGTTGCGCGAGAGGACGTCCTCGAGGTCGAGCGCGTGAAAGTCGAAGTTTTCCTCCAGCCAGCCTCGCTCGAGGGCGCCGGGGCGCTCGATGTTGACCCAGCGCAGGCCGGAGGAGTCGATCTGCTCGACGTTGGGCGTCTGCGGCTCAGCTTGGGGCGCAGCGGAGGAGAGCGCGTCGCGCCGGCCAGCCCGTCGTAACCGTGGTTTCGGGAGGTTCGGCATCGCTCGGGCTCACTGTCTCGTCGGGCATGGCAGGTGATGGTACCCTTCCTTGCGTACATAAGCGCCACATCTAGAGGGGTGGAGGGACTGGCCCGCAGAAGCCCCGGCAACCACCTTGGACCATTGGTCTGAGGGGAGGTGCCAACTCCAGCAGGTTGCCCGGGATGGTCCGGGACCTGGAAGATGTGGGGAGGCGTCCGATCGGACCTCTGCCCCACAAGGCGGAGGTTTTTTCTAGGCAAAGGAAGAGGTAGATCGGATGTCAGTCGAGAGCTTGAAGTGCAAGGAGTGTGGGGCGACCTACGAGCTGGGTGCCAGCTACGCCTGCGAGAACTGTTTCGGCCCGCTGGAAGTCGCCTATGACCACTCGGGGCTGGACCCCGCCGAGGCAAAGCGCCGGATCCAGGCAGGATCGCAGGGAATCTGGCGCTACGCCGACTTCCTCCCTTTCACCGGGCGTCCGGGGGATCCGCTCGAGCCCGGTTTGACGCCGCTGCTGCGCGCCGATCGGTTGGCGGAGCGGCTCGGCCTCGACGCCGAGGTCTGGGTCAAGAACGACGCCGCCAACCCGACTCACTCCTTCAAGGACAGGGTGGTCGCCGTCGCGGTCGCGAAGGCACGGGAGCTGGGTTTCGAGACGGTCGCCTGCGCCTCGACCGGCAATCTCGCAAATGCGGTCGCCGCCCACGCGGCCGCGGCCGGCCTCGAGTCCTACGTCCTCGTCCCGGCCAACCTGGAGGAGCAGAAGCTGCTCGCCACCGGCATCTACGGCACCAACCTGGTCGGCGTCCGCGGCAACTACGACGACGTCAACCGGCTCTGCACGCAGCTCGCCGAAACCCGCCCCTGGGCCTTCGTCAACGTCAACCTGCGCCCCTACTACGCCGAGGGCTCGAAGACGCTCGCCTACGAGACGGCTGAGCAGCTCGGCTGGGAGCTGCCCGACCGGGTTGTCTGTCCGATTGCCTCCGGCTCGCTCTTCACCAAGGTCGGCCGCGGCTTCCAGGAGTGGCTCGACCTGGGACTGGTCGAAGGCACTCAGCCCGTCTTCAACGGAGCCCAGGCGCTCGGCTGCAGCCCAGTGGCGACGGCCTTCGCCGAAGGCTGGGACGTGTGCCGGCCGCAGAAGCCGGAGACGATCGCCAAAAGCCTGGCGATCGGCGACCCGGCGGATGGGCCTTACGCGCTGGAGCAGGCGCGCCGCACCGGCGGCGCGATCGACTCGGTCACCGACGAGGAGATCCGAGCCGGCATCCGCTTGCTGGCCGAGACGACCGGCATCTTCACCGAGACCGCGGGCGGGGTGACGATCGGCGTTTTGTCGAAGCTGGCCGAGAGGGGCGACATAGCCGCCGGCGAGCGGGTCGTCCTCTACATCACCGGCGAGGGATTGAAGACCCTGGACGCAGCTCGCGATAGTTTCCGCATGCACGAGATCGACCCCGATCTCGACAGCTTCGATTCCGAGTTCGAACACCAGCAGGAGGTAGTCGCCTAGTGGCCACCATGGCAGTCACCGTGAAGATCCCGACCCAGCTGCGTGCCGCCACGGGGGGGGAGGCTGAGGTCGAGGTCGCCGGTGCGACCGTAGGCGAGGTGCTCGACGCGGTCTTCGACGCCTACGGCGATCTGCGCGAGCGGATCACCCAGGACGGCGATCTGCGCCGCTTCGTCAACGTCTACGTCAGCGGCGAGGACATCCGCTTCCAGCAGGGGCTCGACACCGCAATCGCCGAGGGCGACGACGTAACCATCCTGCCCGCGGTCGCCGGCGGCTGATCTGTCGCGTTGATGACCCCATAGGGTCATAAAGGCGTCAGAAGATGAATCCACCGGTGGTCATCCTCTGTGGCGGGCGCGGCACGCGGCTGCGCGAGCGGGCCGAGTCTGTGCCCAAGGCTTTGGTCGAGATCGGCGGCCGGCCGATCCTCTGGCACGTGATCGGGATCTACGCGGCGCAGGGCTTCGAACGCTTCCTGCTCGCCACCGGCTACCTGGGCGAGGCAGTAGCCGAGTTCGTGGCCGACGAGCCGTGGCCCCGGGGGGTCGCAGTCGAGTGCATCGACACCGGTGTCGACACTCCCACCGGCGGCAGGCTCGCGCGTCTCGCCGACCGCCTCGATGACGGCACCTTCTGCGCTACCTATGCCGACGGCGTCGCCGACATCGACCTCGATGCGCTGCTCGACTTCCACCACGAGCACGGTGGGTTGGCGACGATGACCGTGGTGCGGCCACACCTGCAGTGGGGGGTGGCGAAGTTGGGCGCGGGCGGGCGGGTCGAGGGCTTTGACGAGAAGCCGCGCAGCGAGCACTGGATCAACGGCGGCTTCTTCTGCTTCGAGCCGGGAGCTCTCGAGTACTTCGACGAGGACAGCGTGCTGGAGCGCGAGCCGCTGTCCCGGTTGGCAGGTGAGGGTCAGCTGCGGGCGCACCGCCACGAGGGCTTCTGGGACTGCATGGACACCTACAAGGACGCCGTCGTGCTCAACGATCTCTGGGTCAGTGGCGAAGCGCCCTGGAGCGCAGCTGTGGCGGCGGGGGTAAAGCAGTGAGCCGAGCGCTGGTCAGTGGTGCCCACGGCTTCGTCGGCTCGCACCTGGCGCGGGCGCTGCTGGCGCGCGGCGAGGCGGTGCGGGTGCTGGACCGGCCGGCGCCGCGCCTCGCCGATGTCGGCGGCGAACGTCGCTCCGGTCTCGACCTGCTTGGGATCCGCGACGAGGTCGAGCTGTTCGAGGCCGACCTCTGCGACGCCGAGGCGGTTGCGGAGGCCGTCGTGGGCTCGGACTCCGTCTTTCACCTGGCCGCCCAGACGATCGTCGGCGTCGCCCGCGAATCGCCACTGGAAACGTTCGAGGTGAACGTGCGCGGCGCCTGGAACGTCTTCGAGGCCTGCCGCGCTCATCAGGTGGAGCGGGTCGTCTTCGCCTCCTCCGACAAGGCCTACGGCTCGAGCCCCGAGCTGCCCTACCGTGAGGACTTCCCGCTGCTCGCCGCCTATCCCTACGACGCCAGCAAGGCTGCAGCCGACGTGATCGCGCGCAGCTATGCGACGGCGTACGGAGTGCCGCTTGCGGTGACCCGTTTCGCCAACGTCTACGGTGGCGGCGACCTCAATTTCTCCCGCCTGATCCCGGAGACGGTCGTCGCCGTGCTCGAGGGTCGGCCGCCGCTGATCCGCTCCGACGGCAGCCCCGAGCGCGATTTCCTCCACGTCGACGACGCCGTGTCCGCCTACCTCGCGATCGCCGGGGCGCTCGAGAAGGGAGCGGCGGGGGAGGCCTTCAACGCCGGTGGCGAGCGCCCTCACTCGGTGCGTAAGGTGGTCGAGCTGATCGCCGCGGCGGCCGGCAGCGGCATCGAGCCCGATTTCCAGGGAGTGGGTAGCCCCGACGGTGAGATCGATCGGCAGTTCGTCGATTCGACCAAGCTCCGCGACCTGACCGGCTGGCGGCCTGAAGTCGGGCTCGAGGACGGTCTGCGCCGCACCCTCGAGTGGTACCAGGGGCATCCTGAGGCGCGGCCTGCAAGGGTGTCCGCCTAGATATGTGCGGACGCTTCACGGTCACGGCAAAGGACACGAAGACGATTGCCGACCGCTTCCAGGTCGAGCTGGAACGCTCGCTGGAGCGGAACTCCTCCGGCGAGTCGCCGCCGCCCACGGCCGAGCGGGCCAAGAAGGCCGAGTCGGGGCTGGGCCGCTTCAATGTGGCACCGACCCAGGAGGTGCTGACGGTGCGCTCCTCGCCTGACCCCGAGGAGGCGGCTCGGGGCGAGCGCGAAGCGAGGCTGATGCGCTGGGGCCTGGTGCCACGTTGGGCCAAGGACCTCAAGGTCGGCTACCGGATGATCAACGCCAAAACCGAGAACCTCACCTCCAGCCGCGCCTACTCGCCGCTGGTTGGCAAGTTCCGCCACCGTTGCCTGATCGTCGCCGACGGCTTCTACGAGTGGATGGTGGCGGAGGACCCGAAGCAGCCGCGCCAGCCCTGGCGCTTCACCGTCGACGGCGGCGAGCCCTTTGCCTTCGCCGGCATCTGCACTCGTAAGGAGTGGGAGGACGAGGAGGACCGTGGTTTCGAGGACGGCTGGCTCTACAGCTGCACGATCGTTACCACGACGCCGAACGAGGTCGTTGCCAAGGTGCACGACCGGATGCCGGCGATACTCCCCAGCCCCGAGGCCGAGACCGCCTGGCTGCGCCCCGACTTGGAGGTCGAGGACGCGATCGCGATGTGCGCGCCACTGCCGGCTGCGCGGATGGAGGGCGCCCCCGCCAACCCAAAGCTGAACAAAGTCGGCAAAGGGATCGAGGGCCCAGAACTCCTCGTTGCTCCCTAGACGCGCCGGTACTTATCCACCCATAGTGACGGTCAACTACCGGCACGTCCCACATCGGGGAGCGTTCCGGCGGTGCGAACCGTTGCCTTGCCGGCGCCGGTCTCGGCGGTGCAGGAAATGCGTGCCGCGGGGGTGCCGGTGCTGCGCCAGAAGGAGGCGAACCCGAGCTCGAGCGGCTTCGCCGGTCGTCCGGCGGGCAGTCCCCATTGCCACTCCTGGACTCCCTTGCGGTAGGGGGACCAGCTGACGACCACCCCGGGCTGATCGGTGAAGGTGTCGAACGCGTCGCTCAGGCCGAGAACGGCAAGGTCGGTGCCGTGCGAGTTGAACTCGACCAGGACCACTTCCGGTACGTCCTGCTTGATCAGGTTTTCGCCGCTGCTCGAGCGTGGGTAGGAGGCGCGGCTGCCGGGGGTGTGGGCGACGATTGCGTTGCCGGGCACCCGCGTTGCGCAGCGCAGCCGCCCGTGCCCGATCGCTGAGCCGGCGTCGATCGTGAGCTTCCCGGTGACACGGAAAAGCCTGTAACCGCTGATGTTCGTTTCGGTGGTGCGGATCCCGGCTTCGGAGATCCGCATCGCACCGCCGCCCGGGATCGGCGCCGTTTTCGAGTCCGGCAACGGCGTCTTCGCTTCCCAGAACAGTTCCGCCGCGCTGCCAGTGGAGGCGTCGGTGCTCAAGAGGGCTGCTGCGAGGGTGGCGAGGAGCCCTATCGCAATCACCACGATCGCCCCCCGCGGCGGGCGAGTATCCGTTCCAGCGCTCATAACCGCAACCTATCGCCAGGAACGGCGACAGAGGCACCCGGTCTCAGAGTCTCTCGAAGAGATCCTCCGCAGTGTGCTCCGCGGAGCAGTAGAAGTGCTCCATCGTGCCCCTTACCTGACGTTCGTGCGCGAGCCGGAGTATTCCGGCCCTAACCAAAGTTGTTGCGTGATGGTTAACGGTGGTAAGGGGGGTCTGCAGCTCATATGCCAGCTCGTTCGGAGCCAGAGTTCGCCCACCGTCGATCGACAGCACCTCGAGGATAGACACGCGGAGCTGGGGGGTTTCGGCGCGAGCCAACATCTCCCAGTTCACATTGCCCGGCGGGTCACTCTGAGTTTTCATACGGCACGACCCTATACAGATCCACGCCGAATACTCAAGGAGTTGGGTGTGTTCTCTGTGATCCGCTCACCGTAAGCTGAGCGAATAGTCACATTGGATCCGTCGGTGCGGCGCTGAACTCGTTTGGCAGCGCGAGCGATTCCGGACTTAGCGCGCCCGACAGGATTCGAACCTGTGACCTCTAGCTCCGGAGGCTAGCGCTCTATCCAGCTGAGCTACGGGCGCTCGCCAACCAGCTTATCCGGCGCCGAACTTGCCGCACGGCTTCGCGTAGGCTCGCGGCCATGGACCTCTCGGTTGCCTTCCTCGGCACGGGCGGCGCCGTGCCCTCGGCGCGGCGCTCGACCGCGAGCGTGCTCGTGGCGCGTGGCGGGGATCGGTTGCTGTTCGACTGCGGCGAGGGGACCCAGCGCCAGATGCAGCGCTCGCTGGGGCTGGTCCAGGTAGACGAGATCTACTTCACCCACTTCCACGCCGATCACTTCCTCGGTCTGCCGGGGCTGCTGAAAACCTACGACCTGACCGAGCGCGAGAAGCCGCTCACCGTCTACGGGCCGCGCGGCCTGCGCGATCTCTTTCAGAGCCTGGCACGGGTGATCGGCAGGGTCGGCTACAAGCTCGAGCTGGTCGAACTGGACGCCGGCGACGCCGTACCTCGCGACGGCGCCGAGGTGCGCGCCTTCCCGGTCGAGCACAGCGTGCGCGCTTTTGGCTACGCCCTGGTCGAGGCAGAGCGACCGGGTCGCTTCGACCCCGAAGCGGCGAAGCGACTCGGCGTCGAGGAAGGCCCCGACTTCGCGGCCCTGCAGAGGGGCGAGGCGGTCGAGGGCAGCTCAGGGCCCGTTCAGCCCGGCGAGGTGATGGGCGACTCGCGCCCCGGCCGCACCGTGGTCATCACCGGCGATACGGCGCCCTGCCGGGCGACGGTGGAGGCCGCGCGCGGGGCGGAGCTGCTCGTCCACGACGCCAGCTTCGCCGAGGAGGAGGCCCAGCGAGCGGCCGACACCGGCCACTCCACGGTGGGCCAGGCCGCCGCCGTAGCCCGTGAGGCCGAAGTAAAGCTCCTAGCCCTAGTCCACATCTCCTCCCGCTACCACGTGGGCAAGGTCCTCGACGAGGCAAAGGAGGTCTTCGAGCCCTCGGTCGCTCCCCGAGACTTCGACCAAGTAGAGATACCGCTCCCAGAGCGCGGAGAACCCCATCTCGTCCAAAATGGAGCAAGGGAAAGAGACGAGGAACCGTCCTGAGCAGCTTCCAGGTGAAGGGCTTGCACGTAGAGGACGCGTGGGGGTCGACTCGGAGTGCCTCCCCCGGCACCGCGGAGTGTTTCTCCCCCGAAGGGTCCAGATTTCACCGCCGTCAGGCGGTGATAGGCACCTCCGAGATGACCCCCACGCGTCCCCCCACGCTGCTACTCTGAGGCCGTCCTTTAACCCGGTCCCGAGAGGCCAGGAAGGAGCAACGAAGTGAGCGAGACGATCGTGCTCGAGCGCGACGACTTGAGGCGAACGCTGCGGCGGATCGCCCACGAGATCGCCGAGGGCAATCCGGAGCCCGAGCGACTCGCAATCGTCGGCATCCACACGCGGGGGGCTGTGATTGCCCGTCGTCTCCACGCCCTGATCGGTGAGCTGACCGAGGCCGAGACGCCGATCGGCGACCTCGACATCTCCTTCTACCGCGACGACGTCGGCGCCAAGACGCTTGCCCCTCAGCCGGTCGTCCACGCCTCCCACGTCGATTTCGATCTCGCCGGCCGTACCCTCGTCCTGGTCGACGACGTGCTTTTTACCGGCCGCACCGTGCGCGCCGCGATCGACGCCCTCTTTGACTACGGCCGCCCCCAGCGGGTGCAGCTGGCGGTGCTCTGCGACCGTGGCCACCGCGAGCTGCCGATCCGTCCCGACTACGTCGGCAAGAACCTCCCTACCGCCCGCGGCGAGCGGGTCAACGTGCGACTCGAGGAGACCGACGAAGTCGACCAGGTGACGATCTCCGAGTCCCAGACCGCGGAGGCGATGTTGTGAGGGCGGTGGCGCCATGAAGCACCTGCTGGCGGTCGAGCATCTCTCTCGCGAGGAGATCGAGGCGATTCTCGATCGGGCCGAGAGCTTTGCCGAGGTCGGTCGCAGGGACATCAAGAAGGTGCCGACCCTGCGCGGCCGCACCGTGGTCAGCCTCTTCTACGAGTCGAGCACCCGCACCAGCGCATCCTTCGAGCTTGCCGCCAAGCGTCTCTCGGCAGACCTGATCTCGATCAAGTCGGCCGGCTCCTCGGTCGACAAGGGCGAGTCCCTGAAGGACACAGTCGCGACCCTCTCCGCCTACGACCCGGCGGCGATCGTGATCCGCCACCCCTACGCCGGCGCCGCGCAGCTCGTAGCCGAGTGGGGTGAGGCGGCGGTGGTCAACGCCGGCGACGGCAAGCACGAGCACCCCAGTCAGGCGCTGCTCGACCTCTTCACCTTGCGGCGCCGGCTCGACTCGCTGCAGGGCAAACGGATCTGGATCGTAGGCGACGTCCTCCACAGCCGCGTCGCCCGCTCCAACCTCGCCGCCTTCCAGGCGATGGGGGCGGAGGTGACGGTCTGCGGGCCGCCGGCCCTGCTCCCGCGCGGGATCGAGCAGCTGGGTTGCGAGGTCTCCCACTCGTTGGATCGCCTCGGCGAGGCCGACGTGGTCTACGCGCTGCGGCTGCAGCGGGAGCGGATGAACGAGAGCTTCGTGCCTTCGATCCGCGAATACGCGGCCCGCTTTCAGATCGACTCGCGGCGCCTTGGCCCGCGCCAGCTGCTGATGCATCCGGGCCCGGTCAACCGCGGCGTCGAGCTCTCCGGTGAGGCGATCGACTCGCCGCAGTCGCTGATCTCCGAGCAGGTTGCCTCTGGCCTGGTGGTCCGGATGGCGATCCTCTACGAGCTGCTGGCAGCCGGCGGCGAGCAGCCGGCTCCAGCCGCTGCCGGCGACGAGCAGAGCCCGACCCCGATCGGACAGCCGGCGTGAACATCGCAGAGGCGCTCGATATGCGCTCCGGTGAGAGCGCCGACCTGGTCCTGCGCCGCGCCAGCGTGCTCGACCCGGTTGCCGGCATCGACGGTGTTCACGACGTCGTCATCCAGGCCGGCCGCATCGCCGAGCTGGCCGCCCCCGGCGCCATCGTCAGCGACGGCCTGGAGGAGATCGATGCCGAGGGCCTGCACGCCTTCCCCGCTTTCTTCGATCCGCACGTCCACCTGCGGACCCCCGGCCAGGAGCACAAGGAGGATCTCGAAACCGGGAGTCGCGCCGCCGCCGCCGGCGGCTACTGCGGAATCCTCGCGATGGCCAACACCGATCCTCCGGTCAGCACGCCGGCGGACATCGAGGCGCTGCGCGAGGCGGCCCGCGAAGGGGCATCTGTCCCGGTCGGCTTCCTGGCCACCGTCACGCGGGGCATGGAGGGCGAGGAGCTGACCGAGATGGGGGCGATCCGCGACGCAGGCGCGGTCGGTTTCAGCGACGACGGCCTGCCGATCGCCAACGCCCGCGTTCTGCGCCGTGCCCTCCAGTACCAGCGCCTCTGCGGCGGCACCATCGCCCTCCACGAGGAGGACCCCGAGCTCTCTGGCGACGGTGTCATGCACGAGGGCCCGGTTTCCGCCGCGCTTGGCCTTGCCGGTGTCCCCTCGGTCTCGGAGTCGACGATGATCGCCCGCGACGCGGCGCTGGCCGGTTACGAGGAGGGGCAGATCCACGTCCAGCACCTCTCCGCGGCCGAGTCGGTCGAGGCGGTGCGCGCGGCCAAGGCCGGCGGGGTGCGGATCAGCTGCGAGGCGAGTCCGCACCACCTCTGCCTGACGGACGAGGAGGTGCGCAGCCTCGACCCGCGCCGCTACAAGATGAACCCGCCGTTGCGCTCCGAGGCGGACCGGCGGGCGCTGATCGAGGGTCTCCGCGACGGTACGATCGAGTGCATCGCCACCGACCACGCCCCGCACGCGGCGGAGGAAAAGGAGGTCCCGTTCGAGCAGGCGGCGATGGGCGTGACCGGGTTGGAGACGGCCTTCGCCTCCCTGCACACGGAGCTGGTCATCCCCGGCGTCATCGACCTCGGACTGCTGGTTGAGCGGATGGCGGGCGGTGCCGCCCCCTTCGACCTGGAGCGGCCGACCCTCGCCCCTGGCAGCGAGGCAAACGTCGCCCTCTGCGACCTGGCCGCCGAGTGGACGGTGGGCGAGGAGGGCTACGAGAGTCGCTCGCAGAACTCCTGGTGCGCGGGCCGCAGGCTGACCGGCCGCGTGCTGATGACGGTGGCTGGCGGCCAGGTCGCCTACCGGCTGCGCAGCTTCAGCCTGGGAGTCGCAACGTGAGAGCTGGCTACATCCTGCTCGAGGACGGGACCCGCTTCGACGGAGAGCTCTGTGGGCATACCGGCGAGATCACCGGCGAGGTTGTCTTCAACACCGCGATGACCGGCTACCAGGAGTCGGTCACCGACCCCTCCTACGCCGGCCAGATCATCATCTTCACCTACCCGCTGATCGGCAACTACGGCGTCTCTGCCGAAGCGATGGAGTCTGACCGGATTCACGCCCGCGGCGTGGTGATGCGCGATCCGAAGAACCGCGAGGACGTTGCCACCGCCGAGGGCGGTTGGCTCGACTGGCTCGCCGATTGCGGCGTGCCGGGGATCGGCGGCGTCGACACGCGGGCGCTGGTCCGCCACATTCGCGACCGCGGCGCGATGCGCGGCGGCATCTTCGCGGCCGAGACGACGGAGGTCGAGGCCCGCGAGCAGGTTGCCGCCGAGCCCTCGATGGACGGTGCCGATCTGGCCCGCACCGTGACGCCGCCCGAGCCGGTGCGCTTCGAGGGCAGCGGGCCGCACGTGGTCGGGATCGACACCGGGGTGAAGTTGAACATCGTCCGCGAGCTGCGTGAGCGCGGTTGCCGCCTCACCCTGCTGCCCTGCGCCTCCTCGGCGGCAGAAGTGCTGGCGGAGGAGCCCGACGTCGTCTTCCTCGCAAACGGCCCTGGCGACCCCGGTGCTCTCGGCTACGTCGTCGAGACGGTTCGCGAGCTGGTTGGGGTGAAGCCGGTGTTCGGAATTTGCCTCGGCCACCAGTTGCTCTGCCGCGCGGTCGGCCTCGAGACCTACAAGCTCCCCTTCGGCCACCGCGGCGCCAACCATCCGGTCAAGGAGCTGGCCAGCGGGCGGATCGAGATCACCTCGCAGAACCACGGCTTCGCGGTGCGAGGACCAGGCGGTGAGCCACGGATCGAGGCCGATGAGCCGGTTCGCTGGGAGACCGACTTCGGCGTCGCCGAGCTCTCCCACATAAACCTCTACGACCGCACGGTCGAGGGCCTCGTCCTCCGCGAGGTCGCCGGGGCGACCGTCCAGTACCACCCCGAGGCCGGTCCGGGTCCTCACGATGCGAGACACCTCTTCGACTCCTTCCTCGAGTTGGCGCATGCCTAGGCGCACCGACATCGAGAAGATCCTCCTGGTCGGCTCGGGGCCGATCGTGATCGGGCAGGCCGCCGAGTTCGACTACTCCGGCGTGCAGGCCTGCAAGGTGCTGCTCGAGGAGGGCTATGAGGTCATCCTCGTCAACTCCAACCCGGCGACGATCATGACCGACCCCGAGTTCGCGACCGCTACCTACATCGAGCCACTGCTACCGGGCCCGCTGACCCGGATCATCGAGAAGGAGCGCCCCGACGCGCTGCTGCCGACGCTGGGCGGCCAGACCGCGCTCAACCTGGCGATGGCGCTGCACGATGACGGCACTCTGGAGCGCTTCGGGGTCGAGCTGATCGGCGCCGACGCCGACGCGATCCGGCGTGCGGAGGATCGCGAGGAGTTTCGCCGCACGATGACCGAGGCGGGCCTGCGGATTCCGTGGTCGATCACGGTCGAGACCCTCGGCGAGGTCGAGGGGGCGCTCGCCGAAGGCAAGATCACGCTGCCGGCGATCGTCCGGCCCGCCTTCACGATGGGCGGCCAGGGGGGCGGCGTGGGGGGGACCGAGACCGAGCTGCGCCAGGTCGTCTCCGAGGGTCTCGCCGCCAGCCCGATCAACCAGGTGCTGGTCGAGGAGTCGGTATTGGGCTGGGGCGAGTTCGAGCTCGAGGTGATGCGCGACCGCAACGACAACGTCGTGATCATCTGCTCGATCGAGAACGTCGACCCGATGGGGGTCCACACCGGCGACTCGGTCACCGTTGCGCCCGCCCAAACGCTGACCGACTCGCTCTACCAGGAGCTGCGCGACCAGGCGATCGCGGTGATTCGCGCGATCGGGGTGGAGACGGGCGGCTCCAATGTCCAGTTTGGCGTCAACCCCGAGGACGGCGAGATCGTCGTGATCGAGATGAATCCGCGCGTCTCGCGCTCCTCGGCGCTGGCCTCGAAGGCGACCGGGTTCCCGATTGCCAAGATGGCGGCGAAGCTGGCGGTTGGCTACGCGCTGGAGGAGATCCCCAACGACATCACCCGTGCCACGCCGGCCTCCTTCGAGCCGACGATCGACTACGTGGTGACCAAGGTCCCGCGTTTCGCCTTCGAGAAGTTCCCCGGCGCTGAGGGGCGCCTCTCCACCCACATGCAGAGCGTCGGCGAGGCAATGGCGATCGGCCGCACCTTCCGCGAGTCCTTCGCCAAGGCGATGCGCTCGCGCGAGCTCGACGCGGCGGCGGAGCCACCGGCCGGCGAGGAGGAGCTGCTGGCTGCGATCGCGGTGCCCTGCGCCGAGCGCTTCGACCTGATCCTGGAGGCCTTTCGCCGCGGGCTCGGCGTCGAGGCGGTGCACGAGCGCTGCCTGGTCGATCGCTGGTTCCTGCACGAGCTGCGCGCCCTTGCCGTCGATGGCGACGGCACCGAGGGTCTCACCCGTGCCTACAAGTCGGTCGACACCTGCGCCGCCGAGTTCGAGGCGGCGACCCCCTACTACTACTCGGCCCATGAGCGTCCCGGCGCCGACGGCACGGTTGCCTCTGAGGTGCGGCGCGGGGAGCGCGACTCCGTCGTCATTCTCGGTGCCGGCCCGAACCGGATCGGCCAGGGGATCGAGTTCGACTACTGCTGCGTGCACGCGGCGATGACCGCGCGTGAGATGGGGCGCGATGCGGTGATGGTCAACTGCAACCCGGAGACCGTCTCCACCGACTACGACACCTCCGACCGCCTCTACTTCGAGCCGTTGACCGAGGAGGACGTGCTCGCGGTCTGCGAGCAGGAGCGACCTGAGGGCGTGATCGTCCAGTTCGGCGGCCAGACGCCGCTGAAGCTTGCCCGCGCCTTGGAGGAAGCGGGCGTGCCGTTGCTCGGAACCCCCGTCGACGCGATCGACCTGGCCGAGGACCGGGGCCGCTTCGGCGCCCTCCTGCGGCGGCTCGACATCAAGCATCCCCCCTATGGGACGGCGCTCTCGGCCGAGGAGGCGACGGTGATCGCTGAGGAGGTCGGCTTCCCCCTGCTCGTTCGCCCCTCCTATGTCCTCGGTGGCCGGGCGATGGAGATCTGTTATTCGACCGGGGACCTGAACGCATACCTGGAGGCCCACGTAAAGGCCGACCAAGAGCACCCGCTGCTGCTCGACCGCTTCCTCGAGAACGCGATCGAGATCGACGTCGACGCGCTCGCCGACGGTGAGGACGTCCACGTCGCCGGCATCATGCAGCACGTAGAGGAAGCCGGCGTCCACTCTGGCGACTCGGCCTGCGTGATCCCGCCGATGAGCATCGGCGAGGAGATGCTGGAGGAGATTCGGTCGACGACGAAGCGGATCGCGCTGGAGCTGGGCGTGATCGGCCTGATCAACATCCAGTACGGGATCGCCGGCGCCGAGCTCTACGTGATCGAGGCCAACCCGCGCGCTTCGCGCACGGTGCCCTTCGTGTCCAAGGCGACCGGGGTCCCACTGGCGAAGATCGCGGCGCGACTGATGCTGGGCGAGAGGCTCGCCGACCTCGATCTGCCCGAGCCGCCGGTCGGCCACGTCAGCGTCAAGGAGGCGGTGCTGCCCTTCGCCCGCTTCGCCGGGGTCGACTCGGTGCTCGGCCCGGAGATGAAGAGCACCGGCGAGGTGATGGGGATCGCCGCCGATTTCCCCACCGCTTTCGCCAAGGCGCAGGCCGCCGCGGGTGTGCTGCTCCCCACAGAGGGCACCGTCTTCATCACCGTCACCGATACCGACAAGCCGGCGGCAACGCAGCTTGCTGCACGCTTCCACGACCTCGGCTTCGAGGTGATCGCCACTGGGGGCACGGCTCAGTCGATCTCCTCGATGGGGGTGCCGGTTACGCGGATCAACAAGGTCGGCGAGGGCTCGCCACACGTCGTCGACCTGATCCGGGAGCGGCGCTGCGACCTGGTGATCAACACCCCGACCGGCTCCGGCGCCCGCGCCGACGGCCAGGCGATCCGAACAGCCGCGGTCCGCCACGCGATCCCCTGCGTGACGACGATGACCGGTGCCACCGCCGCGGTGCGCGCGATCGCCGCCCAGAAGCAGGGCGATGCCGCCGTTCTCTCCCTGCAGGAGGTCCACCGCATCGCCGCCGCCTCCTCCGCCTCCGCGGATGCCTGAAGGCTCGATTCCTTCCCTTGCGCCATGGGGGCGCCGGGCCTGCGAGGTGACCGAGAGTCACGCCTCCGGTGGCTACCGCGTCTTCTCGTTGCTCGACGCCGAGGGGCCTGAGCCTCTGCCGGGGCAGTTCTACATGCTCGCCACCGAGCGGCACTGGGAGGAGCGAGGCGGACGCCCCTTCCTTCCGCGCGCCTTCTCGGTTGCCGACACCGACCCAACCGCCGGCGGAACCCGCCTCGACTTCCTGATCGAGGGGATCGGGCCGGGGACCGATCGCCTCTGCGCGCTGGAGCCGGGCGAGCGGGTCTGGGTCAACGGTCCGCTCGGCAACTCCTTCTCGACACCGCGCGAGCTCTCTCCCGATGCAGCTGGGGCGATCCTGGTCGGCGGTGGCATCGGCATCGCCCCGCTGGCTCTGCTGCGTCGCAGCTTCTCCGAGCGCAACATCCCCGCCCGCGTCCTGCTCGGCTTTCGCGACGAGGCCCACTCGGGCGGCCTCGACGACCTCTTCCACTGCTGCGAGGTGAAACTCGCCAGCGACGATGGCCACGCCGGCCACCACGGCTACGTCACCGACCTGCTCGCCGCGATGCTCGAAGGCGACGACGCACGCAGCGCCGCTGTCTACGCCTGCGGCCCACCTCAGATGCTGGACGCGGTCGCTGCGCTCTGCTCAGCCCATGACGTCGCCTGTGAGCTGGCGATGGAGTCGCCGATGGGCTGCGGGTACGGGGCGTGCTTCGGTTGCGCGGTGCCGAAAGCCGGCGGCGGCTACATCCGGCTCTGCGTCGACGGTCCGGTGGTGCGAGGGTGCGGGGAGGACGGGGGCGTCCGTCCCCTTGCTGGGTTTTTCGCCAGGGGAGCCGAAGATCTCCCCGGGGGTTCGCGGTGCGAAAAACAGGACGCCGCTGCGCGGACGGACACCCCCGTCCTCCCTCCACGCCCGACGATCTCGGTCGAGTTCTGCGGGATCGAGTTGCGGCATCCGGTCATCAACGCATCCGGCACCTTCGACGCCATAGCTGCGAAACGCGTGTACGGAGACAGGCTGCTCGAGGATTTCCCGTTCTCGGCATTCGTGTCCAAGACGATTACGTTGGAGCCGCGAGCCGGGAACGAGCCGCAGCGGATCTGGGAGACGCCGGCGGGGATGATCAACTCGATCGGCCTGCCGAACAAGGGCTTGGACGGGTTCTTGGCAGAGGATTTGCCCCAGTTGGCTGAGCTTCCGGTGCCGCTGATCGTCTCCGTGATGGCAACTGGGCATGAGGACTTCGGGCGGATGGTTACGGCTCTGGGCGCGCGGGGTGAGGTTGCGGCGATTGAGCTGAACGTGTCCTGTCCCAACGTTCACTCGGGCCTGATCGTGGGTGAGCAGCCGGATGAGACGCTGGCGCTGCTGGAGGCGTTGCGGCCACTGACCGGCAAGCCGCTGATCGTGAAGCTGACCCCGAACGTTGCCGATCCTGCGGCGGTGGCCGTCGGGGCGGAGGAGGGGGGGGCTGATGCGATCTCGTTGATCAACACGTTGAAGGCGAGCGCGATCGATGCGCACAGCGGAAAACCGGGGATCGCGGCTGGGCACGGCGGTCTCTCCGGGCCCGCGGTCCGGGCGGTGGCCGTGGCGCAGCTTCGGGCAGTCGCGAGCTCCATTCGCCTGCCGATCGTCGGCATGGGCGGCGTTTGCAGTGGGGACGATGCGATTGAAATGCTGGTGGCCGGAGCGACCCTGGTTGCGGTTGGAACTGAGAGTTTCCGCGATCCGCGGGCGGGAAGCCGCATTGCCGCAGAGCTCTCTGAGCGGTATCCGCAGCCGGGCAAACCTAGACCTCGACTCGAGGTCTAGGTGAATTTGACAGAAAACGGGTCGGATGACCTTGCACGGCCGCGAGCCGCGGCTATACTCGCCGCCCACATGCCCGCCCCAGTCAAGACCTCCGCAGCGGCCCCAGAGAGGTCGTTGGACCAACGGATGGACGCGCTCAAGCGGGCCAACGACATCCGCACCGCCCGCGCCAAGCTGAAGAAGGACCTGAAAGCGGGCAAGGCGAGCATCCACGCGCTCCTCCTCGACCCGCCCGAGTATGTGATGACCGCCAAGGTCTTCGACATGCTGCTGGCCGTTCCCAAGTACGGCCGGGTCAAGACCAACCGGATCCTCAACCAGTGTCGTATCTCGCCTTCGAAGACGATCGGCGGGCTATCGGAGCGCCAGCGGGCAGAGCTGGTCAGTCAGCTCCGCCGCTAGCGACCGGCGCTCCCTTCAGTATCCCCGGCCGCATGGCCAAAGTCTTCGTGATCACCGGGCCCAGCGGGGTCGGCAAGGGGACCCTGATCTCCGGCCTGCTCGAGCGCGTGCCGGGGCTGGAGCTGTCGGTCTCGGCGACCACGCGTGAGCCGCGCGAAGGGGAGGTCGATGGCCGCGACTACCACTTCCTCACCCCAGAGGAGTTCGACCGGCGGATCGAGCACGAAGACTTCCTCGAGTTCGCCACCTACAGCGGCAACCTCTACGGCACCCTGCGCTCAGAGGTTCGCAAGCGGCTCGACGCGGGCCACTCGGTCGTGCTCGAGATCGAGGTGCAGGGAGCGCGCCAGGTGCGCGCCGCGATGCGCGAGTCGATCCAGGTCTTCATCGCACCGCCCGACCCCAGCGTGTTGCGCGAGCGACTCGAGTCCCGGGGCGCCGATTCGGCCGCGGCGATCGATGCCAGATTGGAGGTTGCCGAGCAGGAGCTGGCGGCCCAGGACGAGTTTGCCTACCGGGTCGTCAACGCAGATCTGGAGCGTGCGGCAGCCGATCTGGAGGGGATCGTGCGCGCCGAGGTCGGCTTACCTCTAGACTCCCCAGCCGAATGATCAAACCACGCGTAGACAAGCTCCTCGACCACGCCGACTCGCACTACGCCGCGGTCGTCGTTGCGGCGAAGCGAGCGCGCCAGATAAACAGCTACTTCCATAACCTCGGTGAGGGCGGCTTCGGCGAGTACCCGCCGCCAATGGTCGAGATCCGCGGCGATCGCAACTACCTCTCGATGGCGCTGGAGGAGCTTGCCGAGGGCAAGCTCAAATACGAGTACCGCTCCTAGCGCTCCACTTTCTTCTCCGGAGGAGACATGGCCAGAATCCTGCTAGGCGTAAGCGGCGGGATCGCCGCTTACAAGTCGCTGGAGCTGGCTCGTCTTGCCACCCTGGCCGGCCACGGGGTACGGGTGGTGATGACCGAGGCCGCTGAGCGCTTCGTCGGCGCCGCCTCCTTTGAGGGAATAGTCGGCGCTCCCGTCCTCAGCTCGGAGTTCGAGCGCGACCCCATGCGCGGCGCCTTTCCCGGCGATCCCCGGCCCGAGCACGATCCGATCGGCCACCTCGCCCTCGCCGCCAACTGCGACGCCTTGCTGGTCGCGCCCGCCTCCGCCAACACGATCGCGAAGCTGGCGGCCGGGATGACGGACTCGATGCTGACCACCTCGTTTCTCGCCTGCACCGCACCGCGCCTGGTCGCGCCAGCGATGAACGACCGCATGTACGCGGACGCCGCAACGCAGGCGAACCTGGCAACCCTGCGCGAGCGCGCCGTCGACGTGATCGAGCCAGGCGAGGGCCTGCTTGCCTCACGCGGCGAGCTCGGCAAGGGTCGGCTGCCAGATCCAGCCGACCTCCTCGCCCGGCTCGAAGCCGTGCTGCCTGTGGGCGAGCGCCCATGGGACGGCCTGCGCGTCTTGGTCACCGCCGGAGGCACGCGCGAGCCGATCGACCCGGTGCGCTTCCTCGGCAACCGCTCCAGCGGCCGCATGGGCCTCGCCCTCGCCGCCGCCGCCGCCCGCCGCGGTGCCGACGTCACCCTGATCGCGGCCAACGTCGCCCTGCCCGAGCCGGCCGGCGTCCGCCGCATCGACGTCGAGACCGCGGCCGAGCTCGCCGAGGCGGCTCAGGCGGAGTTCCCCAAAGCCCACGTCCTCTTCATGGCTGCCGCCCCGGCTGACTTCAGGCCGACCGAGTCCGCAAGCGACAAGCTCGAGCGCGAGGGTGATCTGGACCTTCACCTCGAGCCCACCGAGGACATCCTCGCCGGCCTAGCCGCTTCCCGGACCGATGGTCAGACCATCGTCGGCTTCGCCGCCGAAAACGGCCTCAACATCGACCGAGCCCGTGAGAAGCTCCAGCGCAAGGGCGCCGACCTGATCGTCCTAAACGACGTCTCGAATCCGGAGATCGGCTTCGAGAGCGCCGAGAACGCGGTGACGCTGATCGACGCGGCGGGCGATACGACCGTCCCGCAGGCCTCGAAGGACGAGATAGCCGAGCGAATCCTCACCCAGGTGGACCAACTCCGCAGCAACTCTGACCTCTCCCGAAGTTAGCCCGCGCCTGCTGGGGAGCAGGGGTGTCGCTCGCGGGAATGTCGCGAAGCGGCGAAATGCAATCTGTCTCCCGCGCGGCGCAGCCGCGCACCAACTCAGTCGCTAAGGCCCCGAAGGGGCGTGCGACATCAATTCCCGCGAGCGACACCCCTGCTCCCCCACAACGGCACCGGGCTATACTGGCCGCAAGCTTTTTGTCCCTAGTGCAGTAGCGAGAAGTGGGCCTGGCCCACTTTTTTTTCGTCCCGAACCAGGTATGACAGACCTCAAAGACAGCATTCAGCAGCAGCTCGTCGAGCTCGACTCAGAGCTGGACCTGGTCGCCATCGAGCAGCCGGGGACCGAATCGCTGCGCCTCTTCATCGACCACCCGGAGGGTGTCGACCTCGTCCTCTGCGAACGGGTCACCAAGCACCTCAACCACCTGCTGGTCGACTACTCGCTCGAGGTCTCCTCGCC